>NZ_QETL01000001.1:0-319151 GCF_003105135.1 Stenotrophomonas sp. SPM | reverse complement strand
TGCCCCCCGCCACCATCTCCTCACGTATAAACAAAAGCGCCACGGCAGCGAAACAACCCGCCAGCGCTTTCAAATCAAACTCAGCTCAACCAACCGCGGCACGCGCTGTCGATCTGCTCGCCACACGCCTGCTGCATCCGCTGCTGCAGCCGCGCCAGCGTCTCCGCGCCCTGGTGCTTGCCACCCCAGGCCTTCAACTGCACCGCCAGCCGTTCGAAACGCTGCTTCGTGCGCTGGTGGTAGCCCGACGGCTGCGCCTGCAGCTCGGCAATCAAGGCATCGGTGGCCTGCTCGATGCGCGGGGCATCGTCCGGGGCCAGCCGCAGCAGGCCCTCCACGTACAGCACGCCCCACTGCACGCGCGTGGCCGGGCCCTGTGCGCCATCGTAGGCACGCTTCAGCCACGCCAGCGCACCAGCCGTATCGCCGCGCTTCTCGGCCAGTTCGGCCAGCTCGGGCATGTAGTAGTACGGCTGCTCGCTGCGCTTCAGCTCGGCCAGCAGCAGTGCCTCGGCACCGGCGTCATCGCCCACCTCGCGCAGGGCGTAGACCGCGCTGCTGATGGTCGCCTGGCGCGCGTGCGCATCCGTGGCCGCGGCGTCGGCGGCGGTCACCCGCTGCTTCACCCGCTGCACCAGCGCCGCAGGCAGTGCACCTTCGGGCTGCTGCTGGCGGGCCAGCGAGACTTCGATCAGTGCGCGCGACAACGCATCATCGGCGCGGTTGCCACGTTCGGCGTCGGCGCGGTCCAGGGCCATCAGCAGCTGCTGGCCCAGCGTATTGCTGCTGGCCGGGCCCGCACTGGCCTGCTTCACCAGGTTGGCGCCGGCATAGCCCAGCAGCTCGCGGTTGCGGCGGACTTCGGTGGGTTGTGCCAGCACCGCCTGCAGCAGATCGCGTACTTCGGTTGGCGGCGTGGTCGGCTTCTCCGCGGTGGCCAGGGCCAGCAGGGCGAAGCGGCGCTGCAGAGCGGCGTCGGGCGCGGCCTTGGCCAGCTGGCGCAGTACCTCGTCGGCCTTGCGCTGGCCGGCCAGACGGTTCGCGTCCACTTCCCAGCCGTAGTCGCCCAGCACCTGCCAGTCTTCCGCGCCCAGTTTGGCCGGGGTCGACAGGGCGGTGGCCAGGGTCTGGGCCACGGCGCTGCGTCGGCTGGCGGCCACGGTCAGCGTGCGGGTGAGTTCGGCGGCGTCGTTGCCGCCGGCCACGCGGGTGATTTCGTTGCGCTGCGGGTCGAGCACGATCAGGGTCGGGTAGCCGCGCACGCCGAAGCGCTCGCCCCAGGCCTGCGCGCCTTCCTCGTCGCCATCCAGGTATACCGGCACGAACTTGCCCGTCAGCGCGATGAAGGCGGGATCCTTGAACAGGCCGGCCTTCAGCTGGTTGCACGGCGGGCACCACACCGCACCCCAGTACAACAGCACCGGCTTGCCGGTTTCGGCGGCTTCGTTGAAGGCATCGTCGACATCACCCTGGCGCCAGGCAATGGTCGCTGCCGGCGCAGCTTCGGCGGCCTTCGCGCTCGCCACCGGCGCCTGCGCGGGAGAACAGGCGCTCAGCGCGGTAGCCAGCAGCAACAGGGGAAGGGCAGCGCGCATCGGCAGCATCTCGAAGGAACGGGGGTGAAGGGCCATTGTAGGAAGCCCGCCCGCCTGTGCTGATGCAGTTTGCTTATGACCGGCTTGCGGCCCGCTATATGCCGGGGACTACGGCGCCGCAGCTGCCGGCCAGCGGCTGGCACTACCGCATCTCAGCCGCGAGCAGGCCCGCCAGCCAGGTCATGAACGCCTCGACCCGCCGCGGCAGGTGGCGGCGCTGCGCATAGACCAGGTTCACTGGCATCGGCTCGGCCAGGCAGTGCGGCAGCACTTCCACCAGGCGGCCGTCGCGCAGCGCTTCGCGCGCGCCCATCTCCGGCACCTGGATGATGCCGAGCCCGGCCAGCGCGGCGGCGCTGTAGCCATCGGCACTGTTGACCGTCAGCGCGCCACGCATCGGCCAGGTCTGGTAGCGCTGGCCATCGAAGTACTCGAAGCCGGGCGAACGCTGGCCGAGGGTGCCCACGTAGTGCACCAGCCGATGCTGGTCGAGGTCGGCCAGTTCGCGCGGCGTGCCGTGCGCGGCCAGGTAGGCCGGGCTGGCCACGTTGAGGATGCGCATCTGCCCCAGCGGGCGTGCGATCAGGCTGCTGTCATCCAGGGTGCCGACCCGCAGCACGCAGTCGAAGCCTTCGCGTACCACGTCCACGCGGCGGTCGGTGGCGCTCAGTTCAACCTCGATGCCCGGGTGCAGGGCGAGGAAGGCGGGCAGCTGCGGGATGACCAGGTTGCGGGCCATGCCGCCGGGCATGTCCACCCGCAGCCGGCCGCTGAGCTCGCTGGTCTCGTGGCGGAACAGGTTCTGCAGTTCGTCCATGTCGTCCAGCAGATCGTGCGCGCGTTGCTGCAGCTGCGCGCCGTCGGCGGTCAGGTGCACCCGGCGCGTGGTCCGGTGCAGCAGCTGGGTGCCCAACTCGGCCTCCAGCCGGGCGATGGCCTGCGAGACGCTGGCCTTGGGCAGACCCAGACTGTCGGCGGCGCGGGTGAACGAGCCCAGTTCGGTGACGCGCAGGAAGACGCGCAGGGTGTCGAGGCGGTCCATGGATTGTTCGTCTGGCTTGAACAGTAAAATCAGGATCGCGCGATTTATGCGCGCCGGCAATCCCAATAGTCTGGCCACACTTCCTCCCAGACAGGTGCCCGCCATGACTACTTCCTCCCGTGTCGTCCTCATCACCGGTGGCAGCCGCGGCCTCGGCCGCAACGCCGCGCTGGCCCTGGCCGGCGACGGTGCCGATATCGTGATCACCTACCGCTCGCAGGCCGACGCCGCCGCCGAGGTCGTGCAGCAGGTGCAGGCGCTGGGCCGCCGTGCGCTGGCACTGCCGCTGGACGTGGCCGACAGCTCGGCGTTCCCGGCCTTCGCCACCCAGCTGCGCGACGCCCTGCAGCAGTGGGGTGTCAGTGGCCTGCAGGGCCTGCTCAACAACGCCGATGAAGGACTGTACGCACCCATCGCCGAGACCACCGAGGCGCAGTTCGACCACGCGGTGGCCGTGCACCTGAAGGGGCCGTACTTCCTGACCCAGGCACTGCTCCCGCTGATCGCCGATGGCGGCCGCATCCTCAACGTGTCCAGCGGCCTGGCCCGCTTCTCGCTGCCGGGCAGCTCGGCCTACGCGATGATGAAGGGCGGCATCGAGGTGTTCACCCGTTACCTCGCCAAGGAGCTGGGTGCGCGCGGAATCACCGCCAACACGCTGGCACCGGGTGCGATCGAGACCGATTTCGGTGGCGGCCGCGTGCGCGATGATGCGCAGATGAATGCCATGGTCTCCTCGATCACCGCACTGGGTCGCCCGGGGCTGCCCGACGATATCGGTCCGGTGGTGGTGGCACTGCTGTCGCCGTCCACCGGCTGGGTCAATGCCCAGCGCGTGGAAGCCTCCGGCGGCATGTTCGTCTGACGCCGGACGCTGGTTACGGGGCGGCGAGGCTCAATGGCTGGTAGACCAGTCCGTTGTACTCGCCCACCTCCCCGTCGATGACGAAGCCGTAGCGCTGGTAGGTCGGCACCGCATTCAACGAGGCGCGTACGCTCATCGCCGGCACGCGCAGTTGCGGCAGGACCGCCTGGACCAGGGCATGGCCGATGCCCTGCCCCTGGCAGGCGGGATCGACGAACAGCATCGCCAGATGCCGGCCTTCCTTCAGCTCGATCACACCGACGATGTTGCCGTCCTGCTCGGCGACCAGGATGTGGTTGTCACCCTGCAGGCGCTCGGCGAAGGCATCGGCTGCGGCCACCTGGGTGAACGTTGCCACGCCCTGTGCGCTGAGCGACGGCGCCACGGCTTCGCTGAAAGCAGCCATGCAGATCGCGCTGATCGCGGCCAGGTCGTCGGGGCGGGCGGGGCGGATGGGATGCATGCAGTGTTCCTTCCATGATGACGATGCGGGTGCATCACACACGATAAGCTCGGCGCATGAACCACTTCAATGCGGCCCATGCGCGGGTGTTCCCGCAACACGGCCTGAGCCTGGGGCTGATGACGCCGGTCGCTGCACACGGCCTTGCCGACGTTGCCGAAGCGCAACGCGTCGCGCGTCTGGCAGATGATCTTGGTTTTGCTGCGCTGTGGACCCGCGATGTGCCGCTGATGGTGCCGCAGGGGCCGGATGCGACAACCAGCGCGCTGGACGATCCTTTCCTCTGGCTTGCGCTGCTGGCCGGTGCCACCACGCGTATTGCAGTGGGCACCGCCGCCATCGTGCTGCCGCTGCGCCATCCGCTGCACGTGGCGAAATCCGCGTTGAGCCTGGACCGGATCAGTGGCGGTCGCTTCGTGCTGGGCCTCGGCTCGGGCGATCGTCCGGAAGAATTCGCAGCGTTCGCTGAAGACCTGGAGGGCAGAGCGGCCACGTTCCGCGAGCGCTGGTCGCTGCTGCGTGCGGCGTTGTCGCCGGACGAGACCGGACGGGCGCGCCTGCGCGATGCCACCGGTGGGTTCGACGTGCTGCCGGCAGCGCAGGCGCGCGTTCCGATGCTGGTGGTCGGCACGGCGCGGCAGAGCCTGCAGTGGATCGCCCGCGAAGCGGAAGGCTGGGCCACCTACCACCGCGAAGAGGCGGCCCAGGAGGGGCGCATCGGGCTGTGGCAGCAGGCGCAGGGCGCCGGTGAGGCCAAGCCGTTCGTGCAGTCGATGCTGCTGGACCTGCAGGCCGATCCGCAGGCACCGGCGGAAGCGCTGCCACTGGGCCTGAAGGTGGGCCGCGAAGGGCTGCAGGCCTATCTGCAGCGCGTGCACGGGCAGGGCGTGGCGCATGTGATGTTCAACCTGGTCGACAACGGGCGGCCGGTGGATGAGGTGTTGCTGGAAATTGCTTCGGTAGGTGTCCACCTTGGTGGACAGGGCTCTTGATGTGGCATCCGCCGACAGCAGTCGAGCACGGCTCGACTCTACAGGGCGAGTGCATCTGCGTATCATTCGCGTTTGACCCTGTTGCCGGAGCCGCGCGTGACCCGACGTAATCCCATGCATACGACCGGGCGGCTGTTCGCCGTGGTCGCCTCCATCGAAGCGCTGACCTGGGCTGGCCTGCTGATCGGCATGTGGCTCAAGTACGGCCCTTACGCCAATGTTGCCCTGGTCAAAGTGTTCGGCCCCCTGCATGGCGTGGCCTTCATGGTCTATGTTGCGGTCACCCTGTTCGCCGCCATCCGCCTGCGCTGGCCGTGGTGGGCCAGTGCGCTGGCGCTGCTGGCGGCCATCCCGCCGCTGGTGACCCTGCCGCTGGAGTGGTGGTTCCGCCGTCGTGGCCTGCTGGAGCTGCGCAGCCCTCGTTGAGACGCTGCGTTACCCGGGCGTTCAAGCGAATGGGTATCAAATGCAAATACGAGCCGTTATCATTTAAGGATGCCTTCACCCCTGCCGGGGTCGGCGCCTTCTTTGAATCGACTGGTGTTCCATGCATGCACGTCCCGTCGTCGCCGGTCTGCCGGCCCTGGTCCTTGCCGCCCTGATCGGCACGATGGCGATGATGTCGTTCGTGGCGGTGATCGGGCCGGTGGTGCGCCTGCTCGGCCTGTCCGAATGGCACGCCGGCCTCTCGGTCACTGCCGCCGGCGTGCTGTGGATGCTGGCCGCGCGGCCCTGGGGCCGGCTGAGTGACCGTATCGGCCGCAAGCGCGTGCTGCTGCTGGCCATGGCCGCCTACACCGTCATCTACGTCGGCCTGGCGGTGTTCATCGATGTTGCCCTGCAGGTGGTGCCGCCGGTGCTGGTGTCGGTGCTGGTGCTGGTGGGCGCACGCGGCTTGATCGGCCTGTTCTATGCGGCCGTGCCGCCCACCGCCGCCGCCCTCATCGCCGACCAGGCCCCCACCGGCCAGCGTGCGCAGTTCATGGCGCGGCTGGGCAGCGCCAATGCGCTGGGCATGGTGCTGGGCCCGGCCGCTGCGGGCTGGCTGGCGTATCGCAATCTTTCCCTGGCGCTGTACGTGGCGGCGCTGCTGCCGCTGCTGTCGCTGGCATTGATCGCCTGGCGCCTGCCGGCTACGCCGCCGGTGGCCGCTGCACAGGCGCGTACCCGCGCACCGATATCGCGGTTGGATGCCCGCCTGCGCCTGCCGCAGCTGGCGGCCTTCGTCGGCATGGTCTCGGTGACCATCGCCCAGGTCACCGTGGGATTCTTCGCCATTGATCGCTTCGCGCTGGATGCCGCCGCCGGCGCACGCATGGCCGGCATCGCCCTCACAGCGGTAGGCGTCGGCCTGATCCTGGCGCAGGTGCTGGTGATGAAGCTGGAGGTGCATCCGCGCCGCTGGATCACGCTCGGTGCGTTGATCGCCGGGCTCGGCTTCGCCTCGGTCGCCGCCGTGCAGCAGCCCTGGCAGTTGCCGGCGGCGTATGCGTTTGCGGCGTTCGGCATGGGCTTCGTCTTCCCCTCGTTCCAGGCGCTGGCCGCCGATGCGGTGCAGCCCCACGAGCAGGGCGCGGCCGCCGGCACCGTTGCAGCCGCGCAGGGGCTGGGCATGGTCGCCGGCCCGATGCTGGGCACGCTGTTGTACCGCGCGGGCGCCAGCCTGCCGTATCTGCTGGTGGGCGTGCTGCTGTTGCTGTTGTGCGGCCTGGCCATGGCCCACCGCGCAAAGGAGACCGCATGAACGATTCGCTGATGCAGGGGGCGTGGCCGGAGGCTGCGCCGCCGCCTGCCCACCACGCCGACGAAGCCGCACTGTTCCTGCTGCAGCACGCTGACAAGCAGCTGCATGCACGCGGTTGCCGCGCCAGCCTGCCGACCGGTGCGCTGGCCAGCCTGGCCGAGCGGGTGGATGCCTTCTTCGCGCAGCAGCGCGGCGGCCCGGGCCTGCTGGTGGGGGCGGTGCCGTTCGAGCCGCGTGCGGACGATGCGCTGTATCAGCCCGAGCGCGTGCTGCCCGGGCTGCGACCGCAGCATGTCGCCGCGCCGGCCCTGCGCGGCGTGCTGCAGCCGCAGCCTACGGCGGAGAAGTATGCGGCGGCCGTGGCCACCGCCGTACAGGCGATGCGTGCGCCCGATGCCAGCCTGCACAAGGTGGTGCTGGCGCGCAGCCTGTTGGCCCACACCGATCTTCCCGTGGCCCCGGACAGGCTGCTGGCACGCCTCGGCGCCGATCCCTCGGTGGCGACCTACGCCGTGCCGCTGCCGGTCGAGCCGGGCCAGGCGCCAGCTTGGCTGGTCGGCGCAACGCCGGAACTGCTGCTGCACAAGCGCGGCGCGCAGGTGCTGTCGCATCCGTTGGCCGGCTCCGCCCGTCGCAGCAGTGATCCTGCTGAAGACCAGCGCGTTGCGCAGGCGCTGCTGGCCTCGCGCAAGGACCATGACGAACACCGCCACGTGGTCGAGGCCATCGTCGATGGCCTGGCGCCGTGGTGCAGCCGCGTCGAAGCGCAGGCACAGCCGGTGCTGCACGCCACGGCCAGCATGTGGCACCTCGGCACGCGCATCCATGCCACCCTGAAGGATCCCTCGACGCCGGCCGCCACGCTGCTGGCCGAACTGCACCCGACGCCGGCGGTCTGCGGGACGCCACGCCAGGCCGCACTGCAGCGTATCCGCGAGCTGGAACCGGTGCCGCGCGGCTTCTACGCCGGTGCGGTCGGCTGGCTGGACGCGCAGGGTGATGGCGATTGGTACGTGGCGATCCGCTGCGCACGCCTGCAGGGCACGCAGCTGCGGCTGTTCGCCGGTGCCGGCATCGTCGCCGACTCGCAGCCGGAGGCCGAAGCGGCCGAGACCGGCGCGAAATTCACTGCCTTGTTGAGCGCTCTGGGTGTGCATGACCCGGCGCCCCTGATCGAGCCCATGCCATGAACAACGCTGTCTCCCCGCGGCTGCCGCTGCAGCAGGTCTGGCCCGAGGATCGGGTCGCGCGCTATCGCGTCGCCGGCCATTGGCGCGGCGAGACCTTCCCGGCCTTCCTGCGTGAGCGCGCAGAGCAGTTCGCCGATGAGACCGCGGTGGTGGCCGGCGACGTGCGCCTGAGCTATGCGCAGCTGTGGCACGAGGCCGGCCGCATCGGTGCGGGTCTGCTGGGCCTGGGCCTGCAGCCGGGTGACCGCGTGCTGGTGCAGCTGGGCAACACCGCCGGCTTCATCACCACCGTATGCGGGCTGTTCCGTGCCGGCCTGGTGCCGGTGTACGTGCTGCCGGCGCATCGTCTTACCGAGCTGGTGCACTTCGCGCGCAAGGCCGAAGCCAGTGCCTACATCACCACCGACGTGCATGAGACCTTCGACCACCGCGGACTGGCGCGTGCGTTGCAGGGGGAGGTGCCGGGCATTGCGCATGTGGTCATCGATGGTGAGGCGGACGGGTTCATTGCCCTGGATGCGCTGCAGGGTAACCGCAGCGCATTGCCGCCCGATCCGGACCCGCAGTCGGTGGCCTTCCTGCAGATTTCCGGTGGCAGCACCGGGCTGTCCAAGCTGATCCCGCGCACCCACGACGACTACATCTATTCGTTCCGCGCCAGCAACGCGATCTGCGGCATCGACCGCGACAGCGTCTATCTGGTCGCGCTGCCGGCGGCGCACAATTTCCCGATGAGTTCGCCGGGCTTCTTTGGCGCGCTGTATGCCGGCGCCCGCGTGGTGCTCAGCCCCGGCCCCGGCCCGGACGCCGCGTTCCCGCTGATCGCCCGCGAGCGGGTGACCTGCTGTGGCCTGGTGCCGCCGCTGGCGCTGCTGTGGGCGCAGGCCGCAGCGTCCAGCAAACACGATCTGTCCAGCCTGCAGGTGCTGCAGGTGGGCGGTGCCAAGTTGGTGCCGGAGGCCGCGCGGCGGGTGATCGATGGCCTGCGCTGCACCCTGCAGCAGGTGTTCGGCATGGCCGAAGGCCTGGTCAACTACACGCGGCTGGATGACCCCGAAGACCTGGTCGTGGCCTGCCAGGGGCGACCGATCAGCCCGGATGACGAGGTGCGCGTGGTCGATGACCACGACCAGCCCGTGGCCGAAGGCGAGGTGGGGCATCTGCTGACCCGTGGCCCGTACACCATCGGCGCGTACCACAACGATGAGCTGGCCAACGCGCGCGCCTTCACCGACGATGGCTTCTATCGCACCGGTGACCGCGTGCAGCAGCTGCCGGGCGGCTACCTGGTGGTGCAGGGCCGGGCGGGCGACCACATCAACCGTGCCGGCGAGAAGATCTCCGCCGAGGAGATCGAAGACCATCTGCTGGCCCATCCCGCCGTGTTCGACGCGGCGGTGGTGTCCATTCCCGATGACTACCTGGGCGAGCGCAGCTGCGCCTTCGTCATCCAGCAGGGCGAACCGATCAAGGGTCCCGCGCTGAAGGCATGGATGCGCGGCCGCGGCCTGGCCGAGTTCAAGGTGCCCGACCAGGTGGTGTTCGTGGACAGTTTCGATACCACGGCGGTCGGCAAGATCAGCCGCCGTGAACTGCGCGCGCAGCTGCGTGCGCGTCATCTGCAACAAACAGGAGGAACGCGCTGATGGCGCTGCCCCGCATTACCCCATACCCCTTGCCGACTGCCGCCGAACTGCCGGCCCCACGAGGCCCGTGGCGCCCGCAGCGTGATCGCATCGCCTTGCTGGTGCATGACATGCAGCGCTATTTCCTGGCGGCGTTCGACGCCGGTGCCGAGCCGCTGCAGCCGGCGGTGGCCAACATCGCGCGCCTGCTGGCGCATTGCCGTGCACACGGCATTCCGGTGTTCTACACCGCCCAGCATGGCGACCAGGACCGGCGCGACCGCGGCCTGCAGGCCGATCTGTGGGGGCCGGGCATGCGCCGCGGCGAGGAGCACGAACCGATCATCGATGCACTTGCCCCGCAGGCGGGAGAGCAGGTGCTGGTCAAGCACCGCTACAGCGCCTTCCAGCGCAGCAACCTGGAAACCCTGATGCGCGTGCGCGGCCGCGACCAGCTGCTGGTCACCGGCGTGTATGCGCATATCGGCTGCACGGCCACCGTGGTGGAGGCCTTCCAGCGTGACATCGAAGCCTTCATCGCCGCCGATGCGGTGGCCGACTTCTCGCGCGCCGACCATGACCAGGCCCTGCACTGGATCGCCCGCACCAGTGGCGTACCGATGACCACCGCGCAGCTGCTGGAGGTGCTCTGATGGCCACGACCAACGACGTGCTCGACCTTGAGCGAATGCGCGCCGACGTGGCGCGCGTGCTGGACTGCGAGCCGGCCGATATCGGCGACGACGACAACCTGATGGACCTCGACCTGGATTCGATGCGCATGCTCGGCCTGGTCCTGGCCTGGGGCAACACCGGGCTGCCGCTGGAGTTCTCGCAGTTGGCCGAGCACAGCACGCTGCGCCAGTGGTGGGCGGTGGTGCAGAAGCTGCAGGCGGCGCAGCAGGCGTGAACGCCGCGGGGCTGGCGGCGCCGGTAGCGCTGACCGAGGCGCAGTCGGGCCTGTGGTTTGCCCAGCGCCTGGCACCGGACAATCCTTCATTCAATACGGCCCATGCCGTGTGGATCGAGGGGGCGCTGGACGTCGACGCGTTCGTGGCCGCAGCCAACCAGGCGGCGGCCGAAGCGCAGGCATTCGCGCTGCGTTTTGCCGAAGGCGAGGACGGCCAGCCGCTGCAGTGGCACGACGCCGCCCATGTGCCGTTGTTGTCACTGCGCGATGTGTCTTCCGAGGCTGACCCGGCTGCGGTGGCGCGTGCCGCGATGCAGGCCGACCGCCTGGCGGCGGTGGATCCCAGCCGTGACCGCATCAGCCAGCAGGTGCTGTTCGATCTGGGTGGGCAGCGCTGGGTCTGGTACCTGCGCGTGCACCACCTGGCTACCGACGGCTATGGCATGGCGTTGTTCAGTGACCGCGTGTGTGCGCTGTATGCGGGACGCGATGGCGAGCCATTGCCGCCGCTGGCCGGCGTGCTGGCCGATGATGCCGGCTATCGCGCAGATTCCCGTCGGGGCTTGGCGGGTCAGTGGTGGCACGAACAACTGCAGGGCGCGCCCGCGGGTGCGGGGCTGGCCGGGACGGTAGCGGCCAGCGACGATGCGCTGCGTTTCGTGCAGCCGCTCGACGCAACTTTCCGCGAGCTGATGCTGCAGACCTCGGTGCGGTGGCTGCAACCGTGGCCGGACGTGCTGGCCGCGCTGTCGGCCGAGTACCTGCGACGTATGAGCGCGGCCGAGGAAGTGGTGCTGGGCGCGCCCTACATGGGGCGCCTGGGCAATGCCTCGGCGCGGGTGCCGGCCATGGTGATGAACGTGCTGCCGCTGCGGGTCGCGGCGGGCGAGGGCAGCGTCGAAGACGTTGTGCGTGGCATTGGCCGACAATTGAGCCAGGGGCGCAAGCAGGGGCGCTACCGGGGCGAACAGCTGCGTCGTGACCTCGGCCTGGTCGGTGCGCAGCAGCGCCTGCACGGCCCGCTGGTGAACGTGCAGCCGTTCTACAGGCCGCTGGCGCTGCCCGGCGTCGAGGCCACGCTGGACGTGCTGTGCACTGGCCCGGTGGATGATCTGACCCTGGGCTTCCGTGGCGACGGCCAGACCCTGCTGGACCTGGAGATCGAGGCCAATCCCGCGTTGTACAGCCGCGACGACGTGCAGGCGCATGCCACGCGGTTGCTGCATTTCGTGGCGGCCGCGCTGCAGGCGTCCGATATGGCCGACGTCCCGCTGGCCACGCCCGAGGAGGCGCAGCGCACGGTGCACGGCTTCAACGCCACCGCCCATGCGCTGCCCGAAACTACCCTGGTGGAGCTGCTGCAGCAGGGCATGGATCGTGATCCGCAGGCGACGGCGTTGGTGTTCGGCGACGTCTCGTTGGACCACGGGACGCTGGAAGCGCGCAGTTTCGCGCTGGCGGCCCAGCTGCGCGCGCTGGGCGTCGGCCCGGGCAGGGTGGTCGCGGTGGCGTTGCCGCGCTCGCTGGAGCTGGTGGTCGCGCTGGTGGCCGTACTGCGTGCCGGCGCCGCTTACCTGCCGCTGGATCCTGCCCATCCCGATGAACGCCTGGCGCGCATCCTCGCCTCGGCACGACCGACCTGCGTGCTGGCCGAGGCCAACGTACAGGTACGGCTGGGCGAGGTGCCGGTGCTGGCGCCCACGCAGTGGACCGCAGTGAGTCTCGCGGCGCCGTGGGTCCCGCCATCGCCGGACGATGCGGCCTATGTCATCTACACCTCCGGCTCGACCGGTGAGCCCAAGGGCGTGGTCATCGAGCACCGCGCCATCGTCAATCGCCTGCTGTGGATGCGCGAGCACTACGGCTTCACCGCCGATGACCGCGTGCTGCAGAAGACCCCGGCCACGTTCGACGTGTCGGTCTGGGAGTTCTTCCTGCCGCTGCTGTGTGGCGCGACCCTGGTTCTGGCCGGGCCGGAGGCGCATCGTGACCCGACCGAGCTGGCGCGGTTGATCCGCTGCCACGAGATCACGACCGCGCATTTCGTGCCGTCCATGCTCGACGCCTTCCTCGCCGCGCCGGCATCGCAGGGCCTGCAGCTGCGCCGGGTGTTTGCCAGTGGCGAGGCGCTGGACGCCGCGCTGCGTGATCGCTTCCACGGCCGGGTCCAGGCGGAACTGCACAACCTGTACGGCCCGACCGAGGCCGCGGTAGACGTGAGCTGGTGGCCAGCCTCGGCCGAGGATCGCGCGCGACCGGTGCCGATCGGCTTCCCCGTGTGGAATACCCGCCTGTATGTGCTGGATGCGCGCATGCAGCCGCTGCCGGTCGGCGTGCCGGGTGACCTGTACCTGGGCGGCGTGCAGCTGGCGCGTGGCTACCTGGGTCGCGATGACCTGACCGCCGAGCGCTTCCTGGCCGATCCCTTCCTGCCCGGGGAGCGCATCTACCGTACCGGCGATGTCGCACGTTGGCGTGCCGATGGCGCGGTGGAATACCTGGGCCGCAGCGACCACCAGGTCAAGCTGCGTGGCCTGCGCATCGAGCTGGGCGAGATCGAGGCCGCGCTGCGCGAATTGCCGGGCATGGACCGGGTGGAAGTGCTGCTGCGCCACGACGCGCCGGGCGATGCGCGGCTGGTGGCGTACGTGCCCTCGTCGTGCGCGGATGCCGCGGTACTGCGCAGCCATCTGGCCACGCGCGTACCGGATTACATGCTGCCCTCGGCGTTCGTCGGCGTGGACCACTGGCCGGTAACGGCCAACGGCAAGCTGGACCGCACGGCGCTGCCGAAGCCGCCGCAGCAGGATGTCGCCGGGCTTGCGCCGCGTACGCCGCTGGAGCAGGAATTGGCAGAGCTGTTCGCACGCGCGCTGGGCCGCGAGTTGCCGGTGGCTGTGGACGCGGACTTCTTCAGCCTCGGGGGCGATTCGCTGTCGGCCGTGCACCTGCTGCTGGCCATCGAACAACGCTGGCGCTGCGATCTTGGTCTGGGCGCACTGTTTGCGCAGCCGACCGTCGCCGCACTGGCCGCACGCATTGCCGAGCCCCAGGCGCTGGCCGACCACGCGCTGGGTCCGGTGATTGCACTGGCCACGGCGGAGAATGCCGCGCCGCCGCTGTTCGTGGTGCATCCGGCCGGCGGCATTGCCTGGAACTACCGGACGCTGGCACATGCGCTGCAGCCGGCGCGCACGGTCCACGGCCTGCAGTCGTCGGCGCTGGATCCGCAGCAGGCCATGCCGTCCAGCATCGAGGTGATGGCCAACGACTACGTGCGCCGCATCGCCACGCTGCAACCGCAGGGGCCGGTGCATCTGCTGGGCTGGTCGGTAGGCGGCATCCTGGCCCAGGCCATGGCGGTGCGCCTGCACGAGATCGGCCGCGAGGTGGGTGAGCTGGTGCTGCTGGATGCTTATCCCAGCGAATGCTGGCGGGCCGAGCCGGAGCCCGATGCCATCGCGGCGCTGCGCGCGCTGCTGGCCATTGCCGGCCACGATCCCGATGCCCGCCCGGAACTGGACAGCCGCGAGCGTATCCTCGCGTTTCTGCGGCGTGGCGGCAGCGCGCTGGGCAGCCTGCCGGACGTGGTGCTGGACGGGGTGGTGCGTGCCGTCACCGGGACCAATCGATTGATCCGTGAGCACCACCATCGCCCGTACGACGGCACGCTGGTGCATGTGCGCGCGGGCCGTGACCACCAGGCGCGGCCACAGCTGCAATCGGCGCTGTGGATGGCGCATGCGCGCAAGGTGCAGGCGCTGGAACTGCCGTTCCTGCACGCCGAGCTGACCGGCCGCGATGCGGTGGCGCAGCTGGCGCCGTGGTTGTCGACACGGCTGCGGAAGTGGGATGATCAACAGGAGATCGCAGCATGCAGCTGACCGGGTTTGAAGGACGTGTGGCGCTGGTGACCGGGGCTGCCGGTGGCATTGGCGCAGCGCTGGTGCGGCTGCTTGCCGATGCGGGATGCACGGTGGTGGCGACGGATCGTGAGAGGCCTGGGGTAGACGATGCACGCGTCCATGCACGGGCGCTGGACGTGACCGACAGCGCGGCGGTGGATGCCGTGGTGGCGGATGTCGAGGCGACGGTTGGACCGATTACGCTGGCCGCCAGCGTGGCCGGCGTGCTGCACGTGGGTGACGTGGCCGGCACCGGCGATGAGGATTGGCGACGCGTGTTCGCGGTCAATGCCGATGGCGTGTTCCATGTCGGCCGCGCGCTGGCGCGGGTGATGTCACCGCGGCGCCAGGGGGCGATCGTCACTGTCAGTTCGAATGCGGCTGGCGTGCCGCGCCATGGCATGGCCGCCTACGCGGCATCGAAAGCCGCAGCCACCATGTTCACCCGTTGCCTGGGGCTGGAGCTGGCGCCACTGGGCATCCGCTGCAACATCGTCGCCCCCGGTTCCACCCTGACCCCGATGCAGACCGGCATGTGGGAGGACGCGCAGGGCGCCGAGCGGGTGATTACAGGCAACCTTGACACCTACAAGGCCGGCATCCCGCTGCGCAAGCTGGCCACCCCGGAGGACATCGCCCGCTCGGTGATGTTCCTGCTCTCCGAACAGGCCGGCCACGTAGCGATGAGCGACCTGTATGTCGACGGCGGCGCGACCCTCCGCGGCTGAGCTGCTGCGGATCCGATGCCTCGAACGGTCGCGATGTTGTAGAGCCGAGCATGGGCTCGGCCGCTTTTGCGTGCCACTGTCGCAGCCGAGCATGGGCTCGGCTCTACAGTAGATATCCGGATTGATCCGGTAGCGCCGGGCCATGCCCGGCGATGTCTTACGGCAGGGTCAGGCGGTACACCAGCACACGGTTGTCGTTGTCGTAGGCGCTGTCGCAGGATTCGCCCTGCATGCGGCAGTGGCGGGCGATGAAGTCATTGTCGTTGCCGATCAGCAGCAGCACGTCCTTCGGGTGCTGCGGATCGAGCGCGGGCAGAACGTCCATCGCTTCCCACTTCTCCGACAGCAACCCAGCATGCGGGCCGCGCGCGGTCTCCAGGTCAAGGCCCACGCGGGCCAGCTGGGGGCGATCCAGCAGGTTCAGCAGTTCATCGCTGCGTGCCGGGGTGATACCTTCCTTCAACACCGTGCTGGCAGGGTCGGCCAGCACCGACGCCGTGCCGGTCTCATACGCGGTGCCGGCCAGATTGCTCGCCTCGGCCACATCCACCAGCAGCACGGACTTGTAGATGATCGGGTCATCGCCGTCCTTGCCGAGACCGTTGCCATCGCGGGCCAGCAGCAGGAAGCGATTGGCATCCAGGGCGCGCAGTTCGCTCTGCGCGGCGGTGCGGTCCAGCTTGCCCTTGCCGTCGTGCGCGTAGGCGGGCAGGGCCATTACGTAATGGCCCATCGGCTGCTGCGGCGTCGGCGAGGTCGTCACGTCATAGACCAGCACACGGGTATTGACCCGCCCCGCGGCGTTGCCCTTGGCACTGTCCTGCAGGGTGGCGCTCTGCAGGGCCACGAACAGGCGGCTGCCGTCCGGCGACAGGCCCATGCCTTCCAAGCCCTGGTTGTTGCGGCGGCCGCTCTGCGGCGGTGCCAGCGAACCAAATGCAGGCTTGCCATCAGTGCGAGGCTGGATCGCCACGGGAGGGACGATCACGCCCTGCAGCTGCCCCTGGGCATCGAAGTAGTAGACATTGGCGGTGTACTCATCGCCCACGTAGAAATGGCCATCGGCGGTGAACTGCAACGATTCGGCGTCCAGCGAGACCTTGCCCGCGCCCACGCCGTCGGCCGGGGAGGGCAGCACCAACTCGCGCTGGGCGACGGTGTGCTCACCCGGGTCTGCACCGGTGAAGGCTTGCCCATTGAAGTCCTTCAGCACCACGCCCTTGTCCGGCACGAGGGTGACCGTGCCTGGCGTGCCGGCAGGCAGGTCGATGCGCAGGCGCATGCGCTCGACGCGGCCGGCATAGTCATAGAACAGCCCGGCCTCGGGATCATTGCGGCCGCGGTCGGGCAGGGTCCACAGCACGCCCTCGTAGCCGCTGGCGGTGCGCTTCCAGGTGCCCGGCTGCACCGCCAGCGAGGAGAACGAGCCCAGCGTATCGCCGAGGAAGTCCACCGTGCCCGCCGGCAGCCGCCCGGCTGCGACCAGCCCCTTGTCCACGTAGGTACGGCCGCCCAGCTGCAGCGTGCGCGGCGGCGCGCCGCTGGCTTCATGCGGGGCAGCATATCCACTGGCGGAGAGGGCGACCAGCAACAGGGCGGTAGCAAACATCGGTGGACTCCTCGGGATCGGTCAAGGCGCTTGGCTTAGAAGCGCACGTCGATGGTGCCGAACACCTGGCGCGGCGCCGACGCATGGAACACGTACAGCTTGCCGGTCGGATCGCTGGCGGCGAACACGCTCGAATCCAGGTTGCTGGCGTAGCGCTTGTCGGTGAGGTTGGTCACGTTTACCGACAGGCGCACGCCCTTGGCAAAGCCAACCTGGCCGAAGTCGTAGCCGCCGGCCATGTCGAAGACGGTGAAGCCGCCGAAGCCCTGGTCGTTGGTGTAGGTGTAGAAACGCTCGCCTGTGTACTTGCCGCGCAGGCTGGCGAACCAGCCGTTGTCACGCCAGCTGATCTCGGTGGCCAGCAGCTGCTTGGGCGTATCGGTCTGGATCTTGCCCTTGATCTGCTGCTCGACGCCGGCCTGCACGTAGTTGGAGGCGTAGGTCGAACGGTTCAGCGAGGCCGAGGTGTACCAGCTGAAGTACTCGCTGGGGGTCCACAGCACGGTCAGTTCGGCGCCACGGCTGTCGACCCCGCCGACGTTGTAGAAGCGGTTGCCGCAGGTCGGGCCCACCGGCTGGCGCGAGTCGCAGGGGTTGTACTGCAGCAGGCGGTTGTCGAAGCGCACGCTGTAGGCGGCGAGCGAGGTCTGCAGGGTGTCGGTGACGAAGCGGTAGCCGGCTTCGATCGAACGCGATTCTTCCGGCTTCAGGTTGCCCTGCGCATTCCAGGTGGCCTGGCTCACGGCCTGCGGGCCCAGCTTGAAGCCGCCCTGGAACATGGCGATGTTCTCGGCGTAGCTGGCGAACACTTCGTGGTGGTCTGTGATGCGGAAGTTGGCACCAACACTGGGCAGGAAGTTCTTGCTGGCCTTCAGCGTGCCTGTCGCGAACTGGTTGTTGGAACTGGCCGGGATCGGCGTCTTCGCATCGCCCGGCAGGGCCTCCGCATCGGAGGTGGCGTGCGGGCTCTTGGCGCCGAACTCCAGGGTCAGGCGATCGTCGAGCAGGCGCCAGGTGTCCTTCAGGTAGAACTGGTGCGTCTTCCAGCGGGTGCGCTGGGCGAATACGCCGGTGTCGGCCTGGCTGGTGTTCATGCCGCTCATGTCACGCGGGCCGTCCACCGCCGTCTGGTAACGCTCGGCGCTGCTGGTGTTGCGCTCGTACCAGACGCCGCCTTCGATGCGGTGCGCGCCCAGGTCCCAATCGAACGACAGGGTGCCGCCGTCGCGGTCGATGGTGTAGATGGTGTTGCGGAAGATGATCGGGATTTCCTGCGCGGTGCCCTTGTGCGAGTAGGCGCCGCTGTTCCAGTTGTGGCCTTCGCCGCGGTCGTCGTGGTGGTAGGCCACGGCGCGCAGGCTGAAGCCATCGGCGATGAAGAAATCGCCGGTCAGGTAGTACAGGTTGTCATCGCGCAGGATCTGGCCGGCGGTGAAGGCGCCGTCGGCGTCCTTGTCCGGGCCGCTGCTGTCGCACTTGCTGGCATTGAAGCTGGCCGTGTTGCAGTAGGCCTTGGCCACGGCCTTGTTCCAGTCCGGCGCATAGCCGCCCCAGTCCCAGCCCAGGCCGCGCGCCATTTCGTCCTTGGACAGGTAGAAGTAGTCGGCCTGGCTGGTGCGCGAGGTGTTGACGAAGCCGGTGATCTGGCCGCCGTCGAAGTTCCACATGCCCTTGGCGTTGAACTGTCTGGTGGTCGATTCGTTGTAGGCGGTCTGGTCATTCCACAGGTCCGACACGGCGTTCATGCCCGACACGTAGCCGGAGAAGCCGTTGTACTCGCCGCTGTCCACGCGCACGAAGGTACGGCGGTTGGCATCGCTGCCGAAGGTCTGCACCACGCGGCCTCCCAGTTCCTTGGCCGGGCGGTCGGAGGTGTAGGAGATGGTGCCGCCGAGGTTGCTGGTGGACGGTGTGCCGAGGCTGCCGATGCCCACCGCCAGTTCGGCGCGGGCCATGTTCTCGCTGATCAGCGCACGGTTGATGGTCAGGCCGTTGTAGTTGTTGTACGCGCCATCGCCCAGCGGCACGCCGTCCAGGGTGTAGCCCAGGCGGGTAGAGTTGAAGCCGCGCAGGCTCAGGGTCATCGACTGTTCGTTGGTGCCGAGCGCATCGGCCGACTGCGCGTTGACGCCCGGCAGCAGGTTGAGGGTCTTCTGCAGGCTGGTGCCCGGCGGCAGGATGTCGAGGTTCTCGCGGGTGATGCGCTGCACCTGGCGCGCTTCACCGCTGCCGATCACCGAGACGGCGTCAAGGTCGGTCGCAGAGGCGGTGCTGGAGGTCGGGGCAGCGTCCTGCGCCCAGGCCGCGGGAGCAAGCGCGATGGACAGCGCGGCGGCCAACATAGTCTTCGTCATGTTGCAGACACTCAGGCAGGCACGAGCCACCGCATGTGTGCGGAGCTCATGGAGTTCGGGAGGGGAGACAACGGATGCGACCGCTGGCGCTGCAGGCGCCGCGTGGTCAACGTGAAAATGGTGCGCTACATAGATGACTGTCTGGTGACATTGTCATCTGCGGTTTAGTGACGAACTGTAGAGCCGAGCCGATGCTCGGCTGCATCTGGATGGAGCCGAGCGTGGGCTCGGCTCTACAGGAGCGCTCAGCCCGCGGTACGGGGCTTGCGCGTGCGCTTGGGCTTCGCGGTATCCGCGGCGCTCGCCGCGCAATCCTGCAACGCCTGCAGCCACGACAGCGTGTCGATGTAGTCGATGAAGTGCCGCAGGTAGCCGGGGCTGGTGGCCTGCATCGTGTCCAGCATGCGCTGCACCAGTACTGCGGAATTCAACGGGCCGCCATCGGCCGGGGCCTCCGCGCGCAGCGAACGGCGCACCTGCACTTCACTGCGCAGCGCGCTCCACTCGCGGCGCACCTGGTCCAGCATCGGCACCTGCGGGTAATGCGCCAGGCTGCGCGAGCCGGCATCCAGGTCGCGCACCAGTGCGCGCAGGCCTTCCCGCGGCGTCTGCGGCTTACTTGCCATCAGCGGCCTTCGGCTTGGGAATCGGTGCGATCTCCACGCGGCGGTTGCGCGCGCGGCCGGCTTCATCGGCATTGGAACTGACCGGCTGCTCGCTGCCGAACGCGGCGGCAAACACCGCATCGGCTGGAACGCCATCGGCAATCAGCGTGCGGGTCACCGTCAGCGAACGCTGTGCGGACAGCTCCCAGTTGTCGGCGAAGCGGCGGTTGCCATCGCGGATCGGCGCGTCATCAGTGAATCCGCTGACCATCAGGATCTCTTCGCGCGAGCCCAAGTACGCCGCCAGCGGCGCCGCCAGGCTGCGCAGCAGCTCCTGGCCTTCCGGCTGCAGCTGGTCCGAGTTGAGTGCGAACAGCACGCTGCCGCTGATGCCGATGCGGCCATCGACCAGGGTCACGCGACCGGCAGCCAAGGGCCCGGCCAGCGCCTGTTCCAGGGTCTGCAGGCGCTTGGCTTCGGCCTGACGCTGCTTCACTTCCTGGTCCAGCCGCTGCGACAGTTCCAGCTGCACCGCGACCACGCCGACCAGGATCAGCACGAAGGCGCCCAGCAGCACCGACATCAGGTCGCCGAATGCCGCCCAGATCGGGGCGTGTGAGCCGCCGTCGACCTCCAGTTCGTCGCTCATGCGCTGCCGGCCTTGCCGCGGCGGGCGGCCAGCTGCTGCAGCTCTTCGATCACCTGCTTCTGCGACAGCAGGCTGAGGTCGACCACCTCGCGCGCCTGCGCCACGTAGTAGGCCAGCTGCTCATCGCTGCGCGCCAGCGAAGCATCCAGCGCGCCGCCGATCTGTTCCAGGCGCCCGGACAGTTCGGTGGAGGCCGCGCCGAACTGCTCGACGGCGGCGCCGAAGGTGCCGGCCAGCTGGCCGACGTCCGCTGCGCTGCCGCTGAGATGCTCGGCGATGCCGTCGAGCTTGCCGGTCTCGGCGGCGATGTGGTCGGTGAAGCGGCTGCCGACGCGTTCCAGCAGCTCGGCCGAGCCGCCCACCAGCGCATCCACGGCGCTGCGCTGTTCGTACGAGGCGTGGTTGATCGCTTCCAGCAGCGTCTGCACGGTGGCCAGCAGGTGGCCGCGTTCTTCCAGCATCTTGTTATCGCGCACCAGGCTCTCGGACAGGGTGCTGCGCAGTTCGTTGATGACCTCGGCCGCGGCCTTGGGGGCGTCGGCGGCGGTCTGCAGCAGGGTGGAGACTTCGGCCAGGGTGGCGCTGGCCTGTTCGCGGCCGTTCTCGCCGATCTGCTGTGCGGTGCTGGCCAGGGTCTCGCAGACCTGCTGCTGGCGCTCGGCCAGGCCCTGCGCAATGGCGTCGAGTGCCGTGCTCCACTGCTGCAGGCGCTGTTCGTCGCCGGCCTGCAGCTGGGCCTGCAGGGCGACGTGCGCCTGCTGCAGCTCGGCGGCCACCGCATCCCAGCGCGCCTGGCGCTGCTGTTCGCGTGCATCCAGGCCCGCCTGCAGTTCGGCATGCGCGCTGGCGGCGGCGGCCTGTGCGGCCTGCCAGTCCTGCGAACGCTGCGCCTCGTGATCCTGCAGCAGCGACTGGCCCGCGGCATGGCGCTCGTCCAATGCCTGCAGCAGCGCCTGTGCCTGCGTATCCAGCTGTGCACCGACCGCCTGCAGTGCCTGCTGCTGGCGCTCCACCAGCGCAGCGTTCACGGCCTGCTGCTGTTCTGCGGCAGCACGCCACGCCTCGGTGTTGCCGGCGGCGTCGGCCTGCAGGCGCTCGCCGATGCGTGCGAGTACCGTCTCGGCCTGTGCGCCCTGGCCCTCGCTGAAGGCCTGCAGGTGCTGGCGCAGATCAGCCACCAGTGCCTGCTGGGCCTGAGTCTGCTCGGCGATGATCCTGGCCCAGCTCGCCTCGGTGGCCACGCGGCTGCGCTCGAAGCCTTCGCTGAGGCCGGCCAGCTGCTGCTGCACGGCGCTCTCGACGCGCGCATGCAGTGCCTGGCCATGGTTGGCCAGCCCTGCCAGCGTGGTCTCAGCCATCGGCTGCAGCGCGCCGGCAATGGCGGCGGCACTGGCCTCGGCGCCTTCGCGCAGCGACTGCTGCAGGGAAACCGCCAGTCGTTCCTGCAGTGCCTGGCTGTGGGTGAGGAAGTCGGATTGGCCGGTCAGCAGGCGCTCGTTGGCGGCCGTGCTGTGCTGCTCAAAGGCGCTGGTCATCGCCTGCAGGCGGTCCACCAGCGCGGGCAGCGCGGCCGACTGGGCCTGCAGCAGGCGCAGCGACTCGGCGCGCTGCCAGGCCTGCGAATACGGGTGCAGCTCGCCGGCAATGGCGCGATCCAGCTGCTGCACGACCTGCAGGCGGTCGCGGCGCAGCAGCGCGGACAGCAGGCCGAGCATCGCCGAGCTGGCGACACCGGCAATCGAGGTGCCGAAGGCCACGGCCAGGCCCTGCACCGGCGAGGCCAGCGAGCCGCGGATGGCGGCCATGTCGGTGGCGCTCTGCAGCGCAAGGCCGGTGCCGCGCAACGTATCCATCATGCCCAGCAGGGTGCCGAGCATGCCCAGCAGCACCAGCAGGCCGACCAGGTAGGGGGTCAGCACCGGGCCGGGCAGGGCGATGCGCTCGCCTTCCACGCGCAGGCGCACGGCGTTGCGCAGGCCCACCGGTACGCGCTCCAGCCACGGCGCCAGGGCGTCGTTGGCGGCGCCCAGGTCGTTCAGTGCGGTACGCAGCCCGTTGCTGGCCTGGCGGTAGCGGTACAGCTCTACGCCGCCGGCGATGTAGCAGGCCGCGATGATCGCCGCCACCGCCGCGCCCAGCGGGTGCACCGCCACGTAGCCGATGCCGATCCAGCACACGGCCAGCAGGCCGACAAGGAAAACAACGACATGGAATGCAGTTCTGGACATGGTGTTCCGGTCAGTGAGAGCGCAGGGCTGCAAGCAGCCCGTGGATCGGGTGAAAGCGCAGTTCAAGCTCGGCCAGCAGCAGGTTGCGCATGTCATTGCGGAAGGACGCGCGCCAGCCGGGCTGGCCGTGCACGCGTTCGAAACGGGCGGCCAGCACCGACGGCGCGGTGGCCAGCAGGCTGTGCTCGCGCGGGGTCAGGGTCTGTTCCATCACCGCGTCGACCTCGGCCAGCCGCGCCAGCTCCGGCGAGGCCTGCACCAGCTGGTCGCGCAGGCGCCCGCGCAGGCGTCCGGTGGCGGTCTGGATGGCCTGCTGCAGCACGCGGTAACGCTGGCGCAGCGAGGCGAAGTTGGCCTGCGCGGCGGCCTCGGCCAGGTCCAGCAGGCGTTCGGCCTCGGCATCCTCGCGGATCGAGGCCAGCAGGCTGGACTCGGCCTGGGCGCAGTCGGCCAGCAGGTCCTCCACCGCTTCGGCGGCCTCACCCGGTTCGGGCAGGCGGCCGTCCAGCGCCCCGGACAGGGCCACGGCACGGCTCCAGTCCACCCACTGGCCGAGGCGATCGGTCAGGGCGGGACTGCTGGCCGGCATCGCACCGTCGCTGAGACGGGCAAGCAGGCGGAGGAACTCCGGTCCACCCAGGACCGGCTGCGCGGCGTTCGCCATCAAGTAGCCAGGGGCCAAAAACCGTTGATTTTACAACCAGATGACCGCCTCTGGATGAAGGGGGCGGGTGGCCCGTGGCGGGCATGGCAGGGGAGGGTCTCGGCCGGGGCGGGCAGACGGCTTAGAATGGTCGGCTGCACTAACGCAACTGGACCTTCTGGAGCTCCTGCATGACCCTCGCGCCGTTCTATCCCATCGGTACCCCCGGCCAGCCCTGGGGCGATGCTGAACGCGCACAGTGGCGGGCCGCCCAGCAGCGCCAGCGCAGCTACCACGATGATGTGGTGGCCGCCCTGGAGCGCCTGGACGACGGTTTCGACGTGATCCAGTACGGCCAGCTCGACTATGCCCCGGACCACTACCCGCTGTTTGCCGTGGTCAACCACGACTGGAACCCGGTGCTGCCGACCGCCCTGGTCACCGGCGGCGTGCATGGGTATGAGACCAGCGGCGTGCATGGCGCCCTGCAGTTCCTGGAAGCGCAGGCCGAGCGCTACCTGGGCCGGATGAACCTGATCGTGGCGCCGTGCGTCAGCCCTTGGGGCTACGAGCGCATCCAGCGCTGGAACCCGGATGCGATCGACCCGAACCGCAGCTTCCGTGACGGCGGCCTGATCGAGGAAGCCGCGTCGCTGATGCGCTGGGTGGCCGAGCGCAAGGCCGACATCCGCGTGCACCTGGACCTGCACGAGACCACCGACAGCGACCTGCACGAGTTCGACCCGGCGCGCTGCGCCCGCGACGGCAAGCCGTTCGAGCGTGACACCATTCCCGATGGCTTCTACGTGATCGGGAACAGCGAAGATCCGCAGCACGGCTTCCAGAAAGCGCTGATCGAGGCCGTTGCGCCGATCACCCACATCGCCCCGGCAGACGCCGAGGGCAACCTGGTGGGCCTGCCGCTGCAGTCGACGGGCGTGGTCTGGGGCGAGTCGCGTTCGATCGGTGCGTGCGCCGGTTTCACCGACGCCCGCTATGCCACCACCACCGAGGTCTACCCGGACAGCCCGCGTACCAACCCGCAGGAATGCAACGACGCCCAGGTGGCGGCGGTGTGCGCCGGCCTGGATTACGCGCTCGCCCAATGACGTAACGCCGGGCTCGCTCTTGTAGAGTCGAGCTTGCTCGACTGCTGTTGGAGAAGCAGTCGAGCAAGCTCGACTCTACGAAGGCAGGGCGCAGCCGTCGCGCCGGATCATCCTTTCTGGCGCTGCTCCTGGATGGCCTTGTCCAGTGCGTCCAGGTCATCGGTGGACGACTGCAGCCACTGCGGGTACTCGGCGGTTTCAACGAACCCCTCGCCACGCAGGACATCGTCCAGGTCCGGATCGTCATTGCCGTCGTGCTGCAGGAAGCCTGCCATCAGGCCGGACAGGCGGTGCGCGGCCTCGAAGGCAGCCTGCAGCGAACCAGCCGGCTCCACGATGGTGCCGAGGAAGGCCGCGTAGGCGGCGTGGTCGACCTCGAAGTCGTCACGGTTCTTGAAGGCCTCGGCGCCCAGCTGTGCTTCGCCGGAGTTGTGACGGGCGAAGCCCCAGGTCCAGATGTCGAGGAAATGCAGCGCTTCCAGCTTCTGGCGTTCTTCCGGATCCAGATCGATCGCGCCGGACAGGGCGTATTCCATGGTGGCGGCCGAGAAGGCTTCGGTGCCGGAGTTCGCGTGGAAATCGCTGAGGCTGCGCAGCGCATCGGGCTGATGCGGGTCGAGCTGCAGGGCACGGTAGATCACGCGCGCGCCCTCGATGTGGCGGCCCTCGGCGATGAAGATGTTGAGGGCGTGGTTGGCCAGCTGGGCGGCGTTGAGTTCAGCGAAGGTCGTCATCGGGGCGGGGATAGGGAAAGGGCGGTCCGATGGTAGGTGCAGTGTTCCGCTGCAACAAGGGCCACGCCCGGTCGCGCGCATGAACATCCACGCCATGCGTGGATGCTCGCGCGCCGCATCGAAGCCGAACACTTCACAACCCACAAGCACCGCAACCGCGACCATGGGCCTCCCCACGTCCATGAGTTTCACCGAGGATGCTGCAGAACCTGCTCCATTTCGCACCGCTGCTGACCGCGGTGATGACCTGCGTGACCGCCCTGATATGGGTGGTCTACCTCAACTTTTTCCTGCGCAGCTACCGCCGCCAGCAGCGTCCCTCGATCCTCATCACCTCCGGTGCGGGGCGCAACCTGGACGCGCACTGTTTTGTGACCAACCTCGGCCTGGAGCCGGTGTACCTGCTTGACGTGGTGATCGACCTGATCGAGCCCGACGGCACGGTCGTGCGCGCGGTCATTCCCGAGCGTACCGAGCACTGGAGTAAGGGCACTCCCAGCGAAGACGAGGACATCCGCCGCGCCACCAATGTCGGCCCCCTCAGCAGCGGCGGTGAGCGCGACCTTGGCCGGTTCCGCACCCTCATCGACCGCGCCGGCACCGAGAACCCGGACATCAAGACCGGCAACGCCTTCACCAGCCTGGAGATCACCGTGGTGATAGTCACCGCCAGCCAGGCCGAGCTGTGCGGCGCCTCGCGCTGCTATCGCATTGAATATGGCGACGATGGCGCGCCGAGATTGAAGGCCAGAACCATCAAGGCCGCGCAGCTGCAGGGGTATTTCGCACGCAGGAACCTGACGCGGCTGCTGACCACGCAGCTGGAAAGCTCGCGCCAGTAACGTCGACGGCTCCGCTGTTGTAGAGTCGAGCCATGCTCGACTGCATTGTTTTTGTAGAGTCGAGCCATGCTCGACTGGTTCGCGCAGACCGCAGCCGAGCATGGCTCGGCTCTACAGAAGAGCGAAAGGCAGCCGAGCATGGCTCGGCTCTACAGATCACTCGGCGGCCGGGCTGCGCTCGTCACGCACCGAATAGATCACCGAGAAGATCTTCCAGCCCTGTTCGGTGCGGATCAGCTGCCACATCTCCTTGCCCCAGTTCTGCTTCACGCCATCGGACAGGAACGTGTAATCAAAGGTCAGCGGGGCGGCGTCGCCATCGGTTTCGATCTTAGGGTTGGAGAAAACCTCTTCCTTCGGCGTGGACGAGGCAATCGCGTTGTCGATGAGCGAGATGAAATTGTTCGAGGGAATCTGCCGCGCCTTGATCGCGTCGGGCTTGGTCCTGCGGATGTCCTGCAGGCGCACGTCCTCGGAAACGAACTGCCAGCCGATGTCCTCGGGCTTGTCCGAGAAGAACAGGCTCATGTAGGTAGGCTTGTCCTTGTTGACCAGCGCGGTGCGGAAGGTTTCCAGCACCTGTTCGATGGCCTTGACGTCCTCCGCGTGCGCGGTTGCCTGCGCACCGGCATGGCCGGCGGCCAGCAGGCCTGCACAGAGAAGCAGGGTAAAGCGCCCGACGGCGAGGCGCGCGCGCATCAGCGGGCGGGTGGTGCGGTCATCCATGGCATCCGACCTCATGTGCCTCGTGGCACCGGCGCCAATCTAGCATGCGGCGCCTCGGATGAGCCAATCGAAACGCAGCCGAGCATGGCTCGGCTCTACAGCAAGCCGCGACCAGCATCGTCGTCGCGCCTGCGTCTGCGTCTGCCGAGGTACATGCGCACTGCCAGCAGGGTCGCAAAAACCACGACGGCCGCCTGCGCCGTGGGCGAGGGCGTTGCCCGTGCCTGTGGCCAGAAGCACAGCGCGCCAGCGAACAACGCCAGTGCAGTCATCGCCAGGCGGTGCAGCCACCGATGACCAGCGCCAGCGCGTTGCCGATCCGGCGCAGCACGGGCGCAGACCGTGAGGCCCCGCGTTCCTGCCCAGGCAAACCACATTCGTCCATGAAATCGATCCCTTGCTGCTGCGTCCCGGGCCAGTCTGCCCGCAACCAGCGCCGCTGTCCAAACGGCGGCATCGACCAGCCGGTGCCGCCGCTCTGGCGCACGCGCTCGGAGGCGAGTACCAGTTCCTGCACGATGCGCAGGCCAGCCAGTGCGCAGTCCGTGTCGGCAAGGGCGATGCGGCGGCCCAGGCGCAGCTGCGGTTCGGACCAGGGGTGGCCGTCGGCGGCCGCGCCAGCGCCGATGCGGTGCAGGGTGTTGATGAAGCCGGGGATGCGGGGTTCGTTGGCATCCTCGGTGTTGGCCGGGGCGGGGCGATCAAGCGGTCAGGGGAACTTGGATGTGGTCATGTGGGTGACGCCATGCAGGACAGGCGGAAGCCGCCACGCAGAGAGGTGACGGGCGGTACGTGGTTCGAATCCCGGGACAGCTGTAGGCATAGGCTGGTGGGCGCGAAGCCCCCACGCACCGCCCGCCATGGCCGGCAGACGGATTGCCTGCCGGCGCCACGCGAAGTGACGCCGACTGGCAAGCGCAAACATTACCTACTGAGTCACGGGGATTCGAAACCCGGCCACCCTTTTTCGGTGGCAGGTCAGTCGTACCCGCGCTATCTCAAGGTGCCGATCAGACAGGTTGCAGATCGACTGCAAACCCCGTCGCTTCCAGCATTTTCGCAGCGCTGTTAAGCCGCCAAAACCCTTGCTGCCGTTGGTGTCGCAGGCACCTGTGCAAATTGCGACAGGCGTCTGCATTGCACGCCGCCGACATGTGTCCTCAGCGAGGCGATCGCGACAACTCGTCGTCGATCACGCTGTCGATCCAACCGGCATAGCGCGAGATGCGCACGTTGTGCACCACCTGCCCGTAGAACCCCGCTTCCAGCGCATGCTCCGGCACGGCCGTGATCCACGAGCCCAGACCGACCAGCTGCCAGCCATTGCGGTCGCGGATCATCAGCGGGCCGCCGCTGTCGCCGCCGCCTATCACGCCTTCCAGCGGCAGACCGTCGCCCGGGCCATCGAAGCGATACCAGAGATAGCGGTCGTTGCCGCCGGTGACCGCGTTCTCCGCGCGGCGCAGCTCGCCCCGGTGAGGCGCACCTGGCAGCAGCCCGGCCAGGCCGGTACCGGTGGCACCTTTGCCCACGAGCGTGGCGATCTTTCCCGCTTCGTCCTGCCCGCGATAGAGGCGAACCGGCGTAACGTCGCTGACCGGCGTGGCCAGCTGGATCAGCGCGATGTCATCGGAGGCGGCGAGAAAGGCGTGGATCGGGCCCGGGTTGCCGGAGGCCAGTGCCGCCTGGCCGAGTGCAACGGGCAGGCGCCGGTAGCCCGGATGCACGACCACGCGTTCGACGCGGTAGGCCTGGCCGTTGATCTGCACCTCGGCATCCATGCCCTCCATCGGCGCGGCGTGTGCGGCGGTCACCACCCAGCGCGGCGCGATGAGCACGCCGTGGCCCTCACCGGGCATGTCGGCCAGGGCCGGGAAGGCGGAGGCCGGAACGCGGTAGGCGCTGTCATCCACATCGCTGCGGATGACGATGGCGCCAGCGGTGAAGGGCAGGGTGGCGAGGGCGAGCAGAAGCCAGCGGTGCATGGGTCGGTGCAGTCCTGTGCGGGTCAATCCGCACCGTAGCCCGGTTCCGGCTTAGGGAACACCGCTGTGCGACGAAGGGGCGATTCGGTGTGATCAACCGGGAGGATTGAGGGGTGACGACCGCCACTCCGGCAGGCCGACCGCGCGGCGGGTGCGCGCCACGATGGCGGCGATCTCTGCCTCGAAGCCGCCGCCGGGTTGCAGTCGTGACGTGAGCTCGGCACAGCGTCGCTTCAGCACATCGACCCATGGCGCTGTTTGGCTTTCCTCAGCGGCCAGGGCCAAGTGCCGGCGAGCCTCGTCGTACGCGCCCGCCAGCCCGGCGGTTATGCCGACATGCATATGCTCCCGGATGCCCGGTTGGGGGTGACGGCTCATCAACGCATCTACCTGTCCCGGGGTGGGGAAGCGGTCACGCTGGGCCAGCACCTCGGCGACCGACTGCTCGGCCAGTGTCTGTGCGGCCCCGGTACGTGCCGGGGCCTCGATGCCTCGGCGCAGAACTGCGTCAAACGTGTCCGGGTCATTGGCGGACGCCGGCCCGTTCAGCAGGCGGGCCAGCCGCGGGTAGACATCCACGTTGTCGAAACCCTCAATGGTCCTGCCGGCGCGACCGGGTCTGGCCTGGAAGGCGACCGGCTGGCCGACGCTGGTGGCCACGGCAACGGTCGGGTCGACCATGCGTTCGGTGTCGAGCACGTGGCCTTCCGGCAGTTCGCCCATGCCGTGGTCGGACAACAGCACGATGTTGGTATCGCTGGCCAAGCCCCGCGCGTCCAGGCCTTCCCGCACCTGGCCGACGATGGTATCGGCGCGCTGGATCGCCTCGCGGTACTCGGCTGACTCCGGGCGGTAGGTGTGGCCGGCCTTGTCGACGTTTTCCATGTACAGCGTCGCCAGGCGCGGCGCCTGCGCACCGGTCTGTGCCAGCCAGTCCAGCACGGTCTGCACGCGGTCTTCCAGCGCGATGTTGCGGTCGTAGACCTGCTACTGGCTGGGCCGCACGCCCTGGATCGCGGCCTCGCTGCCGGGCCACGACCAAGTGGCCGTGCGCACCCGGCTTTCTCGGCGCTGACCCAGATCGGCTCGCCGCGCCACCAACGCGCGTCGGTGACGGCGGCCGGGCGGTGCAGTCGAGCATGGCTCGGCTCTACAACCGGGCGAGGGCCTGCCAGTCGCGCTCCGGCTGCATGCCCAGGCTTTGGATGAAGGGCGCCAAGCCCGCGTAGAACGCCTGGGGAACAGGATGCTTCGCGCCGTCCCATTCGAGTTGGTTGCACTGGAAGCAGACCTCCAGCGTGTGGGTGCGCTTGTTCCCTTTGTAGAACTCGAAGCGGTGATGCGGCTCGAAGATGCAGGCGGCAGTCCACATGCTTACATAGGGATCGATTCCCTCCAGCGTGGCGAGGAACGACTGTTTGTCAGCGTTGGCCAGCACCATGTCGCGGTATCTGCGCTCGGCGGGCGGCGTGTCGCTGTTGATGCCTTCGTTGGTGTCATACCGGTAGGAATGTTCAACGACCACGATGCGGTCGGCGTCGCGGACCACACGGGCAAGATCATCCAGCATGGGTTGGCCCTCGGCATTCGGTGGGTTGTCTTCGATGGCCAGCGGGTCCTCGCTGGCGGCGGCCGCTGGTGGCGTCGTTGCCTGTGGGGTGCACCCGCAGACGACACCCAGCAGGACCGGAATCGTCATTCGATGCAGCAGGCGCATCAGTGGCTACTCCTTGCGGGTCGCAGGGTAGGTGGTGGCACCGCGCTTCAGTTCGAAGCCGGCCACCCGGCCTGCCGTCGCGAACGGGAAGACGATGGTCATGTCCTCCGCCGTCGTGAAGTACTCGCGCCCGGACTGCCGGAACAGCTCCATCGGCCGCGCACCGAACAGGTCGCTCTGGAAGTACAGGCGATCCCCTTCGCGGGTGACACGAGCGGGCGTGTCCATAAGCACGTAGTCACCGGCCACCTCGGCATTCAGCGCGGCGTCGGCGGCCATCGCGGGCTTTTCGACGATCTGGAACTCCGGCCAGCCGTACTCGGCCGCCACGCTTACCAGAATCTCATCGACCAGGGCGGCGCCCCCGTCACTGTTGGTCAGCACCACGATGCCCTGGCCGGTGTGGGTGTAGCCATAGATCTGGGCGCGGAAGCCGTGGGTGCCGCCGGTGTGGGCGAAGCTGGTGCCGCTGCCGATGGGCTCGACATACAGGCCGAGCGCGTAGTCGCCCTTGACGCGGGTCAGCATCTGCGTGGCCATCGCGCTGGACAGCACCTTGCCCGGGGCACTGCTACCGCTGTTCTGTATCTCAAGCACCACCTTGGCAAGGTCGCTGGCGGTGGTCCATAGCCCGGCCGCCGCCGCTTCGGGATAGACCCGCCAACCGCCGGCCACCGGCTGGCCATCGCTGGGGTGGGCATGGGCCGCACGCGCGCGCTGGGCAGGCGGCAGGTCAGTGGCATAGGTGCTGTCGCGCATCTGCAGCGGCCCCAGCACGAGGCGCTGCATCAACTGCGGATAGGGCTGCGCGCCAGCGTCGGCCATCATCTGCTGGACGACGGTGTAGCCGCCGCCGGAATAGGTCCAGGCGCTGCCGGGCGTGGCCTCGACGCGGATCGGATCGGAGTTGGCCGGGGCGACGCCATCGAGGATCTGCAGCAGGGTCGGCAGGCGCTCGCCCTGCGCGTAACCGAGGAAGCCGTGCACGCTGATGCCCGCGCTGTGATTGAGCAGCCCGCGCAGCGTGACCGGCTGCTGCGCGGTGAACGTGCTGTCGGGGATCTTCCAGTGCTGCAGCAGGGTATTGGCCGGCGCATCCAGTGACAGGCGGCCCTGATGCACCAGTCGCAACGCGCCGACGGCGGCAACCGTCTTGCTGACAGAGCCGGCCTGGAACAGGCTGTCCGGCGTGGCCGCGCGGGTGCTGCCCGGCTCAAGCACGCCGTAGGCCCGTGCCCATTCGATGCGCTGGTTGTTGATGAGAGCGATGCTGACCGCCGGCACATCGTGGAAGGCCATGCGCTCGGCCAGGGTCATTTCCTGGCTCGCGTGGCCCTTGACCACGATGCGGCTGGAAAGGCCGTGCTCGACCCGGGCGATGCGCGCTTCGATGTCGGCCGGTGGGGTCTGCGCGTGCGCGCTGGAGGCGAGCAGGAGCAGGGGTATGAGGAGGCGGGTAGCAGGCAATCCGTTGCGGGTGCTGGGCATGGTCGGGGTCTGGGTGGTGGGCGTGGCGGAGGCAAACGCAGTGGAGCATGGCTCGACTCTACAACGGCTGAGTGCGGTTTAATGGTGGCCACGAATGTTGTCTGGTAATTGATTCCATGTTCCACGTCCCTGCTGTCCCCTTGGCCATGTCCCGCTTGCTGGAGCCTGTCGCATGAAGGTCCTGCTGCAGGAACAGCATATGCAGGTGGGCCTGGACGAGGCCGACCTGGGCCAGCTTCTGGCCGGCGAGACTGTCGAGAACATGACCCGGTTCGGGGGCAATGGGGGCTGGGGCACGGCTCTGTCCCTGCATGGGGGCGACCAGGCGGTGCTGCTGGACGGGGGCACCTACTGCAGGCTGGTGCTGCCGCGCGAGGCGGTGCAGGGGCTGGCCGCTGGCACGGCGGGCCTGCAGTTCCCGCTGTATCTGGATGACGGCACCACGCTGCAGCTGCACGTTGTGGTGGGCGGCCAGTGAACAGCGGTGGCATGAACCCGGCCGCCGCCGATGATGGCGACGCCCTGCATTTCTGCAGCACGAGCGCTTCCTCTGCAATGCCGTGGCGCTGGATTGCGTGCACCTGTGCCGGATTTCCTTCCCCAGGCTGAGCCTGCTGGCGACCCGCATGCCGGGGCTGCAGGCGAAGCTGTTCAGCCTGCTCAGCGCGGAGATCGGCAAGGTGGCCACGCTGGCGGCCAACCATCGCACCGAAGAGCGCATGGCCGCCTTCCTGCTGGACATGTCCGAGCGCTATGCCCGGCGTGGTTTCTCCGCGACGCGGTTCAAGCTGGCCATGGCGCGCAACGAGATCGCCAACTATCTGCGCATGGCGACGGAGACCGCGAGCCGGGTGCTGCGGCGGTTGACCGATGACGGCGTGATCGCCGTGAAGCAGCGCGAGATCCTGCTGCTGCAGGCGAAGCGGCTGGCCGGGCTGGCGGTGGCCGCGGACAGCCGTCCAGACTGACCTCGCGACGGCGGTAGCGCCGGGCTGCGCCCGGCGGATGCATCACGCCATCAATACAGCTCGCAATGCGTGCGGCCTTTACCGCGCAGCGCGTCCCACTGCCCCTGGCCCCCGATCGGTGGTGGAGATCACCATGACGTTCTGCAGGGTGTTCAGCAGCTGGGCGTTGTCGGGGGTGTAGCTCATCGCAGGTCTTCTGGGAGCCGGCAGCGCCGGTGTGGGGTTCCTGCATAGAGATACGCGCCCGGCGCGTGCCGCGGATTGATGTTGGTCTAGTGCAGCCGGGTGAGGCCTGCGACCGGGTGACGGAGGGTGTCCACAACAGCACGTACCCAACGATGGGTACTGAGCTGATGCTGCCCTGTCACAAACAAATCGCCGTCGCTTCACGGGTGTTTGATATGGAACAGTGCAAAGTCGCGTAGAGCCTACGCAAACGTCCCCCACGTTCCGCGACGACTTCCCGCCCAGACCTGGCGCCCATTCGGGCGCGGCCGGCGTCTGCCCGACTGATTCAGAGAAGTTCACCATGGCCCTCGACCTTGTCGCCGATTCCCTGCACGATCCCGTTGCAGAAACTGTCCTGCCCGCCCTCGACCTGATGCCGATTGGCACCCGTCGTGGCCCGTCACAGCCGGTTGAACTGCCGGAGCTGGTGCAGCGGGTCCTGTTCGTGGCGACGGAGATGGCGGACTTCATCAAGGCCGGCGGCCTGGGTGATGTGGCGGCCGCGCTGCCGCGTGCGGTGCGCAGCGGCTGTGATGCGCGCGTGCTGTTGCCGGGCTATCCCGAAGTGCTGCAGCGCCTGCCGCATCTGCGTGAAGTAGGTCGCGTCGCCGGGCGTGCCGGGCTGCCGGCCTGCACCGTGGCCATGGCGTTGCAGGCCGATGGTCTTCCGATCTATGTGCTGCTGTCGCCCACGCTGTATGAACGCGAGGGTTCGCCCTATGTGGATGCGCAGGGCCGCGAATGGCAGGACAACGCAGTGCGTTTTGCCACCTTGTCCCATGCCGCTGCGGAACTGGCCGCCGGTCGGGCCGGGCTGGACTGGACGCCGCAGCTGTTGCACCTGAACGACTGGCCGGTGGCGATGGCCGCCGCCTATGTGCGCTGGGATCGCACTGCGGTGCCGACCCTGCTGACCATCCACAACCTGGCCTACCAGGGTCTGTTCCCGTTTGCTCTGGCGCCGACCCTCGGCGTGCCTGCGGAGCATCTGGACGAGCTGCACTTCCACGGCCACATGTCGTTCCTGCAGGGCGGCATCGCCAATGCCACCCGCCTGAACACGGTCAGCCTTCGCTATGCGCAGCAGATCACCGCTGCCGAGGACGGCTGTGGCCTGCACGAACTGCTGGCGCGACGCGCTGCCGGTGGCCACCTCAGTGGCATCGTCAATGGCATTGACGCCAGCTGGGATCCGCGACGCGATATTCACTTGAAGGCCCGCTTCAGCATCGGCCAGTGCGCGGGTCGTGAAGAGAATGCGGAGGCCGTGCGCCAGGCCTTCGGGCTGCAGCCCTCGCAGGGTCCGCTGTTCGCCGTTGTCTCGCGCCTGGTCCATCAGAAGGGCCTGGACATCACCTGTGACGTCGCCCCGCAGATTGTGGCCGCCGGTGGCCAGCTGGTGGTGATCGGCGGTGGCGAGCCGCAGGTGGAGGCGCAGGTGAAGGCTCTGGCACAGCGCTACCCCGGGCGGGTCGGCGCCTTCATCGGCTTCGAGGAGGGCCTGGCACGGCAGATGTTCGCCGGCGCTGACTTCCTGCTGATGCCTTCACGCTTCGAACCCTGCGGTCTCAGCCAGATGTATGCGCAGCGGTTCGGTTGCCTGCCGGTCGCGCATGCGACGGGCGGCCTGGTCGATACGGTTGAGGACGGTGTGACCGGTTTCCTGTTCCATGGCGCCAATGCCGATGGGCTTCGCCGCTGCGTGGAGCGGGCGATGCGCACGTTCCGGCTGCCGGCGCTGATGCATGCGATGCGACGTGCGGCGATGCTGCGTCCGGGCGGTTGGGAAACCGCCGGCAAGGCCTACCTGGCGCTGTACCAGCAGACCTGCCAGGTGGCTGCATGAGTGACCAAGGACGGGGTGCGGTGGCGTTCGACTACGACGCGGTGACGCAGGGTGTTGCGGTTTCGCCGATGCCGGCCGAGTTGCAGGCGCTGGCAGAGGGTCGCCCGGCCGATGCGTTTGCCTGGTTGGGCCCGCATGACGATGGCAACGGCTACCGTGTTATCCGCGCGCTGGTGCCAAACGCACGCCGGGTGGAGGTGATCGAGGGCAGCGGCCGCCGGTGGGACCTTCGTAGCACTGATCTGCCGGGCCTGTTCGAGGGGCGCGCCGGTGCCGACGCGATTCCGCTGCTGGCGTTGCACTTCCCCGACCGCGTCGAGCAGGTGCACGACGCATATGCGTTCGGCCCGCTGCTGGATGAGGCGCTGCTGCAGCGTATTCACCAGGGTGATGCCGAAGCGGTGCGCGCACTGGGCGCTACCGAAATGACCGTTGAAGGCATCGAGGGCGTGCGTTTCGCCGTCTGGGCACCGAATGCGCAGCGCGTGGCGGTTGTCGGCGACTTCAATGCCTGGGACGGTCACCGCAACCCGATGCGGCTGCGACATGCTGCCGGCGTGTGGGAGCTGTTCATCCCCGGGGTCCAGCCGGAGGCGTGCTACAAGTTCCGTCTGATCGGAGCAGACGGCCAGACCCTGCCCGACAAACTCGACCCGATGGCACGCTGGGCCGAGCGCTCACCCGCCACCGCCTCACGCGTGGTGTCTGCCGCGCCGCTGCAGTGGACCGACCAGGCCTGGCTGCAGCGCCGCAGGCAACAGGGTGTCAACGCGCCGTTGTCCATCTATGAAGTGCACGCGGGATCCTGGCAGCGCGCCGAGGACGGCAGCGTGCTGGACTGGGATGCGCTGGCGGATCGGCTGATCCCCCACGTCACCGGGCTGGGCTTCACCCACATCGAGCTGCTGCCGATCAGTGAGCATCCCTTTGGTGGCTCCTGGGGCTACCAGCCGCTGGGGATCTACGCACCGACGGCGCGCTACGGCGCCCCGGAAGCCTTTGCCCGCTTCGTGGACCGCTGTCACCAGGCCGGCCTGGGCGTGATCGTCGATTGGGTCAGCGCGCATTTCCCGGATGATGCCCACGGCCTGGCGCGCTTCGATGGCACCGCCCTGTACGAGCACGCCGATCCCCGCGAGGGCAAGCATGCCGACTGGGACACGCTGATCTACAACTACGGCCGCAACGAAGTGTCGGCCTACCTGATCGGCAGCGCGCTGGAGTGGATCGAGCATTTCCACATCGACGGCCTGCGCGTGGATGCAGTGGCGTCGATGCTGTATCGCGATTACAGCCGGCCGGAGGGGCAGTGGGTGCCCAATGCACAGGGCGGCCGCGAGAACCTGGAGGCGGTGGCCTTCCTGCAGCGCATGAACGAGACCCTGCGCGAGCGTTTCCCGGACGTGCTGGTGATTGCCGAAGAGAGCACGGCCTGGCCGGGCGTGACCAACGCGGTGGCCGACGGCGGGCTGGGTTTCACCCACAAATGGAACATGGGCTGGATGCATGACACGCTGCACTACCTGCAGCGCGACCCGGTGCATCGCCCGCATCACCACAGCGAGGTCAGCTTCGGCCTGGTGTATGCCTTCTCCGAGCGTTTCGTGTTGCCGCTGTCGCATGACGAGGTGGTCCACGGCAAAGGCTCGCTGCTCAACAAGATGGCGGGCGACCGTGCCCAGCAGTTCGCCCAGTTGCGCGCCTACTACGCCTTCATGTGGGCACACCCGGGCAGCAAACTCCTGTTCATGGGGGGCGAGTTCGGCCAAGCGGGCGAGTGGGCGCACCAGCGCGGGCTGGAATGGGAGCAGGCCGCGACCGCCGAAGGCGGCGGTTTGATGCGTCTGGTCGGTGATCTGAACGCACAGCTGCGGCACCAGCCCGCACTGCATCGCGATGAGCGCGACGAGCGCGGCTTTGCCTGGAGTGTGGCCGATGACAGCCGCAACAGCGTCTACGCCTTCATCCGGCAGGATCCGGCCGGCGAGGCACCGGCGATGCTGGTGGTCAGCAATTTCACGCCCGTGCGCCGCGAGGGCTACCGCGTTGGCGTACCCGAGTCCGGCCTGTGGTCGGAGCGGTTGAACACTGACAGCCACTATTATGCAGGCGGCAACGCAGGCAACCTGGGGGCGGTGGCCACCGACGCGCGGCCGATGCATGGGCACGCGCAATCACTGCGGCTGACCCTGCCGCCGATGTCGACGCTGTACCTGCAGGTTGTCGCATGACCGCTGCCGCTCGTCTGGGTGCGTGGCCAACGGGCGCGGGCATGGTGGAGTTCAGGCTCTGGGCGCCCGATATCGGCCAGGTGGCACTGGTGCTTGGCGGGGCCGCGCTACCGATGCTCCGGCAGCCCGATGGCCTGCATTGGATCCGCACGACGGCGGCGGAGGGTGATCGTTACCGCTTTCGCCTGCCGGATGGCAGCGAGGTGCCGGATCCCGCTTCGCGCTGGCAGCCCGAGGGTGTTGAAGGCCCCAGTGCCGTCCTGACCGAGGATGCCTATGTCTGGCAGACGCGGGACTGGCGCGGCGTGGCCTGGCCGGACATGGTGATCTACGAGGTGCACGTGGAAGCGGCCGGCGGGTTCGCCGCGCTGACGGGGCAGCTGCCGATGCTGGCGGCGACGGGCATCACCGCCATCGAGCTGATGCCGGTGGCGCAGTTTCCAGGCAGCCGCAACTGGGGCTATGACGGTGTATTTCCTTATGCCCCGGCACAAGCCTATGGCGGACCAGAAGCACTGAAGCGATTCGTCGATGCGGCGCATGCCGCCGGCCTGGCAGTGCTGCTGGATGTGGTCTACAACCACTTCGGGCCGCAGGGCAACCATCTGGCACAGTATGCCAAGGGCTTCTTCCACAGCGGCCGCAGCACGCCGTGGGGTGAGGCCATCGACTTCGAACAACCGCATGTGCAGCGGTTCTTCATCGACAACGCGCTGATGTGGCTGCAGGAGTACCGGTTTGACGGGCTGCGCCTGGATGCGGTGCACGCCATTGATGATGACCGCTTCCTGCAGCAGCTCAGCGATGCGATCCGCACCGAGGTGCCGCTCGCGCACCTGGTGCTGGAGAACGAGCGCAACCAGGCGCGATGGCTGCGGGGCGCCTACCAGGCGCAGTGGAATGACGACTTCCACAATGCGCTTCATGTGCTGCTGACCGGGGAGCACGAAGGCTATTACGCTGCCTACGCCGGCCGCGCCGAAGCGCTGCTGGCGCGCTGCCTGGCCCAGGGCTTTGCCTGGCAGGGCGAGCCCGACCTGCGTGGCGAGGCGCGCGGCGAGCCCAGTGGCGACCTGCCGCCGTCCCGTTTCGTGGTGTTCGCGCAGAACCATGACCAGGTCGGCAACCGTGCCTTCGGCGAACGGTTGAGCCAGTTGCTGGACCCGCCGGCGTTGCGCATGGCCACAGCGCTGACCGTGCTGACACCCATGGTGCCGCTGCTGTTCATGGGCGAGCCGTGGCAGGCCACCTCTCCGTTCCTGTTCTTCACCGATTACCAGGCGCCGCTGGACGGAGCGGTGCGCGAAGGGCGTCGGCGCGAGTTCGCCGGCTTCAGCGCATTTGCCGACGCCGCCTCGCGGGCGCGGATTCCCGACCCGAATGATCCTGCGACGTTGCAGGCCTCGTATGTGCCGCCACCTGGCGCCGGATTTGCGGCACAGGACTCGCTGGCATGGCTTCGCGATCTGCTCGCCCTGCGCCGACACTGCCTGCAGCCCGGCCTCGAGCAGGCGCGCTCGCTGGGCGCAATGGTGCTCGGAACTGGCGCCGTGCAGGCGGGATGGCAGCTGCCTGCCGGGCAGTGGTGGATCGCCATCAACGCAGGGCCTGCCGAAGTGCCGCACTCGCTGCCTGACGGAGAATCGCTGCTGGATCTGCCCACCGGCCCGTTGCTGCAGGCGTGCGGTGGTCTGCAGCTGCGCTGGCTGCCGGCATGAGCGGCGATGCAGCGCTACAGGCAGTCGCGCGTTCTGCGGGGCTGATGCCGCAGTGGGAGGATGTTTCCGGGCGCCGCTGCGAGGTGGCGCCGGAGGTGCTGCGTGCTGTGCTTCGGGTGCTGCAGCCACAAGCAGAAGCGACGGCTGCGCCACTGCACACCGCGATCTGCGGAGAGGCGGTGGTCCTGCCTGGCGCTGCAGGCGCGGCGTGCTGGGTCGATGAGACCGGCCAGCAGCGCGACGCGCGCCAGGATGCGGCTGGCCGATGGCCGGTGCCGCTGCAGCCCGGCTACTGGCATTGGCAGCAGGGGCCGCGACGCATCGCGGTGGCCGTCGCACCGCAGAAGGCATGGTGGCCCGCGCATCTTGACCGTGGCTGGGGCTTGGCGGCGCAGGTCTACAGCCTGCGCTGCGCAGGCGATGCCGGCATCGGTGACAGCGCCGGCTGTGCACCCTGGCTGCAGCGGCTGCGCCAGCACGGTGGGCAGGCGCTTGCGCTCAGCCCGATGCACGCCGGCTTGCCGCCGGGTGCCGGCTTGCCGCCGGGTGCTGGCTACAGTCCATATTCGCCCGGTGACCGGCGCTGGTTGGACCCGCTGCAGGCTTCTCTGCTGCAGGCGGTGCCCGATGCCGCCCGCGCCGTGCTGGCGGAGGATCCTGCGCTGGCCGAGGCGGTGAACGCCGCCACTGCCGCGCGGCGCATCGATTGGCCCGGTGCGGCTGACCTCAAGTGGTGCTGGCTGCGCGCGGCGCGGCTGCAGCTGCAGCACGCGCAACCCGATCTGTGGGCCGAAGTCTGCCAGTGGCAGGCCGACGCTGGCGCGGCGCTGCAGGACTACTGCTTGCTGGCGGCCGATTCGCGAAGCGGGGACGCGCAGGACCACGCCTTCGCACAATGGGTGGCGCAGCGCTGCTGGACGGACCTGCACTCGCAGGCGCGCAGCAACGGCGCGGCCATCGGCCTGATCGCCGATCTGGCGGTGGGCTGCGCACCCGACGGTGCCGAAGCGCGAACGCAGGCCCACGTCATGCTGGCCGGCCTGGAGCTGGGTGCGCCACCTGATGCCTTCAATACCCGGGGCCAGGCGTGGGGCATCACCGGCTTCTCGCCGCTGGCCCTGCGCAGGCAAGGGTATGCGCCCTTCATCCACCTGCTGCGGGCGGTCATGGCCGGCCGTGGTGGCGTGCGCATCGACCATATCCTTGGCCTGCACCGGCTGTGGGTGCTGCCGCAGGGCGCCTCCGCCCGCGACGGGGTCTATCTGCAGTTTCCGCTGCAGGATCTGTTGAACCTGCTGGTGCTGGAATCCTGGCGGCACCAGTGCCTGGTGATCGGTGAGGACTTGGGTGTGGTTCCGGCAGGTATCCGCCAGCAGCTGGCCGCGCGCGGCGTGCTGGGTGTGGATGTCCTGCCGTTCACCCGTGATGCGGCGGGCTTCCTGCCTGCCGGACGTTGGCGCCGCGACGCGGTCGCCATGCCGTCCACCCACGATCTGCCGCCGCTGGCCGGCTGGCTGCGCGGGCGTGACCTGCGCTGGCGGGCACGCCTGGGCGAAATCGAAGACCTCCCTGCAGCACTGGCGCAGCGGCGCCACGATGCCGCGGCAATGGCCGACCTGATTCATGGAGATTGCGTGGAAGACGATGCACTGGGCCTGCTGTCCAGGACCCCCTCGCGGCTGGCCCTGCTTCCACTGGAAGACGCGCTGGGACTGCGTACACAGGTCAACCTGCCGGGTACCGTCGGCGGTCATCCGAACTGGCGGCGGCGCCTGCCGCTGCACTGGAATGAGGCCGGCCTGCAGTCGCGGCTGCAGCGCATCAGCGCGGGTCGCGACGGAGGCCACGCATGACCGCACTTCGCGCGACCGCACGCCTGCAGCTGCATGCCGGCTTTGATTTCGACGCCGCAGCGGCACAGGCGGACTACTTCGCCACGCTGGGCGTCAGTCACCTGTATCTGTCACCCATCGCCGCAGCGATGCCGGGCTCCACGCACGGTTACGACGGCATTGATCCGACCCGGATCAACCCGGAACTGGGCGGCGAGGACGGCTTCCTGCGGTTGGCCAGCCGCGCCCGCGAGCGTGGGCTGGGGCTGCTGCTGGATATCGTGCCCAACCATCTGGCCGCCGCGCCGCAGAATCCGTGGTGGTCGGACGTGCTGATGCACGGGCGCCGCAGCCGCCACGCGCAGTGGTTCGACATCGACTGGGAGGCAGCTGGCGCGTGCCAGCGACTCTGGCTGCCCGTGCTTGACCGACCGCTGCAGGAGGCCGTCAAGGCTGGCGTTCTGCGGGTGGAGGACATCAAGGACCAGCCTTTCCTGGTCCATCATGATCTTCGCCTGCCGTTGTCCCCGCGCAGCTATCCGCTGCAGCCTGGCGCCCGCCAAGGCTGGGTCGAGCGCTGCAACCGCTCCGCAGAGCGCATGCACATGCTGCTGCAGCGCCAGCACTATCACTTGGCCTGGTGGCGCACCGGGGGCGACCAGGTCAATTACCGGCGTTTCTTCGACATCACCTCGCTGGCCGCGTTGCGGATCGAGCGCGAGGACGTCTTCGATGCCGTGCATGCGCTGCCGCTGCGGCTGGTGCGCGAGGGCTGGGTGGATGGCCTGAGGATTGACCACATCGATGGCCTGGCCGATCCGGGGGGCTACCTGCAGCGGCTGCGCGCACATCTCGATGCCGTCGCAGAAGCAGGCGGTCGTCGTGGTGCGGACATCACCCTGCACGTGGAAAAGATCCTCGCCGAGGGTGAGGCACTGCCCGCTGGCTGGGCGTGCGACGGCACCACTGGCTACGACTTCATGGATCAGGCCGGTGCGTGGCTGCATGAACAGACGTCGGCGCAGACCTTGAGTGAGCAGTGGCAGGCGCGCTCAGGCGACACGCGTGGTCTGGAGCAAGTGCAGCAGGCGGCACGCGATGCACTGCTGGATGGATCGCTGCACGCAGACCTGCAGCGACTGCTGGTCTGTGTACGGCAGACAGTCGGTGAGGCGGCATGCCGCGGTGACATCAGCGATGCGATGCTGCGCCGAGCACTCTGCACGCTGCTGCGGCGCTATCCGGTCTACCGCCCCTATACGCTGCAGACGCCGGCCGAGCGGAATGTCCTGGCCAAGGCCGAAGCGGCTGCCGTGCAGGGTCTCGACGCCGCGGGGCGCGCGGCCGTGAGCCTGCTGGTCAGCGCACTGCAGTCGCCCGAGAGCCAAGAACTGCGCGTGCGGTTCGGCCAACTCTCGGCACCGCTCAATGCCAAGGCGGTGGAAGACACGGCGTTCTATCGCTACTACCGTGCGATGTCACGCAACGAAGTCGGCAGCGATCCGCAGCGCATCGCCCTTGAGGGCGATGCACTGGTTGAACTCGCCCAGGTGCGTGCGCGCCAGCATCCGTTGGCGATGCTGGCCCTGGCCACGCACGACCATAAACGCGGCCCGGATGCGCGTGCGCGCCTGGCGCTGATCAGCAGCGACGTCGGTGCATGGCAGTCGGCGCTGGCGGAGTGGGAGCAGCAGTGCGCGGCGGCAGGGATGCCGATGCCATTGCCCGCTGCCGAAAGCTATGCACTGTGGCAGGCGCTGGTCGGCGCCTGGCCGATGCACGGTGCGCCCGCTGCGGACTTCCCACAGCGCATGGACCAGTGGCTGCGCAAGGCGCTGCGGGAGGGCAAGCGGATCAGCAGCTGGCTCGATCCCGATCTCGCCGTCGAAGAGGCCGTGCAGCAGTGGCTGCAGGCCTTGATGCACGCCAGCGAACTGCAGGGCGTGCGCGATGCGCTGGCTGGTTTCGTGAGGATGATGGCGGCCGCCGGTGCCAGCAACGGACTGGCACAGCTGTGCCTGCAGCTGTGCCTGCCGGGTGTTCCCGATATCTACCAGGGCACCGAGTTCTGGGATCTCAGTCTGGTCGATCCGGACAACCGACGCCCCGTGGATTTCGCACAGCGCGCACAGGCATTGGCCGATGATCGATCGTGGTCGGAGTTGCTGCAGGACTGGCACGAAGGCGCACCGAAGATGCGCCTGCTTTCGCAGCTGCTGCAGCTGCGGCGCGCGCATCCGGCCTTGTTCCTGCGCGGCACGCTGCAGGACCTGTCCGATTCCGCTTCGGCAAATCTGGTCTTCGTGCGCGAGCACGCGGGGCAGGTGCTGCTGGTGGCAGTGCGCAGGGCGAGTGCCTGGCGATGCCCCGGTCCCGCCCTTGCATGGATAGAGGATGCTGAGCAGCGCGTGTCTGAGCTGCCGCAACGAACGATGCACAACGTGCTGGACGGTCGCACGGAGATTTTCAACGGTTCCGCCTCGGATGCACTGCTGTTTGCCGGCAGCCCCGTTGCGGTGTGGATCAGCCAGGAGAGTGGGGCAGATGGACAGCAGTGAGCGACGCCGCCGCATCGAGATGCTTGCGCACCAGATCTGGGAGGCTGAGGGCCGCCCGGATGAACAGGAACGACGTCATTGGCACATGGCCGAGCGGTTGGTGGAAGCAGAGATAGCAGCGCTTCATGCGGGTAAGGACGAGAACGATGGCAACCCGTAAGTGGGCACAGAGCTCGCGCGTTCGCGAGGGCAGGCCGTTCCCGCTGGGTGCGACCTGGGATGGGCTGGGAGTGAATTTCGCGCTGTATTCGCGCCATGCCACCAAGGTCGAGCTGTGCCTGTTCGATGCGCGAAACCGCGAGATCGAGCGCATCGCGCTGCCGGAGTACACCAACGAGGTGTGGCACGGCTACCTGCCGGATGTGCGTCCGGGACAGCGCTACGGCTATCGCGTGCATGGCGCCTATGCACCGCAGGATGGACACCGCTTCAATCCGAACAAGCTGCTGCTGGATCCGTACGCCAAGCAGATCGTCGGCGAGATCAAGTGGGCGCCGCATCTGTTCGGCTATACGCTGGGACACCGTGATGCCGATCTGAGCTTCGACCGCCGCGACAGCGCGCCGTACATGCCGCGCTGCGCGGTGATCGATCCGGCGTTCAGCTGGGGTAGCGAGCGCGCGCCAGCAACGCCCTGGGACCGGTCGGTCATCTACGAAGCACACGTGCGTGGACTGACCATGCAGCATCCGGGCGTCCCCCAGGCCGAGCGCGGCACCTTCTCGGCGCTGCGGCACGATGCGGTGGTGGACCATCTGGTGCATCTGGGGGTGACGGCCATCGAGCTGCTGCCGGTGCATGCCTACGTTGATGACCAGCAGCTGCTGGAGCGCGGCCTGCGCAATTACTGGGGCTACAACACCATCGGCTTCTTCGCGCCGCAGCCGCGCTACCTGTCGCTGGAGACGGTGGCCGAGTTCAAGCAGATGATCGCTCGCCTGCACAGTTCGGGCATCGAAGTAATCCTCGACGTGGTCTACAACCACACCGCCGAAGGCAATGAACTGGGGCCGACGCTCTCGTTTAAGGGCATCGACAACGCCAGCTACTACCGGCTGGCTGAGGACCGCCGCTTCTACATCAACGATACCGGCACCGGCAACACCTTCGACCTGACCAACGCCGGCGCCCTGCGCATGGTGATGGATTCGCTGCGCTACTGGGTGACCGAGATGCGCGTCGATGGCTTCCGCTTCGACCTGGCCACCATCCTCGGGCGCGAGCGCCATGGCTTTGATCCGTCGGGCAGCTTCCTCGATGCGGTGCGCCAGGACCCGGTGCTGAGCCAGGTGAAGCTGATCGCCGAGCCGTGGGACATCGGCCCCGGCGGCTACCAGCTGGGTCAGTTCCCGCCGGGATGGGCCGAGTGGAATGACCGGTTCCGTGACACCACCCGTGCGCTGTGGCGCGGGGATGCGGGCCAGTTGCCGGAGTTCGCGGCCCGCTTCACCGGGTCTGCGGACCTGTTCGACCATCACGGCCGCCGGCCCTCGGCCAGCATCAACCTCGTCACCGCGCACGACGGCTACACCCTGCATGACCTGGTGAGCTACAACGACCGCCACAACGAGGCCAATGGCGAGGACAACCGCGATGGCCATTCCCACAACCTGTCGTGCAACCACGGCGTGGAAGGCGATACCGACGATGCGGGCATCCTTGCCCTGCGTTCGCGGCAGATGCGCAACCTGCTGGGCACGCTGCTGCTCGCGCAGGGTACGCCGATGCTGCTGGCCGGCGATGAGTTCGGCCATTCGCAGCAGGGCAACAACAATGCCTACTGCCAGGACAATCCGCTGAGCTGGATCGACTGGGAGTGCGCGGCGCAGCCGGGTCCTCAGGCGCAGGCGGCCTTCGTGCGGCGCGCGTTGGCGTTGCGCCGGCGCTATGGGCTGCTGCGGCGCAATCGCTTCCTGACCGGTGACTTCGACGCGTCGCTCGGAATGCGCGACATCGAGTGGCGGCGCCCCGATGGGGAGCCGATGGGCGAGGGCGACTGGCACAACCCCGAGCAGCGGGCGTTGCTGATCGTGCTGGACGGCCGCAGCCCGGACAGCGGACTGCGCGAGCCCGGGCGCCATGTCAGCCTGGCCCTGCTGCTGAACCCCAGCGAGCAGGAGCAGCGGTTCCGGCCCTCCGACGACACGCTGGCGTTCCGTCGCGTGGTCCTGCAGACCGACGACGCGCCACTGGAGATGGATGGGGAGGGACAATGGACGTTGCCCGCCCGCAGCCTGTGCCTGCTGGCATCCAGCAGCGCAGGGTGATGGCGCGGCAGGGGTAGCGCCGGGCCATGCCCGGCGGATGCCAATTCACCCCAGGACGTAGCGCAGCACGCCCGCCGACACCACGCCAATCAGCACCGTCGGCAGCATCGACAAGCGGGTGGCGGCCAGCAGGGTGATCGCCAGTGCCGCGAGGTCGGCCGGGTTGTCCGCCACGAAGTCCGGTGCGATCACCGAGATCAGCACGCAGCCCGGCGCGGCCTCCATCACCGTCACCGCCCGCTTGCTCAAGGTGCGGTTGCGCAGGGCGAGGAAGCCGACGATGCGGGTGAGATAGGTTACCGCGGCCATCATTGCGATGGTCAGCAGCGCGGTCCAGTGGATCAGTCCGCCAAGGATCATGCTGCGTCCTCCGCCAGCAGCCACGCCGCGGCCAGGCCAGCCAACGCGCCGCTGGCCACGTACCAGGCGCCGGGCACCAGCAGATAGGTGCCCGCAGCCACCACCAGGCTCACCAGCCAGGGTCGGGCGGGCTTCATGCCCTGCCACATGCCTCGCAGCAGGACCAGGAACACCGCCGGGAAGGCCATGTCGAAGCCATAGGCATGGATGTCGCCCAGCAGGGGCCCGACCAGCGCGCCGAGGGTCGTGCACACCACCCAGATGGTGTAGAGGCCGGCCGAGACACCGAGGTAATAGGCGAGGCTGAAGCCCAGCCCCCGGCGGCGTGCATCGGCCACGCCCAGTGCCCAGCTCTCATCGCACATGAAGAACAGCGCGGGCACTACCCGGCGCCGGGGCAGGTGCTGCAGCAGCGGGGCCAGGCTGGCGCCCATCAGCAGGTGGCGACTGTTGACCAGTGCGGTGATGGCCACGATCAGCGCGATGTGCGGCGGCGAGGTCCATAGCTCGACGGCGGCGAATTCCGAGCCGCCGGCGAAATTGAGGCCGGTCATCAGCGGTACTTCCAGTGCGCTCAGACCCTTCTGTGCGGCCTGGGCACCCAGCACCAGGGCAAACGGCAGGAAGCCGATCATCACCGGGATGGCGGCGCGCAGGCCGCGCAGGAATTCGGCACGCGGCGCGGTGTCGCACGCGGGGTCGGGCAGGGGCGGGGTGGTGCGGGCGTCCATGGAGCGATCGCGTATGTGGGGACGACCATGCTAGCGGCGAAGGCGCAGAATCGGGTTGCGTTCATGCCGTAATGATCCGACTATTTGAAATCCTGTGCGCCTCTATGCCAATCCGGTGAAATGCCATGCAGAACGAGCTTGACGCCCTCGACCGTCGCATCCTCGATGCCCTGCAGCGCGATGGCCGGCTGCAGAACCTGGAGCTCGCCCGCCAGGTGGGCCTGTCACCGTCCGCGTGCCTGCGCCGGGTGCGGCTGCTGGAGGAGGGCGGCTTCATCGATCGCTTCGTGGCGCTGCTGAACCCGGCCAAGGTGGGCCGGGGGTTCACCGTGTTCGTGCGGGTGTGGCTGCGCGGGCAGGACGAGGACACCACCAATCACTTCATCAACAGCATCAAGTCGTTCCCGGAAGTGCTCGAGTGCCACCTGATGGCGGGTGACTGCGATTTCCTGTTGCGGGTGGCGGTGGCTGATCTCGATGCCTACCGCCAGTTCCAGATCCGGCACCTGAACCGGATCGCTGGCGTGCAGAACACCAAGACCGAGATCCCGATGCAGCGGATCAAGCAGACCACCGAGCTGCCGCTCTGAGCTCTGGCCCTCAGCCGGCCTGGCCGCGCTCACTGGTGATGCGGGCGCCTTCGCGCATCACCAGGGTCACCGGGGTCTTTTCCACCACCTCCAGCAACCGCGACCACTGCGCATCGCACAGCTCGGCGCCGGCATGCAGCACCCGGTGTACGTGCAGGCGCCCATCCTCGTCGCGCTCGGAGCGCAGTTCGGCGTGGAACTCGCCCAGCTCCCAGCCCTTGCGCTGGGCATACATGCGCAGGGTTATGGCGGTGCACGACGCCAGTGAGGCCAGGTACAGATCGAAGGGCGCGAAGCCGCGGCCCTGTCCGCCCAGCGTGGCCGGTTCATCGGTGTCGACACAATAGGTGCCGTTGCTGACGTGATGCAGATAGTTGTCGGCAGTGGAGATGATGCGGGCGTAAGCCATGGCGGGGCAGGAAAAGGGAGTGGAGGCCGGGAAATGGTACCCCCGCCGGCGGCCTGGTGGGGGTGTCTGCGCGCGGTCGTCACACGCTCTTGTAGGTCGATTGGCCACCCTTTGCCTGCAACAGTCGGAGGTGCCGTCTGAAGAGGAGCGTTGTACGTGTTGGAAGCCGTTGATAACCCGGGCCTGAGAGGGGTACGCGTGCTGGTGGCGGAGGATGAGTTCGCCATCGCCATGTTCCTGGTCGACTATCTGGAACTGAAGGGCGCGCACATCGTCGGGCCCGCCGGCGACCTTGCCGCGCTGGGCACGCTGGTGGATGAGCAGCCCATCGATGTGGCCCTGCTGGATATCAATCTGGGCGGCCAGCAGGTCTACCCCCTGGCGGACCGCCTGGTCGAAGCCGGCATCCCCTTCCTGCTGACCTCGGGCTATGACGACAACGTGCCCAGCCGGTTCGCCGACGTCCCGCGCTGCGCCAAGCCTTATCACATCCAGGCCCTGGCCCAGCAGCTGGAGACGCTGGTGCAGGCCACGCGAGCTGGCGCAGGTGGCCATTGAAGCCTGCGCATGGGTAGCCGATTGCAGATGAGTTCGCCCGTGGCGACGACGCCCCTGCTGCCGACGTCTCCGCCCCTGCACACGCTGCGTGGTGGCATGGCCGAGCGGGTCGCCGCACACGACTGGTCGGCGACGCCTCTGGGTCCACGCGATGCGTGGGCCCCGCACCTGCGGGCCACGGTCGACCTGATGCTGGCCCACGGCTTCCCGATGATCGTGCTGTGGGGCGAGGAACTGGTCCAGCTGTACAACGATGGCTATGCCGAGATCCTGGCAGACAAGCACCCGGGCGGCCTCGGCCAGGCCACGCGCATCTGCTGGCCGGAGGTGTGGCACATCAACGGCCCCATCTATGCCCGCGTCTGGCAGGGCGAGACCATCACCTACGAGGACAAGCTCTACCCGCTGGCCCGCCAGGGCGTGCTGGAAGACATCTGGTTCACCATTACCTACAGCCCGATCCGTGACGCCAACGGGCGGATCGAAGGGGTGCTGGTGACCATGTTCGAGACCACGGCCGCGCACACGGCGCACGCCGCGCGGGCGCACGAGCAGCAGCGCCGGCGGCAGAGTGACGAACGGCTGTCACTGGCGTTCCAGATGCTGCTGGTGGGGCTGTGCATCGTCGACACCGAGGGCCAGGTGCTGCAGTCCAACGAGCAGATGCGTGCCTACCTGCCCACCGGTGAGCTCCCTTCGCGCGACCACCAGAACATGCCCCGCTGGCAGGGCTGGCACGAGGATGGCAGGCCGATCGGTCCCGAGGATTTCGCGGTTGCACGTGCGCTGCGGGGCGATACGGTGGTGCCGGGGCTGGAATTCCAGTTCACCCACGAGGATGGACAGGTACGCTGGACGCGTATCGCGGCGGCACCGCTGCGCGATGCGCAGGGCGAGGTCACCGGCGTGTTCGCCATCGTTATCGACATCGACACCCTGAAGCGTGCATCCGAGCGGCAGGCCGTACTGCTGGCCGAGCTGCAGCATCGGGTGCGCAACATCATGGCGATGATCCACGCCATTGCCTGGCGCACGCAGGAAACGGTGGGCAGCGTCGAGGAATATGCAGAGCGCCTGTGCGGCCGGCTGATGTCGCTGGCGCGCACGCAGGCGCTGCTGACCCGCGCCGACAATGCCGGCGTGTGCCTGCGCGGCATGCTGGACGAGGAAATATCGGTGCAGGTGCATCGACCAGACCAGTACGGGCTCGAGGGCCCCGACCTGCTGCTGCCGCCGAAAGCGGCCGAGGTGCTGTCGCTGGCCGTGCATGAGCTGGTGACGAACTCGCTGAAGTACGGCGCCATCAGCAGTAATGGCCGCATCAGCGTGTCGTGGTCCGTGCAGGCGGAGGACGGGGGCAGCCCTTGGCTGGCCCTCCACTGGTGCGAGAACCATGTGACGGTTTCGGACTGGTCGCCGCCGCAGCGGCGGGGCCTGGGCTGCTCGCTCATCGAGAAGCGCGTGCCCTACGAACTGGCGGGGAGTGGTCAGCTGCAGTTCCGCGCTGACGGCGTGGATGCCCATATCCGCTTCCCGTTGCGTGAGCGCGACAGCCTTCTGCAGACGGATGCACCGGCTACGGGGTGAGCAGTGGGGGATGGGGCGCGCCGCGTGCGCGGCCTGTGCGATGATCCGGTGCATTGAAGCCACGGATCAGGATGCAGCACATGAATGAAGGGACGCAGTGGACGGTGCGCAGCCTGCGCGCGCTGGCAATCGGGATGTCATTGGCCATCGCCGGCCCGTCGCTCGCGGCGGAGACGCCGGCCGTCGGTGACGCCACTGCACCGATGAGCTATGACAAGGCACGTCGCACGGCCGAGGCGGCGTTGCGGCTGCATCCCGGTACCGATGCGCGCCGCGACTATCGAGTCCTGTGGGCCGGCAGTGCCGATCTCGACAGCGATGGCCGCGTGGAGGTGCTGTATCTGTACACCGCCACCGAGGCTGCAGCGGGCAGCGCGCAGCTCAACGAGCTGGTGGCGATGACGCCCCTGCGTGACGGTGACCCGCGCGGCCAGGCGGCGGCGCCGGGCAGCAACGTCTATGACGATGAGACCTATGCACTGATCCGCGCCGCTGGTTATGCCGACGACAGCAGCGTGCATGTTCCCGGCGAGGTCGAGTCGATCCGCATGGACGGCGATCGCATCACCGTCAGCTTCACCAGCGAGAAGGGTTCGCGGTTGTGCGAGCGCGTGCGTGGCAAGCCGTCGTGCCCGCCCGAAGGCCGCCAGGAATGGGTCTACCGCTGGGCGCCGGGCACGCTGACCCGTCTGTAGCGTGGAGCTTGCTCGACTGATCCAGCTCGTTGTAGAGCCGAGCCCATGCTCGGCTGCTCCCGCCCTTTGTAGGGTCGAGCAAGCTCGACGCTGCATCGCTCACCGCAGGGCTGGATCATGCGCCTGCAACCGGCTCGTGCAGCGGGCACCGGTTGTGCTGTGACCGGTGCGCACGCGAGGCGGCCATGACGACTTTGCGTGCGCGGTTCAGCGCACCCAACGGTCGATGTGCTTCCAGCGCATGCCATGGGCTGAATGCCAGGCGGTCTTCGACGCCCGGTGATTCCGCATCATCCCAGCTCACCTGGGGTGGAACATGCAGCTCGGCCACGGCAATGAACGGGCTCTGCTCCTGTGGCCACTCCACCGAGGCATCCTCGATGGGCATCGCTTCTTCGTCCCGGCACAGCTGCGCGCACAGCTCCCAGACCAGATCGCCGCGACCGCTCGCAAGCGCCTCCTGGATGGCATCGCGCTGGCTGTCCTCGCTGTTCTCTACTGGTGCACCCTCCAGTGCCTGCAAGGTGGCCGACACCGGGCGCAGGCAGAACTTGGCCACGTAGGGGCCGAAGCGGAACGGCACCTGGCTGAAGAAGGTTTCCCCCATCGGGTGTGTCTGCGGTTCGCCGCCCATCCCCTTGATCCTGCCGCTACCACCGCCCGCGGCTTCCAGCAGCCTTTCGCCGCCGCGCAGGGCGACCGAAATCACCGCCTTGGTGCGCGGCATGCGTTCGGTGGTTGCCGCCAGCAGCTTCGTGGAACGGAGAAAGCCTTTTGGGCCCGGGCTGGTGAAGGCCGGGCCGTTGACCATCAGGAAGTCCTGGCTGTGCTGTTCTTCGCTTTCCGCGACGCGCGCGCCGCCCACACCAAGGATCTTGATGGCGATGGCGCGCGGGGTGGACACCGTGTCCGGCAACTGTTCGGCGGGGGGGGAAGAAAAGCGGACGAGCGCCTCATACGTTGCAGGCGCAGCGAAGAGTCCGTGTGCCAGTTCCTGCGGCAGGCCATCAAAAACCTGCAGCCTGCCCTTGAGCAGCGCCTGGCCTTTTGCATGCACGGCACGACGCGCATGGCCTTCGGCCGCTGCCACCGTGCGGGCCATGCCGAGGAACACCTCGCGAAGTGCTTCTATGGTGTCGGCCTCTTCAGCCTCTGGCTGTTCCATGCCGGCGTGGAAGGGAACGGGGGGAAGTAGCGTGCACATGGCTGGCTCCATCAGGGATGAAACCAGCATGCGTGATTGCGGTTACCCGCCAGTGCAGGGCCGGTATGGGCCGCTTTCACGACCCATGCGCGGCCACCTGCAGTGCCTCAGGCGGGCTTTGGCGTCTCGCCATCACCGGCTTCCGGCAGCGGCGGCAGGGTCGGGTCAACCGTCACCGGCCCATCGCTCTTCAGCAGGGCGGCGGCTTCCTTGTCGCTGGCCACGGCCGGCGGCGAACCGCGCAGCGGCATGTTCGCCGTCTCCTTCACGAACATCATGGTGATCAGGCCGATCACCGCCGCAATCATCAGGTAGTAGGCGGGCACCAGCGGATCGCCGGTACGCTCGACCAGCCAGGCCGTGACCAGCGGCGTGGTGCCGCCGAACAGCGACACCGACACGTTGAAGGCGATCGACAGCGCGCTGTAGCGTACCGGTGTGTAGAACAGTGCCGGCAGCGTTGACGGCATCGAACTGGTGAAGCACACCAGGGCAAGGCCCAGCAGCATCAGGCCCAGGAAGATCAGCCAGTCGTTGCCGCTGCCGATCAGCAGCAGGCACGGCACGGCGAGCACCAGCAGCGCGATGCAGGCGCCGATGATCATCGGCCGGCGGCCGAGCTTGTCGCTGAAAAGACCGCCGACGATGTTCAGCGGCATCATCACCAGCATCACGATGATGATCAGCAGCAGGCCCTTGCTCTCCGCATAACCCATGGTCACGCTCAGGTAGCTGGGCATGTAGGTCAGCAGCATGTAATCGGTGACGTTGAATACCAGCACCAGGCCCATGCACACCAGCAGCTGGCGGCCATGCACGCGGAACAGGTCACCCAGCCCCGGGCGGTCGTGCTCGCGCTTCTCGGCTTCCTCGGCGAAGGCACGGAAGGCCGGGGTTTCTTCCAGCTTCATGCGCATGTACAGGCCGAGCAGGCCCAGCGGACCGGCGACGAGGAACGGGATGCGCCAGCCCCAGTCCAGCATGTCCTCGCTGCTCAGCAGCATGTGCAGCGCGGTGACCGTGCCGGCGCCAGCGATGTAGCCGCCCAGCGTGCCGAACTCCAGCCAGCTGCCCATCAGGCCGCGGTTGCGGTCGGTGGAGTACTCGGCGATGAAGGTGGCCGCGCCGCCGTACTCTCCACCGGTGGAGAAGCCCTGCACAACGCGCGCGAGCAGCAGCAGGACCGGGGCCCAGATGCCGATGCGTTCGTAGGAGGGGATCAGGCCGATGGCAAAGGTGCCCAGCGCCATCAGGATCATCGTGAAGGCCAGCACCTTCTGCCGCCCGTAGCGGTCACCCAGCGGGCCGAACACCAGGCCGCCCAGCGGGCGCACGAGGAAGGCCACGGTGAAGGTGGCAAAGGCAGCGATCACCTGCGCGGTGGGATTGCTGGAGGGGAAGAAGACCTGGCCGATGGTCACGGCAAGGTAGCCGTAGACGCCGAAGTCGAACCATTCCATCGCATTGCCCAGTGCAGCAGCACCGACGGCGCGCTTGAGCATGGGCTTGTCGACGACGGTGATCTCGTCGACCTTCAGGTGGCGGCGGCGTTTGAACCAGCCGAAATGTGCATGGGCATCGGGGTTGTCCTGCATGGGGACGTCCTTTCTGTTCTTGGATGGGGAATACGGAATAGGCGGTGTGGTGTGTCCCGGAAATCGGAAACGGCGATGCTGGCGCAACTGGCGCAGGGGCATCGATGCGGGCGGTCCACGCTGGACCAGGACGTACGGGAAAAGACCACGCACGGGAAACTACGCGGTGGATTGGCGAGGGCTGGTGAAGATCAATGCCAGCGGTGATGGCAGATGCCACCGATCAGAACGGGCTGACCGGAACAGGCTCGGTGCGCATCGGAAAAACAGTGAAGATCAGCGCCTGAGCGGCGTCATCCACCCGGATCCTGCACGCGGCGAAGGAATGAGGGGGTGAGAGCGGGTGTGGCAAGCGGTACGCCGGTCGGCCGTGCTTCCCACGTAACAGGGGTGCCTGCCACGTAGTACGTCGTGTCGATCATCCGTTCATGATAACGGTTACGGCGTGAACATGCAGCGAAGTGGGCTCTAGCAGACGCTGTGTTCCACCCTGCCTGTTCATGTGCGCGCTTTGATGGTGCTCGCTGCGATGACATGCTGTGGACGCAGTGTGGCCGCACCGCTCACAACGTAGCGCTTACGGTGGTGGCGAGCCAACGCAACCGGAGCATCGCATGACCCGTCGCATTCCCGAAGGTACCCTTGTCGTCGTCACCGATGGTGGCTCGGCGCGCGTGTTCACCAACGTCGGCACCGACCATCAGCTGACGCTGAAGCAGGAGGGCGAGCTGCGCCTGCAGGACATCAGCGAGCAGGGCGTGTCGGGACAGGGCCCCTCGGGTGCCGTGCCGAAAGACATGTCCATTTCCCAGCTCAACGAAGCGACGTTCGCCAAGCAGGTGGCCGAGCAGTTGAACGAGGATGCGTTGAAGAACCGCTACTCGCACCTGATCCTGGTGGCCGATCCGATCACCCTTGGGCGCATCCGCCCCCTTCTGCACAAGGAAGCGCAGGCGCGGCTGCTGGATGACCTGGCGAAGAACTTCACCAACGCACCGCTGGAAGACATCCAGCGCGCACTGGCGGCGTGATGTCATGCCCTTCATGCGCGACCACCAGTCCGCCGAGCCGACCCGCAGTCATGTCGATGCGCAGGTCGGCTGGCTGCTGATCGAGTTTGGTGCGCCGTGGTGCGGCCATTGCCAGGCCGCGCAGCCGGCGCTGCAGCAGTTCGTGGACGCGCATGAACTGCCGCACTGGAAGATCGAGGATGGCAAGGGCAAGCCGCTGGGCCGCTCGTTCCAGGTGAAGCTGTGGCCGACGGTGGTCCTGCTGCGCGACGGCCAGGAAGTGGCACGCGTGGTGCGGCCGGTGGACAGCGTCGATCTGTCCACCCTGGTGGCAGCGCTGCCCACGTAGCGTCGAGCTTGCTCGGCTACGCCTGCCTGGATCTGTGTAGAGCCGAGCCCATGCTCGGCTGCTGGTCGGATGTACGCCGCCAGGAACGGTCAAGCGATCTTGACCGCTACCATAGCAAACCCGGAGCGCAGCCCCGCCGCAGCGCTATAATCCGCCGGTGCTGTCGCTCTGCTTGAATTCCGATGACCTCTCCGCTTTCCGCTGAATCCCTGCGGCGCCACGCCGCACCCGCGATATGGGATGACCTGCTCGCCCATCGCTTCGAGGCCATCGAGTCCGCCTTGCCCGACCTCCTCGCACCGCAGGACGCCGAGAGCGGTGCCCGTGCACTGGCCCTGCTTGCGCCGCCGCAGGCACTGTCTATCAATGCGCTGTGGCAGGCCTTGGCAGCGTGGCAACAGCAGGCCCCGCAAGCTGATGCGCCGCTGCTGCTGGCCGCCCTGGTGTGGGATCGCATTGCCGTCGATCTGCGCGGCTCGGGCTGGAGGTCATCGGTGGGCGAGGGCGCCTGGTCCAGCGTGCATGCCGCGCAGACCGCGTTGTTCGTCCACGCCATTGCCCTGGCCGATCGCGGGCCGTTGCCCTGGCCGCTGCTGCACCAGCTGATGCGCAGCGTGGCGGCGTTCGGCGTGCCGGTGTGGATGAGCGACTGGATGCACGACGGCTTCCATCCTGCCGATGGCGCCGGCCCGTGGTGCGACATGCAGGCCCTGCTCGGCGCGTGGATGGCAGAGGCGCCGCGCCTGCCAGACCTGCCGGAACAGATGCCTGCATCCTGGTCTGCCGCGGTTCCGCCGCCGCCGGAACTGGATGAGGAGGGCGACCCGGTCGAGAGCGACGAGGCTTCGCCGCAGGCGGCACTGGCGTGGCTGCAGATGGGCCTGCAGGCCGCAGGCCACGGCCTGCCGCTGCTGGACACTTACGCGCGCCTGCGCACGCCGCGCTGGGGCGGCAGCCATGAAGAGATCCTCGCGCTGGCCGAGGGTCCCCTGGCCGAAGGTCTGGACGCATCGCAGCGCAACCAGCTGCGCATGATCGTGTGGCTGGATGCCATCGACGTGGACAGCATCGACACCGACGACCGCAGCGCGGTGCAGCAGGCCTTCGCACGCGGCATGGAACTGCTGGCGCAGCCGCAGTCGGCGCTGGAGCGCACGGGGATCTACCTGCAGCTGGCCGAGCTGGCTTCGCGGGTGGACAACACCGATATGGCCGCGGCGTACTACGCACAGGCGGCCGACCCCAGCGTGCCGCGCGGCTTCGACGATCATCAGCTGATGCGCATGCTGCACGCAGCCGCGGCGACCGGCATGGGTGAGTGGCTGGCGCCAGTGGTGGCGCGGCAATGGCGCAACTCGGCGTGGGCGGCGGTAATGCAGGGCGTACTGCGCGATACCGGTTGGTGCGGGGTGACGCCCGATGCGGCGCAGGCCGAGGCGGCCTGGCGACACGCGGCCGCGCTGATGGCGGTGCCGGCGCCGGGCGCGGACTGCCCGTTCAACGACGTCTACTACGCCTTCGACGAGTCGCTGCAGCACGCCGCGCTGCTGCGCATGGCCCAGGTCGGTGCCGAACTGGGCTTCCCGGAGATGCAGGCCGCGCTGGGCTACCACTACTTCGAACACGCGCCGTCCTACGATCCGGCGCTGGCTATCCAGTGGTACCGCCGTGCGGTCGAGCAGGACAGTGGCCGCGCACTCTACAACCTCAGCCTGGTCTACGACCGTGGCTTGGAGGAGGGGGGCATCGCCGGCATCGGCACGGACGAACTGGTGCACCTGTCCAACGCCTGCGAGCTGCGCTGCCTGGAGCTGGCGGCGACCGAGGAAGAATGGGGCGAGCGTCTGCAGCGTCGCGTTCGCAGCTGCGTGGCGGGTGCGGGGTACTACCTGCGCACGCAGGTGCCTGCCGAGGGGCGCCTGCCGCGCCTGCTGGATACGCTGGAGTTCTGGGGCGGACAGGCGTGGACGCAGGCCGCCTGGATGCTGGCGCAGTACTACGCCGAGCGCAGCGAAGTCGAGTTTGACCGCGCGGTCTTCTGGGCCGAGCGTGCCTGCGCGCAGCAGCCGGATGAGGACGAGGTGCTGGCGTTGCGCACGACCCTGCAGCGCGGCCTGTTTGGCAGCCGCCGCTACCGGCAGGCGATGGAACGCGTGAGCGACGGCCTGCCAGCGCGGTGACGTTCTTGTAGAGCCGAGCCCATGCTCGGCTGCTTTTGTAGAGTCGAGCCATGCTTGACTGCCTTTGTAGAGTCGAGCCATGCTCGACTGCTTTTGTAGAGTCGAGCCATGCTCGACTGCTGTTCCAGCCGAGCATGGGCTCGGCTCTACAGAGAGCGCCAGCCGAGCATGGGCTCGGCTCTACAGAAAGCGCCAGCCGAGCATGGGCTCGGCTCTACAGAAAGCGCCAGCCGAGCATGGGCTCGGCGCTACGACGACCGCTGCACCTTCACCGCGAACTGCTCCGGCCAGTCGCGGTACAACGCCACCTGGCCCTCGCGGCGTACCGCAGATACCGCCGCGGCATCGATCTGCCCGATCAACCAGCGGCTCTCCTCGGTGAACACCCGCTCGCTCTCGCACAGCACGCCGTTGGCCGGCATGCCGCGGTCGGCCGGCACATACATCGCCGCGCGGCCGTAGTTCACATCCACCGACGGGCTCCAGCTGGCCATGCCGGCCGTGGCCGAAACCAGCACGGGCAGCTGGTTTTCCAGTGCACGTGCCTGCGAGCCGATGCGCACGCGGTGGTAGCCTGCCTCGGTATCGGTGCAGCTCGGTGCCAGCAGCAGGTCCACGCCGGCCTCGGCCAGCTGCCGTGCCAGCATCGGGAATTCAGTGTCGTAGCAGATCAGGATGCCGAGAATGCCCAGTGGCGTCTCGAACGTGCGCAGCCCATCGCGGCCACCGGCGATGTTCCAATCCTCGCGCTCGAAGCGGGTCATGATGAGCTTGTCCTGATGGCCCAGCAGGCCCTGCGGACCGAACAGGAATGCGCGGTTGCGGTACTGGCCATCTTCGTCCTGCACCGGCGCCGAGCCGGGGCAGAACCAGACGCGATGGCGCTGGGCGATCTGCGCGCACAGCGCCTGCCAGCGCGGCAGCAGCGGCTGGATGCCGGCGATGGACGCGGCCAGGTCGCCGCGCTCGGCCGGCGGCAGCTGGCCGGTCAAGGTCATCGCCGCGTACTCGGGCAGCAGCACCAGCTGCGCATCGGCGGCCGCGGCCTCGGCCACATGGGCGTCCAGGTGCGCGGCGTAGTCGTCCCAGCGTTCGAACAGCTTGATCGCGTACTGGCTGGTTGCGAAGCGGATCATGCGGTCAGCGCCTTCAGCCAGAACGACATCGGCTTTGCGGTCCTCTCGCTGTGGCCGACGTCCCGCCAGGTAAACGACGTGCTCAACTCCGGGTGATGGACGTAGCCGCGGTTGTGCCAGAAAGCATCCAGCGGCTGGTAGTCGGCCGGGCGCAGCGGATGGTCCAGCGGGCGCTGCACCGCGCTGAAGCAGCACAGGTCGAAGCCGGCCTGGCGGGCGTGCGCCTCGCGGGCTTCGAAGAAACGCACACCCAGGCCCTGGCCGCGGTACTCCGGCAGCAGTACCGATTCGCCGAAGTAGAAAATGCGGTCGGTGTTCCAGGCGCCGCCCAGGAACGGCGCCTGGAACTCAGCGGTCTCCTCGCGCATGGGGATGCCGGTGGACGCACCGACCACGTGGTCCCCATCCTGGGCCAGCACGATGATGCTGCCGGCCGCCGCCGCATAGGTTGCCGCGTAGCCGCGTTCGTAGGCGAGGTCGCCTTCGTACAGATACGGGAAGTCACGGAAGACGCGGATGCGCAGGCGCGCGAGATCGTCGAGGAAGGGGGTTGCTGCCAGCCCCTGTAGCGTGGTGATGCGCACGTTCGTTGCCGCCCATGGATACTGGGGGTGAGTATAGGCTATGCTCCCTTGCCCGCCCATCCTCAGGATTCTCCCATGAGTGCCACCGACGTCATCCGCGCCTACTACGATGCCTTCAACAGCGGCGATATCGAGGCGTTCGTCGCTCAGGTCACCGACGACGTGGTGCATGACATCAACCAGGGCGGCCGCGAGGTCGGCAAGGAGGCGTTCCGCGCGTTCTGCCAGAAAATGGCCCGTACCTACCGCGAGCAGCTGACCGACATCGTGGTGTTCGGCAGTGCCGATGGCCGGCGTGGCGCTGCCGAGTTCATTGTCAACGGCCAGTACTTGGCGACCGACGAAGGGCTGCCGGAGGCCCATGGCCAGCCGTATGTGCTGCCGGCCGGTGCCTTCTTCGAGATCCGTGACGGCAAGGTCGCGCGCATCACCAACTACTACAACCTGCCGCACTGGATCGAAGCGGTCAGCCGCTGAGGCAGGCGCCAGCGCCACGCTCCTGGCAGGTGCCAACCTTGGTTGGCGCAGAACCACCGACCAAGGGCGGCCTCTACCAGGGCACGCCCCGGCAACCGCACCGCAGCATGCCTCGCGGCAAACCCGGTGCTACGATCAGGCCACCACCTGAATCGATCCAAACGCCGATGCCCCTGCTGGACCGTCGCCTCCTGATCGCCATCGCCGCCACTGCCATGCTCGCCTCCGGCGTGGGAACGGCCGCCACGCCCAAGTCCGCCGCCGACAAGGCCTATGCCTCGGTCGACCCCTTCATCGGCACCGGCGGGGAAGGGCATACCTACCCGGGTGCGACCGTGCCGTTCGGCATGGTCCAGCTCAGCCCGGACACGCGCGTCCAGCCGCGCGAAAAGGCCTATGGCTGGGCAGCCGGCTACCGCTACGACGACAGCAGCATCGTCGGCTTCTCGCACACGCATTTCTCAGGCACCGGCCACTCGGACCTGGGCGACATCCTGGTGATGCCGTTCACCGGCGAGCCCGGCCTGGAACGCGGTGATCCGGAGAAGCCGCGCAGCGGCTATTCCTCGCGCTTCCGCCATGACGATGAGAAGGCCGAGCCCGGCTACTACGCGGTCACCCTCGACGACTACAAGGTGCGCGCCGAGCTGACCACCAGCGCCCGCGTCGGCGTGCATCGCTACACCTTCCCCAAGGGCACCGACGCGAAGATGCTGCTGGACATGCGCACCAGCATGTACGACTACCCGGGCAAGATCCTGTGGTCGCGGGTGCGCGTGCGCGACGACGGCACGGTCACCGGTTTCCGCGAAACGCGCGGCTGGGCGGCGGGTCGCCAGCTGTATTTCGCGATGCGCTTCTCGCGTCCGCTGACCAGCCATGAGCTGCACAGCACCGAGAAGGACATTGTCTACAAGGGCTTCGCGCCCCCGGGTGAGAAGGATCCGAAACAGCGCGCACAGATCGAAGGCCGGCAGCTGGTCGGTACCTTCGACTTCGGCAGGCTGGATGCGCCGTTGATCGTCAAGGTGGCGATCTCGCCGGTCAGCGAGGCCGGTGCGATCGCCAATCTCGACGCGGAAGTGTCCGACTTCGACTTCGATCGTGTGCGTGCGCAGGCGAAGCAGGAGTGGACGAAGGCGCTGTCGGTGCTGGACATCGACGCGCCCGAACATGCGCGCCGCAGCGCCTACACCGCGCTGTACCACACCATGCTGGGGCCGACGCTGTTCATGGATGCCGACGGCCAGTACCGCGGTGCCGACAACGCGGTGCACAAGGCCGAGGGCTATACCAACTACTCGACCTTCTCGCTGTGGGATACCTACCGCGCCCTGCATCCCTTGCTGACCCTGGTGCAGCCGGAGAAGCGCAACAGCGATTTCATCAATTCGATGCTGGTCCACCACGACCACAGCCCCTACGGCATGCTGCCGGTGTGGTCGTTCCACGGCCTGGAAGACTGGTGCATGATCGGCTACCACGCGGTGCCGGTGATCGCCGATGCCTACGTCAAGGGCATCCGTGGCTTCGACGCCGACAAGGCGCTGAAAGCCATGGTCGAGACGGCCAACTACGGCCCCTACGACGGCATCGCGCAGTACCGCGAGCTGGGCTACGTGCCGATCGACGAGGAAGGCGAGGCCGCCAGCAAGACGCTGGAATATGCCTTCGATGACTGGACCATCGCGCGCATGGCGCAGGCGATGGGCAAGACCGACGTGGCCACCACCTTCGACAAGCGTGCCGGCAACTGGCGCAATGCGTTCGACAAGGACACCGGCTTCATGCGCGCGCGCAAGCGTGACGGCAGCTTCCGCACGCCGTTCGACCCGAGTGCCAGCGGCTACGGCACCGACTACACCGAAGGCAATGCCTGGCAGTATTCCTGGTACGTGCCGCAGGACGTGGCCGGTCTGGCCGCAGCGCACGGTGGCAGCGACAAGCTGCTGGCACGGCTGGATGAGGTGTTCAACGCCAAGGTCGATCCGTCCATCTTCGAGCACATGGAAGACATCACCGGCCTGATCGGCTGGTATGCGCACGGCAACGAACCCAGCCACCACGTGGCCTACCTGTATTCGTACGCCGGCCAGCCGTGGCGCAGCCAGGCCCGCCTGAAGCAGATCATGGACACGCAGTACGCCGACCGTCCCGATGGCCTGGCCGGCAACGATGACGTCGGCCAGATGTCGGCGTGGTACGTGTTCACCGCGCTGGGCTTCTATCCGGTGGCGCCGGGTTCGGGCGAGTACATCCTCGGCCGTCCGTTCCTGCCGAAGACCGCGATGCGCCTGCCGAACGGCAAGACGTTCACGATCGTGGCCAACGGCCTGGACGACAAGCACGCCTACGTGGGCAGCGTGAGCCTCAACGGCAAGCCGCTGCAGCGCACCTTCCTGCGTCATGACGAGATCCTGGCCGGTGGCGAACTGACCTTCACCATGCAGGCCGAACCGAACAAGGAGTGGCCGGGGCAGGGTGCGCAGGCGCCGTATTCGATGTCAACGCCATAACGGTAGCGCCGGGCCACGCCGGGCGGCGGAACCTGTAGAGCCGAGCCCACGCTCGGCTCGGGCACCGCGCCAGAAGCAGCCGAGCGTGGGCTCGGCTCTACAGGCCGCGGAACCGCATTCCCACCCGTGCGCCACCCATCGGCGCGATGCCGATGTCCAACGTCGCGCCATGCCGCTGCGCGATCTCGGCCACGATGGCCAGGCCAAGCCCGCAGCCATCGCCGTGGCTGCTGGCGCGGTAGAAGCGTTCCGTGACGCGGCCGCGCTCGGCTTCGTCGATCCCGGCACCATCGTCATCCACCCACAGCTGCACGCCGTCGTCGTCGCGCTGCACTGCCAGGGTGATCACCCCGCGCTCGGCGCCATAGCGCAGCGCGTTGTCCAGCAGATTGCCCATCGCCTCACGCAGCAACGGTGCATCGCCCCGCACCGGCACGCCTTCGTCCGGCCCCTCGTACCCCAGGTCCACCCCGGCAGCCAACGCGCGGTCGGCATAGCGCTCGACCACGGTGCGCGCCAGCGCCGCCACGTCCAGTACCTGCAGCGGCAACGAACCGCCCTGCGCATCCTCCGAACGGCTGAGCAGCAACAGCTGGTTGACCAGGTGCTGCAGCCTTGACAACCCAGCCAGCGTTCCGGACAACGCCAGCTGCTGCGCCTGAGGATCCTGCTGCCGCAGCGAACTCTCCAGCTCCACCTGCATTGCCGCCAACGGCGTGCGCAGCTGGTGTGCGGCATTGCTGACGAAGCGGCGCTGTGCCGCCTGCATCGCATCCAGCCGCTGCAGCAATGCGTTGTAGGCCTCCACCGCGGGCCATAGCTCGCGCGGTGCCTCTTGCTGCGGGTCCAGCGGCGCAAGCGGGTCCGGTCGCGGGCTCGCCAGTCGCCGCGCCACCTGGTTGGCATGGCGCGCCGCCGCGCCGGTGCCCGACCAGGCCAGCCACGCCGCCAGCGCAAGGATCGCGGCCTGGAACGGCACGCTGGTCATCAGCAGCTTGCGCTCCAGCCGGTGCCGCTTGCGCAGGGTTTCGGCCACCCGCAGGCGAACCTGATGCCCGCCCGTGGTCGGCACCAGCACCTCCACCATGCGCACCGCTTGCCCGCGCAGCCGGGCATCGTAGTAGACCGCGTCCTCATCGGCGGCCTGTGCGGGCCGCGGCAGTGCCTCGGCCAGATCGCCATACAGCCGCGCGCCGGCTGCATCGACCACTTCGCCATGTACTTCATCCACCGTGTCCCAGGTGAACATGCGTGACATGGCCGGCGTGACGTCCATCACCGCGCGACCATCCTGCTCGCTCACCAGCTCGGACAGGGACATCGCCGAGTCCAGCAGCCAGCGGTCATAGACCTGGCCTGCGAAGTAGCGCGCCAGTGCGAACGAGCCCACCGCACTGCACAGCAGCAGCACCAGCAGCGGCAGCCACAGGCGGCGCAGCAGCAACCCGCGCAGGCTCGCCACGCGCTCAACCATCGATGGCCTCCAGCCGGTAACCGAGGCCGCGCAGCATGCGGATGCCCACATCCGCACCGGCCTGTTCGAACTTGCGGCGCAGGCGGCTGACGTGCACTTCGATCACCGAGAGATTGGCCTCGTGGTCCCAGCTGTACAGCGCGTCGAACAGGCGCTGCTTGGTCACGGTGCGTCCGGGCTGCTGCATCAGCGCATCGACCAGGGCCAGCTCGCGTGCGGTCAGCTCGATGCGCTGGCCGTCCACCTGCACCTCCTGGCGGATGCTGTCCAGGCACAGGCGACCGAGCCGCTTCTGTGCGGGTGCATCGCTGCGGCGTCGTGCCAACGCGCGCAGGCGCGCTTCCAGTTCGCCCAGCGCGAAGGGCTTGGCCAGGTAGTCATCGCCACCGCGGTCCAGGCCGAGAATGCGGTCCTCCACGCCATCGCGTGCGGTAAGGATCAGCACCGGCAGGCTGATGGCCTGGTCGCGCAGGCGCGACAGCAGGTCGAGGCCATCCACATCGGGCAGCGACAGGTCCAGCACCATCACGTCATACGGCGCAACGGCAAGTGCCGCCGGCGCCAGCAGGCCCTGCGCCAGGTGGTCACACAGGTGGCCGGCACCCTGCAGGGCACGTACCAGGCCGTCGGCCAGGGCCGCGTCGTCTTCGATCAACAGGATTCGCATTGCAAGCTTCGCGCAAGATTCGGGAAAGTTTGGCGCAAGTGCGCCACCTTACCGTGGCGCGCATGAATTTCCTCCCTCGTTCGGCGGCCCTGCTGGCCGCACTGGCGTGTGCACCTGCGGCGTGGGCGATCAGCCTGCAGGACGCGCAACGTGCCATGGATGCGCACAACCCGGACCTGCGCGCGGCGGCGCTGGAACTGCGCGGTGCGCAGGGTGATGCGCTGACTGCTGCATTGCGGCCTGCACTGGAACTGTCGCTGGGCACCAGCAAGATCAGCCCGAAGCACGGCGTCGGCAGCGGCCGCTGGCAGGACAAGCGCGTCGACAGCACCATCGGCCTGGGCTTCACCTGGGAACGCGGCGGCAAACGAACGCTGCGCATGCGCCAGGCCGATGCGCTGGTGGAGGCGGCCGGGCTGGAACAGCTGGACATGCGCCGCCGGCAGCAGGTGGCGCTGCACGAAGCGTATTTCGGACTGAAGGCAGCGCAGGACGCCCGCGACATCGCCGAGACCAACCGGCGCAGTTCGGCCGAGCAGATGGCCGCCGCGGAGCGGCAGGTCGCCAGCGGTGCGATGGCACCAGTGGATCGTGCTCGCCTTGCCGTGGATGACCTGGCGGTGGCCGATGCAGCACGCGAAGCAGCGCTGGACCTGCGCGACGCACAGCATACGCTGGCCCTGCTGCTGGGCATGGAAGAGAGCGCGTCTCTCAGTGCGGACGACGCGTGGCCCGACGCCAGCAGGGAAGCGGCTGGCAGCGCCGCCGATCCGCAGCAGCGGGCGGATCTGCGCGCCGCGCGTTCGCGCCTGGCCGCGGCTGATGCTGGTGTTGCACTGGCACGCAGCGAGCGCCGCCGCGACATCCAGTGGGGTGTGGAAGCCGAGCGCGAGCCGACCGACATCAATGGCGTGACCTGGGGTGTGTCGGTGACGATCCCACTGGGGGCGCCGTCGCGCGCGCAGGGCGGCATCCAGCGCGCCGAGGCCGACCGCGATGCCGCCGCACTGGAACTGCATGCGCTGCAGCGCCAGACCTGGACCGAGCTGGACCAGCTGCAGGCCGGCGCCGAAGCCGCCGCGCAGCGCCGCCGGGATTACGAGGGGCTGCAGGCCGACAGTGCACGCAAGGCCGTGCAGGGCATCGAACTTGCCTATCGCCGGGGTGCCGCCAGCCTGACCGACCTGTTGGATGCGCGCCGCAGCTGGCGCGAGTTCGAAGCCGCGCTGATCCAGGCGCGGGCCGACCATGCCATTGCACTGGCGCGCTGGAGCGCCGCCACGTCCGTTACCGAAGGAGAGTCCCTGTGAACCCGCATGCCGCCACTCAACCGCGTGCGCGCCGCGCATTGCTGCCTGCGCTGCTAGCGCTGGCCCTGCTGTCCGGCTGCGGGCGTGAACCGGCCACCTATGCCGATGGCGCCCCGGTGGTCAGCGCCGGGCAGATCCAGTTCCCGGCCGACAGCCGCCAGCTGGACGTACTGCGCAGCGAGGTGGTGACCGAGGGTGCCAGTGCGTCGCTGCAGCTGCCGGGCCGCGTGGTCTGGGACGAAACCCGCTCCAGCGCGCTGCGTGCGCCGTTGCCGGGCCAGGTCTCGCGCATCGAGGCGCAGCCGGGGCAGAAGGTCAAGGCGGGGCAGGTGATTGCCTGGATTACCTCGCCGGAGTTCGGCCAGGCGCAGGCCGAAGGCGTGCGCGGGCGCGCCGAGCTGCAGCAGGCCCGCCGCGAACTGGAGCGCACCCGCGAACTGCATGCTGCCGGCGTAGCCTCGGGCCGCGAGCTGGATGAGGCCGAAGCACATTTCGCCGGCAGCCAGGCCGACCATGCACGCGCCGCCGCGTTCGCCACCGCCTATGGCAATGGCAACCGCGTGGACCAGCGCCTGCCGCTGCGCGCGCCCATCGACGGTGTGCTGGTGGAGCGCCGGATGAGCCCGGGCATGAACGTGGGGCCGGATGGCGAGCAGCCGCTGGCGGTGATCGGTGATCCCGACCGCCTGTGGCTGTTGCTGGACATTCCCGAGAGCCTGGCCGGACGCCTGCAGCCGGGCATGACGGTGCGCGTGCCGGCTGCCGATGGCAGCACGCTGCAGGCGACCTTGCAGCATGTGGATGACTTTGTCGACAGCGAGCGCCGCGTGGTGCAGGCGCGTGCCGAACTGGACAACCACGGCCGCAGCTTCAAGGCCGGCCAGTACGTGCGCGCCCAGGTGGCGCTGCCGGCGCAGGGCGGCGTATCGCTGCCGGATGCCGCCGTGTTGCTGATCGATGGCAGGCAGGTCGTGTTCGTGGACGAAGGCAAGGGCCACTACGCGCGTCGCGCCGTGCAGGCCGAGGAACTGGGTGACGGGCGCCTGTGGGTGCGCGAAGGGCTGGCGGCCGGCAGCCGCGTGGTGGTCGAGGGCGGCCTGCTGCTGCAGCAGCTGGTGGACAGCGCGGCGGCCCCGGCAACCGCCGCTTTCGCAACCGCCGCTCCCGGCGTGGGGCATGCCGCACCATGATTGATCGCCTGATTGCTTACTGCCTGCGTCAGCCGCTGATGGTGATGCTGGCGCTGCTGCTGTTCATTGGCACTGGCATTGCCGCGTTCCGCGTGCTGCCGGTGGAAGCCTTCCCCGATGTGTCCGACACCCAGGTGACCGTGGTCTCGCTGCACCCGGGCCGCGCCGCCGAGGAGGTCGAGCGCGAAGTCACCATGCCGCTGGAAGTGGCACTGTCGGGCATTCCCCACTCGGTGCGGGTGTTCTCGCATACGCAGTTCGGCCTGTCGATGATCATCCTGACCTTCGACGACAAGGCCGATGACTACTTCGCGCGCCAGCAGGTGATGGAGCGCCTGCAGGGCGTGGACCTGCCAGAGGGCGTGACCCCCGAGCTGGAGGCGATGAGCTCGGCGGTGGGCGAGATCTACCGCTACGTGCTGAAAGCCCCGCACATGAGCCCCACCGAGCTGCGCACCGTGCAGGAGTGGGTGATGGAACGCGGCCTGCGCACCGTGCCCGGCGTAGCCGATGTGATCAGCTTCGGCGGCTATGCGCGCACCTTCCAGGTCAAGCCGGACCTGGACAAGCTGCGTGACCGCGGCATCAGCCTGGGTGAGTTTTCCGAAGCGCTGGAGAAGGGCAGCTCCAATGCCGGTGGCGGCTATGTGGAGCGCGGCCAGCAGCAGTTCCTGATCCGAGGCGTCGGCCTGATGCGCTCGCCTGCCGATATCGGCAGCGTGGTGGTCGCGCAGAAGGGCGGCACGCCGGTGCTGGTGCGCGACCTGGCCGGCATTGCCGATACCGGCCTGCCGCGGCAGGGCCTGGTCGGCCAGGACGACAACGACGATGCGGTGTTCGGCATGGTGCTGATGCGCAAGGGCGAAAATCCGTCCGACGTGCTCGACGCCCTGCATGCGCGCGTGGCCGAGATCCAAGCCAGCCAGCTGCCGGCAGGCGTCAGCATCGAGCCGTTCTACGACCGCTCCTGGCTGGTCTCGACCACGCTGAAGACCGTGTTCCGCAACCTGCTGGAAGGCGCGGTGCTGGTGTTCCTGGTGCTGTGGCTGTTCCTCTACAACGCCCGCGCCGCGCTGATCGTGGCGGCGATGATGCCGCTGGCCCTGCTGTCGACGTTCCTCGGCCTGCACCTGTGGGGCGTGCCGGCCAACCTGCTGTCGCTGGGGGCGATGGACTTCGGCATCATCATCGATGGTGCGGTGATCGTCACCGAGCACATCGTCTCGCGCCTGTCCGCGCTGCCGCGTACGGCAGACCGGAAGACACGGTTCTCCACCGTGCTGTCGGCGGCGTCGGAAGTCGGGCGGCCGACCTTCTTCTCGATGCTGATCATCATTGCAGCGCATATTCCGATCTTCACCCTGCAGCGGCAGGAAGGCAGGATGTTCGCGCCGATGGCCTATTCGGTGACCTCGGCGCTGATCGGTGCGCTGATCCTGGCGCTGACCGTGGTGCCGCTGTTCTGCTACTGGTGGCTGCGGCGCGACCGCATGCGCGGCGAGAACCCGTTGATGGACCGCCTGACCGGCTGGTACCAGCCGGTGCTTGAGCGTGCGCTGGCCCGCCCGCGGGCGGTGGTGCTGACCGCCGTCGCGTTGCTGGTCGGTACGCTGGCGCTGGGCACGCGCTTGGGTTCGGAGTTCCTGCCGGAGCTGGATGAGGGCTCGATCTGGCTGACCGCCACGCTCGACCCCAGCACCAGCCTCGCCGAGGCGCAGCAGCAGTCGCGGCGCATCCGCGAACTGGTGAATACCTATCCGCAGGTCTCCACGGTGGTGGCCAAGCTGGGCCGGCCTGAGGATGGCTCCGATGCCAAGGGCGCGAACCAGATCGAGGCGCTGGTGGCGTTGAAGCCGGAGAAGGAATGGCCGAAGGGCGTGGACAAGCGGCAGCTGATCGGCGACCTGCAGCGCACCCTGGAGCAGCGCATTCCAGGGCCGGAGTTCTCGATCTCGCAGCCGGTGCGCGACAACATCCTGGAGAGCATCTCGCAGATCAAGGGCCAGGTCGTGATCAAGGTCAGCGGTGCCGACCTGGATGTGCTGAACCGGGAAGCCCAGGCCATCCTTGGCCAGGTGCGCGGCGTGGACGGCGTGGAGAGCGCCTTCATCGACCGCGATGGCTCGCTGCCGCAGCTGCAGGTACAGATCGATCGTGACCGTGCCGCGCGCTATGGCCTGAACGTGCGTGACATCGACGAAGTGATCGAGACCGCGCTGGGCGGCCGCGAAGTGGGTGAGCTGTGGGAGGGCGACCGCAAGTTCCCGATCACCCTGCGCCTGGACGATGCCGACCGTGACCTGCAGCGCCTGCGCATGGTGCCGGTGGGCATCGGCGATGGGCATGCCGTGACGCTGTCCGACGTGGCTGATTTCCACATGGCCAGCGGTGCGATCAACATCTCGCGCGAGAACGCACAGCGGGTGAAGGCGGTGAGCATCTTCATCGCCGGCCGTGACATGGGCAGCGTGGTGGCCGACATGCGTTCACGGGTGGATGCGAGCGTGACGCTGCCCGAGGGCTACCGTCTGGAGTGGTCGGGAGAGTTCGAGAACCAGCAGCGCGCGATGAAGCGGCTGGGCTGGGTGATCCCACTGTCGGTGCTGATCATCTTCGTGCTGCTGTTCGATGCCTTCAAGGACATCAGCAGTGCGGCGCTGATCCTGGCCAACGTGCCGCTGGCGATGATCGGCGGCATCCTCGCCCTGTGGCTGACCGGCATTCCCTTGTCGGTGTCGGCGGCGATCGGTTTCATCGCGTTGTTCGGACAGGCGGTATTGAACGGCGTGGTGATGCTCAGCCGATTCGCCCAGCTGCGCGAGCAGGGCATGGACCTGCTGCAGTCGGTGGTGCAGGGCTCGCTGCAGCGCTTGCGCACGGTGCTGATGACCGCGCTGCTCGCGATGTTCGGCCTGCTGCCGATGGCGACCTCGCACGCGATTGGCGCCGAGACGCAGAAGCCGCTGGCGGTGGTGGTGATCGGCGGCCTGCTGTCGGCGATGCTGCTGACCCTGCTGGTGTTGCCAACGCTTTACTACTGGGTGCACAGAAGCCGCGCCGCGAACCGGTAGGTGCCAGCCCTGGTTGGCACGCCGCGATGAACCGATAGATGCCAACCTTGGTTGGCACGTTGGGAACGTCCACCAAGGTGGACGGCTACCGGGAGCTGCGGCCCCACGCGCTCGGCGCACATCCCATCACCCGACGGAACGCGGCGCTGAACTTGCTGGGATTGGCATAGCCCGCTGCCAGCGCCACCTCGGTTACCGCGCGGCCCTGCAGCAGCACGCTGGCGGCCCAGTGCATGCGTCGCCGGGTGAGGAACACATATGGTGATTCGCCGCTGGCAGCACGCAGGGCGCGGCCGAAGGCCGAGGCCTCCATTCCCACGGCCGTCGCCAACGCTGCAACATCCAGTGCATCGGCGCGATGCGCATCGATGTATTCCTCCAGCTGCCTCAGGCGGCGTGCCGGCAACGGCGCTGACGCCGGCGACAGTGCAGGCGTCTGCCCTGCCAGCTGGCCCAGCCGGTGCAGCAGCACCGCGCTGCCGTGCTGCAGGAATCCGGGCAGGCAGGCGTCGGCCTCGGCGCTCAACCACAGTGCCTGCAGGACAGACACAATCACCGGGTCCTCGTGCAGCCGGGTGGCCAGCGGCGCCAGCCGCTGTGCGGCCTGCGGATGCAGGCGGGTATCCATGGCGATGCCGAGCAGGTCCACCGCCGGGCTGGTGTAGCTGCCGGCATCACCGGGCAGCACCAGGTTGAACTGGCCTGGCCGCCAATGTCCCTGCAGACAGCCCAGTGTCGTGCGTTGGTGCAGCGCCCCGCCGCCGGCCAGCGCCAGGCCCAGACGCAGCTGGTCGGGATGACCCATCTCGCCTTCGCTGGCTTCGAAGCGGTGCCGCAGCAGCACGATGCCGCCGTCGTCGCTGGCATGGGTGCCAAGCGCGGGATGGCCGGTTTCGTGCTGCAGCTGTGTGGCAAGGGCGGGCATGACGGTTCCGGGAATGGAGCGGCGGCGCACGGAATGGAGTGGCAGTTGCGGGCGGGTGTTACATCATAACAATGTGTGCCGGCCGTCCTGCCAGGCACCTGCCCGTCTCCCGAGAGGTCTCCCTTGATATCCCCCGTATCGTCCGCTGCGCTGGTCGCGGCGTCTCTGCTCGTTCCCGTCCTGCCCGCGCATGCCCAGCAGAAGGATGCCGCCACCACTCTGGACGGTGTGATGGTCACCGGTTCCAAGCGGGATACGCCCTACCTGAAGAGCGATCTGTCGGTCACCGTGCTTGACCGCGAGGCGCTGCAGCAGGCCGGCGTCACCGAGTTCCGTGACCTGGACAAGCTGGCACCCAACGTCAAGTTCAACGTGATGGGCCAGCTCAGCAACATGTTCATCTCCATCCGCGGCATCGAGTCCAACCCGTTCCTGGTCAACCGCGCTTCGGTCTACATCGATGGCATCCCGTTCCGCGAGCTGAGCAACGCCGTGCTCAATCAGGTCGAATCGGTCGAGGTGCTGCGCGGCCCACAGGGCACGCTGTACGGCGCCAACAGTGAATCGGGCCTGGTGCTGGTGCGTACGCGTGGCCCGTCCGATGCCACCGAGGGTGAAGTGAACCTGCGCCACACCTGGTTCGGCAACGGCGGCGGTACCGCGCTGGATGGCTTCCTGTCCGGCCCCCTGGACAAGGGCGGCGCGCTGACCGGCTCGGTCGCCTTCATGGGCTCGCAGGAGGATGCCTACCTGAAGAACCTGACGCCGTCCGGTGCGCGCGGCAAGGTGGACGAAGGCTACCTGCAGGGCAAGCTGCGCTGGCGCCCCAGCGACTACGTGCAGGTCAACGCGCTGGCCTACCACCTGCGCACGCGCGCGCCGGGCATGTTCGAGTACGAGTACCTGCCGCTGGATACCGGCCTGTACAACCGCACCTACGGCAGCACGCTCAACGGCGGTCGCCAGGCCGGCGATTTCACCTACATCAACGATGCGCCCAAGCGCACCGAGAAGGATGAAACCGTCGCAGGCCTGAGCGCGCAGTGGCAGCTGCAGGCGGGCACGCTGGATGTGGCCACCTCCTACCGTGGCGAGGAGGTGATGTCGGCCGGCTACGATTTCGACATGACCGCCAGCGCTGCACTGGCCGGCCGCATCTACGACAAGAAGAGCGAATGGACGGGCGAGGCGCGCTTCAGCTCACCCAGCGGCCAGGCGCTGACCTGGATGGCCGGCGTGGCGACTTACCGCACCGGCAAGGATTCCATCCTCGGTACGTTCGTCGGGCCGGCCACCCGCGGCCTGGACAGCTACAACCTGGCGCCGCGGCAGACCTCCAAGGGCGAGGATTACAGCGTGTTCGCCACCGCCAGCTACACCTTGCCGGCGCTGCCGAAGCTGACCGCCAGCGTGGGCCTGCGCCACGAGCAGGCGCGACGTTCCACCGAACAGCGCGCCGGTGCGCTGGACCTCGGCGCAGGTGGCCTGGTGCTGTACCGCGACGCCGCGCTGGCGCACACGTTCTCGGCCACGCTGCCGCGCGTGTCGCTGCGCTACGACGCCAGCGATGACCTGTCCTTCTACGCGGCCTCGGCCAAGGGCTATATCCCGGGTGGCTTCAATCTCGCGGCCGCGCAGAGTGATGTAGTCAACGACAAGGTGCTGCGTTACGAGTCCGAGCGCATGTGGAGCCACGAACTGGGCTTCAAGATGAACCTGGCCGGCGGCCGCGGCCACATCGGCGGGGCGCTGTTCCACATCACCTCGGACAATTGGCAGGAGATCCAGGTCGCCACCGATGCCGATGGTCGGCCGATCTCTTCGGACTACGTGGGTTCGGATGCCTCGATCTGTTCGCGCGGGGCCGAGCTGGAAGGTGTTTTCGACGTGCTGCCGGGGCTGAGCCTGATGGCCAACGTCGGCTACGTCGACGCGAAGTACACCAAGCTCTGGGTCAGTGCGGAGCAGAACCTTGCCGGTAAGCGGGTCAAGCTGACCCCGCATTACACCGGCTACCTGGCCGCGCGCTACCAGTTCGATTCGGGACTGTACGCGCGGGTGGAATCGCAGTTCACCGGTACCAGTGCGCTGGACGAGCGCAACCGTGCGTTCCAGCCCGCGGTGGCGATGCTGGGGCTGCAGGTGGGATATGAGACGGGGCCGTGGAGCACCCGGTTGTTCGTGCAGAACCTGACCGACAAGCGGCGCATCAACGGCCTGATCTTCGACAACCTCGCCTTCGGTCGTGATGGCAACTACTACGGCCCGGTGGACCATCCGCGCATCTTTGGTGCCGAGGTGGGTTACCGGTTCTGAGTGCGTTGCCGGCCAGCGGCCGGCATTACCAGGCGTAGCGTTGTGTCTGGTAGATGCCGACCTTGGTTGACATGGTGAGGCAGCGCCCACCAAGGTGGGCCGCTACCTGGGCACGCGGTGCAACGCCCGCCGGTTGAGGATGTGGGCGGTGGCCAGCAGCACGCCGCCGCAGGCGGTCGCCACGCCATGCCAGACCAGCGATTCCTTCAGCGGCATGTACAGCGACGACGCCAGCAGCGCGACCGCGCCGCAGGCTGCCAGCCGCAGCGGCCACCACTGGCAATGGCGGCGGCCACCGGAGGCGGTGCTGGCCATGGCTACGGTGGAGGCGACCACGGCGAACACCCATTCCCAGCGCGACATCACCAGCAGCGCGGTCATCGCGCCGTGGGCCGGGTGCTGGAACGAGCGCAGGGCCATCATCGCCGCTGGCACGAAGGCCAGCAGCAGGGGCAGGGTGATGCAGTGCGCGGCGCAGGCCAGGGACAGCCAGGCGCCGGCCAGGTCGAGACGGGGGTGCCAGCGTGCCGAAGCTGGCGGCTGGGGCAGTGCCCTTGCGGGCGGCGTGGGGATGTGGTCCATAATGTTACATAGTAACAATGATGGAGTTCCCCCATGAAGCGTTCCGTTTTGCTGTTCCTGTTGTTTGCCGCTCCCGCCGTGCACGCACACGATGTGCGCCAGCTCGGTGCCCACGTGCACGGCCAGGCCACGGTCGAACTGGCCGTAGACCAGGGCACCCTTGAACTGGCCCTGCAGGCGCCGGGTATCGGCATCCTTGATTTCGAACGGCCGCCGGCCAATGCCACCGAACAGGCGGCGCTGGACGCGGCACTGGCCACGCTGAAGCGCGGCGACTGGTTGACCCTTCCCACTGCAGCGCAATGCACGCCCCTGAAACGTGACGCGCGGGCCGACGGCTTCGCTGCCGTCGCACCCACGATAGCCAGCACGCCGGGCAAGCACACGCATGCAGGCTTCAACGCCGAGCTGCGCTACCAGTGCGCCAACCCGGCCGCGCTGCGCGTGCTGGTGCTGGCCTTGCCGAAGGCCTTCCCGAACCTGCACGAGGTCATCGTCAACAGCGCGACGGCGGCCGGCCAGAGCCGCACCGTGCTGACCGTGGACAACCTGCGTGTGGTGCTCGCCCCATGAACACCGCCGCGGTGATCGCGCTGGAGCAGGTGCGTTTCAGCTATGGCGGACGCACCGTGCTGGATATTCCGCAGCTGCGCATCTCCGCAGGCAGCAGCGTGCTGCTGCGCGGCGCCAGCGGGTCGGGCAAAAGCACCCTGCTGGGCCTGCTGGCTGGCGTGCTGCGGCCCGAACAGGGCGAGGTGGTGGTGGCCGGCACGGCCGTGCACGCCCTGAAGCCGGCCGCGCGCGACCGCTTCCGTGCCGATCATCTCGGTGTGATCTTCCAGCAGTTCAACCTGCTGCCCTTCCTCAGCGTGCGCGACAACATCGCGCTGGGCCTGCGCTTCTCGCCCGCGCGCAGCGCACGCGTCGGACGGCCGCTGGATGATGAGATCCTCCGGCTGCTGCAGGCCCTGCACCTGGACCCGGACCTGCTGCAGCGTCGGGCCGGCACCCTCAGCGTCGGCCAGCAGCAGCGCGTGGCCGCAGCGCGGGCGTTGATCGGTCGCCCGGCCGTGCTGCTCGCCGATGAGCCGACCTCGGCACTGGACCGCGATGCGGCCACCGCCTTCCTGCAGCTGATGGCTGCGCAATGCGCAGCGGCCGGTACCACTGCGGTGGTGGTCAGTCATGATGACAGCCTGCACCCGCTGTTCGACCGCGTCGTGCAGCTGCAGGACATCAACCACGCCGGAGCCGCCCATGTTTGAACTTGCCCGGGCCAGCCTGCGCAGCCGTGCGTTGAGCGTGTCCCTTACCGTCCTTGTCATCACCCTCAGCGTGACCCTTCTGCTGGGCGTGGAGCGCGTGCGCGTGCAGGCCCACGAGGGTTTCGCCAGCACCGTTTCGGGTACCGACCTGATCGTCGGTGCGCGCTCGGGGCCGGTGAACCTGCTGCTGTATTCGGTGTTCCATATCGGCGACCCGACCAACAACGTGTCCTGGCAGTCCTACCAGGAACTGTCGACGCTGCCGCAGGTGAGGTGGGCGGTGCCGTTGTCACTGGGTGATTCCTGGCGCGGCTACCGGGTGATCGGCACCACCGGCGGCTACTTCGAGCACTACCGCTACGGTGCCGGGCACACGTTGGCCTTCGGCGAGGGCAAGCCCTTCGATGACCTGTACGATGTGGTGGTCGGCGCCGATGTCGCCCGCGCGCAGGGCGTGCAGGTGGGCGATGAGATGGTGCTCGCCCACGGCACTGCCGCGGTGACGCTGGCCAAGCATGCCGACAAGCCATTCCGTATCAGCGGCGTGCTGCAGCGGACTGGCACGCCGGTGGATTCGTCGGTGCTGGTGTCGTTGCCGGCGATCGAAGCCATCCACGTGGACTGGCGTTCAGGCGTGCAGCTGCGGGGGCACAAGGTCAGCGCCGAGGAGGCGCGGCACCTGGACCTGACCCCGACCAGCATCACCGCCTTCATGCTTGGCCTGAACTCGCGCATCGCCACGTTCTCGGTGCAGCGCGCGATCAATGACTACCCGGACGAGGCACTGCTGGCGATCCTGCCCGGGGTGACCCTGCAGCAATTGTGGCAGTCACTGGGTACGGCCGAGCGGGCGCTGCAGCTGATCAGTGCGATGGTGGTGCTGCTGGGCCTGGTCTCGTTGGTGGCGCTGCTGGTGTCGACCCTGCAGGAGCGGCGTCGCGAGATGGCGGTGCTGCGCGCCACGGGTGCGCGGCCACGCTACATCGCCAGCCTGCTGGTGCTGGAAGCGGTGGCGACCAGCACCATGGCCTGCGTGCTGGCCCTGGCGATACTGGTGGCCGCCAGCCTGGCCGGGCGCGGCTGGGCACTGGCGAATTTTGGCCTGTCGATCACCCATGTCTGGCCGGACCTGCGCGAGCTGGCGTGGGTAGGCGGGGTGCTGGTGCTGAGTGCCGTGGCGGGCCTGGTGCCGGCATTGCTGGCCTATCGGCGCACCTTGGCCGACGGCCTGTCGGCGCGAGCCTGAGCGATGCGCGCGTGGCTTTTCCTTGCCGTGACCCTGCTGCTGGCCGGCTGCGAACGTCCGGTGGATACCGGCGTGCAGGCTCTGCCGCCGTCGCCTGTGCAGGACGGCGCGACAACCCAGGCGGCTGCCGAGCAGGAACTGGACTGGCTGCAGATGATGCCCGCCGACGAACTGGCCGCACTGGAGCGGGGTGACGGGCCGGAAGTGAAGCACAGCGGCAATCGGCGCATGGCCCAGTTCGGCACTTTCCGCACGGTGGATACAGTGCTGGACCGGGCCGTGCGCCTGCCCGGTTATGTGGTGCCGCTGGCCAATGCCAGCGATGGCCGGCTGACCGAGTTCCTGTTCGTGCCTTACTACGGCGCCTGCATCCACGTGCCGCCGCCACCCCCGAACCAGATCGTGCACGTGCGGTTGTCGCGGCCAATCGACATGCCGGACATGTACTCGCCGTTCTTTCTCGCCGGCACGCTGCGCGCCGAACGCGTGGACGACGACCTGGCCGGTTCGGCCTACACCATGGCAGACCCCGAGTTGAGGCCCTATGAACCGTAACGCCTGTGTCCTGGTGCTGATGTTGTTGGCCGGTTGCAGTCGACCTGGTGGCGATGTGCCCGACGCGGCGGCTGAACCGGCGGCTGCCACGGCGACATCCGGTGCGGTGGGTACGCCGGGCAGGGCCGCGCCTGCCGAGGGTGCAATCACGGCCTGGAACGCGTTGATGCCGGAGGAGGACGCTTTCCTGCGCCCGCCGCCACAGATCGGCATCGACCGCAGCGGCGGCATGGGCGCGATGGCCGGCGTCGGTGGGCTGATCGATGACACGGGCTCGGGCACGCCGCCGGGCGCGGCCATCGACCACTCCAGCCCTGACCACGCGCAGCAGTTCGGCTCCGCTGCCGTGGTCGATGACGTGGACGGCCGCGAGGTCGACCTGGATGGCTATGTGGTGCCGTTGGGCATGGACGACGCCGGGGCGGTGAATGATCTGCTGTTCGTGCCGTTCTATGGCGCCTGCATCCACGTGCCGCCGCCGCCACCGAACCAGATCATCCACGTGACCCTGGCCAAGCCGATTGCACTGGGCAATCTGTGGGATGCCTATCGGCTGTCGGGACACCTGCGGATCAAGCGCTTCGAGGCCGACATCGCCAGCGCGTCCTACGATGCGGACGCAGCCACGTTGACGGCGATCGGCAGCTGATGCGGCGCGCGCACTGGCTGGGGATCGGTGCGGTGCTGCTGCTGGCCGGTGCCGCGCTGCTGGCCTGGCAGCGCTGGGCGCCGCAGGGTCGCCCACCGCCTGTGGCATTCCCCACACCGGTGGCCGCGCTGCAGGCCGACATCGAGCGGCACCTGCGCGAGGATCGTGCGTTCCGTGATGACGTGGTGTTCCTGCTGGCGGCCACGGTGCGTGACCGCTGCGTTCCGGCCGAGGCGGGTGTGTTGGCACGCATGGCCAACCGCGCGGCGCTGCCGGTGCTGGGTCCGGTCAGTGCGGTGACGGCGCAGGATCGTCGGCTGGATCGGCCGATCTACCAGTTCATCCAGCACCGCGCCGACCGCACCGAATGCGGTGAACCGCTGCAGCTGCCCGCCTCGGGGACACAGCCGCTGCAGGTGGACGTCGAGCTGTACGCGCGCAGCTTCCCCGACAGCTATTACGACCCGACGCACAGCAGCGTTCCGCGCGACTTCGGCGGCCGCAGCCTGGTCGAGCGCGCAGGCGACGCCTGCAACAGCGTGGTCTATTCGGTGCTGCCGCTGGGCCCGGGCGACTGGCGCTGCAGCATGCTTCGGGCCAACGCGCGCAGCCGCGTGCATGGCGCCTGCGAGAGCGAGCTGCAACGCCAGCGCGGCAGTACCAGTGGCGAGCTGGACATGGCCGTGGGGCAGGGCATGCAGGGGGCGGTCGTTGCGGCCATCGCCGCCTTGCCGGAAGGGTGCCGGTAACTGGCCTTTGTAGAGTCGAGCCATGCTCGGCTGCCGTTGCCTCATGTAGAGCCGAGCCATGCTCGGCTGCTCCAGAACAGTCGAGCATGGCTCGACTCTACAAAGGCCAGTCGAGCAAGCTCGACTCTACAAAGGCCAGTCGAGCATGGCTCGACTCTACAAAGGCCAGTCGAGCAAGCTCGACTCTACCGGGTCAGGGCTGCGTCGAGCTTCTGCTCAGCGGCATCCGCATACGCACTGCAGGTCACCGCCTTTGCGCCGGCGGCCGGGCCAGCGGAATACTCCCAGCCACTGCCATCCGGGTGCGGGGTCAGCAGCACGTCGCAGGGCAGGGCGCGCACGGTGGCGAAGCTGCGGCGGAAGTCCTCGACCAGGTGCGGGTAGCGCGGGTTGTCTTTCAGCGTGTAGCCCGGTGCACTGAGGCTGTCGGCATAGGCGATGCGTACCGGCTTGCCGTCGCGGGTATCGGTCCAGGTCCAGGCCGTGCTGCCCGGGGTGTGGCCCGGCACGAAATGCGCGGTGAAGCGCATGCCGCCGACGTCTACGGTCTCGCCATCCATGATGATGCGATCGACCTGGGCCGGCGGGAAGGCGAAACGATCGCCAAAGTGCAGGTCATCACTGCCACCACGCGCCAGCAGCACCGCCGATTCCGCATTGGCCACTATGCGCGCGTCAGTGCGGCGCTTGAGTTCGGCCACCGACCCGGCATGGTCGGCATGGGCGTGGCTGAGCAGGATCACCCGCAGGTCGGCCGGGGCCACGCCGCGCAGTTGCAGGTTGTGCAGCAGGTGATCGGCCATCTGTGGCATGCCGCCGTCCAGCAGCACCGCCCCCTGCGGGGTCTGCACCAGCAGCGAGGTGAGGTTGGCGGTACCGATCTGCCAGGTGTGGTCGGTAATCTGCAGCGGGGCGACCGGCTGCAGCCAGGAGGGATCAACGGTGTAGGCCTTCAGCTGCGGCAGCACCGGTTCGGCGGCATGGGCGGCCAGCGGCAGGCAGGTGGCAAAGGCGAGGGCAAGAGGCAGCAGGCGCATCCGGAATGGTCGCGGGTGAAGGTGCAACGACGCTATCACGGCCCCTTCTTTTCCCGTTTCGCGTATTGCTCATGGCTGCAACAAGCGCGATGGTTGGCTCGGCCACCGATCAGGAGTTTCCATGGTTCCCGGCATCCGTGTTCCCGCCTTGCGCCGCCGCGACGGCCACCACGCGCGGGTGACCTACGAAGAGCTGTTCTTCGATCTGGTCTACGTCTTCGCCGTCACCCAGCTCAGCCATCACCTGCTGCACCACCTGGGCGTGCTCGGTATGCTGCAGACGCTGGTGCTGTGGTTCGCAGTCTGGCTGGGCTGGCAATACGCGTGCTGGGTCAGCAACTGGTTCGATCCGCAGGCGCCGCGCATCCGCGGCCTGCTGTTCACCACCATGCTGCTGGCACTATTGATGTCCTCTTCCATGCGCTGCCAGCTGTTCGTCATCGTCGCACTGGGCGAAACGCTGCTGGCGACCGGCGGCGTGCTCAGCGAAGCCGGCAGCTGGAATGGCGACATCGTGTCGGCGGTGCTGGCCAACTTTGCCGGCACCCTGGCGATGTGGTGGTTGTACTTCGGCACGTCCAGCCAGGACGCCACCGACACCATCACCCGCTCGGCCGATCCCGGCCGCATCGGCGCCTGCTTCCACTACGTACACGCCCTGCTGATCGCCGGCATCATCGCTACTGCGGTCGGCAACGACCTGGTGATGGATGCGCCGGAGGAAGGTGTTTCGCTGGCGCACGCGGCGATGCTGGTGGCCGGGCCGCTGATCTACCTGCTGGGCAGCGCACTGTACAAGCGCGTGGTGTATGGGCGGATGCCGCGCTCGCACCTGCTGGGCGCCGTCCTGCTGCTGGTGATGGGCCCGCTGCTGCCGATGACCCATCTGCTGGCCGCCGGTTGGCTCACCAGCGTGGTGCTGCTGCTGGTGGGGCTGGTCGACACGCGGACGCAACGGCAAACGGTGTAGCTCTGCCGACGGAAACAGTGCTCAGCCCAGCCTGGCCGCCATCATCGCCAGCATGGTGACGGTGTTGAGGTTGCGTGCGGTGCCGTGGCCCGCGCAGGGAATGCGCAGCTTTGAATCGGCCATGCCGTCGCCGTAGTGCACGTACAGTGCGCGTGGCCCCAGCGCCAGCTGTTCGTCGTTCACACCTGTCACGCCCTGCAGCGGGTCGCTGGGCAGCGGGCCATCGACGAACAGCGCCACCACGCGGTTGCCAGCGGCCTGCGGGAACGGATTGCGTGCGGCCACGTCGGCCATTTCCGCGGCGCTGCGCACCAGCACGCCCACTGGTCTGCCGGCGCAGGCGTGCAGTCGCGCCGCCAGGGCATCGCGCACCGTCACCTCGTCCGCGCTGCTGCGGAACACCACGTTGCCGCTGGCGATGTAGGTGCGCACCTCGCCGAAGCCCGCGTCCATGCACATCGCCACCAGCTCGGCCATGGGCAGCTTGCCGGTGCCGCCCACGTTCACCGCACGCAGCAGGGCCACATATGCGTTCATGGTGCAGCGGCCTGCAGGCGGTCGTACATGCGCACCAGGTCGACCAGGGTGCGCGCCTCCATCTTGCGCATCACCTGCGCACGCCGGACCTTCACCGTGATCTCGCTGACGCCCAGGTCGGCGGCGATCTGCTTGTTGAGCCGGCCGCGTACCACGCCGTCGACCACGTCGCGCTCGCCAGCGCTGAGGGTGTGCCAGCGTGCCTGCAGCTCGCCCAGCGCCTCGCCCTCGCGGCGGCGCTCGCGGTCCAGGGCAATGCCCTTGTGGATGGCGTCGAGCAGTTCCTGATCACGGAAGGGTTTGGTCAGAAACTCGATGGCGCCGGCCTTGATGGCGTTGACGCCCATGGCGATGTCGCCGTGGCCGGTGATGAACACCACCGGCAGCTGCAGGCCCAGGTCCGCCATGCTGCGGTGGAAATCCACGCCGCTCTGCCCGGGCATGCGCACGTCCAGCACCAGGCAGGCCGGGACATCGTCGCGCGGGTGGTCGAGGAAGGCCTGGGTGGATGCGAAGGCGCGCACCTGCAGGCCCATCGAGGCCAGCAGGTCCTCCAGCGCCGCGCGCACGGACGCGTCGTCGTCGACGACGTAGACGATGGGAGCCGGTTCGGCCGGCGGTGGCAGGGGCTTACGCATGGTCATCCTGGCGGGCTGCCGGCAGCTCGAACACGAAACAGGCGCCGCCGCCGGCCGGACGCTCCGCGCGGATGCGACCACCATTGGCCTCGATCATCGAACGGCTCAGGCTCAGGCCCAGCCCAAGGCCCTGGTCCTTGGTGGTCCAGAACGCGTCAAAGACGCGGTCCGGCTGCTCGCTGGGCAGGCCAACGCCACGGTCGCGCACGCTAAGGCTGACCTGGCCGCGACCATCGCATGCGGTCGCCAGCGCAACGCGGCGCTCGGCAGGCGGCAGCAGGGCCATCGCATCGACTGCGTTCAGCAGCAGGTTGCCGATCACCTGCTGCACCTGCACGGGATCGGCGAAGACCGGTGGCAGGTCCGCATCGAGCAGCAGCGCCACATCCACCTGGTGCTGGTCCAGTTCATTGCGTGACAGGGCCAGCATGTCCTGCACGGCCTGGTTCAGATCGAAGGCGCGGCGTTCCGGCGCGGCGCCCTGGGTCAGGCCGCGGATCCGGGCAATCACGTCACTCGCGCGGTGCGCATCGGACAGGATGCGGGCAATGGCCTGCAGCGCCTTGTCGACATTGGGTGGCGATTGCGCCAACCAGCGCTGGCTGGCCTCGGCGCTGCTGGCGATGGCGGCCAGCGGCTGGTTCACCTCATGGGCGATCGAGGTGGTCAGTTCGCCCACCGTGGAGGCGCGGGCCACCCGCAGCAGTCGCGCCTGGGCTTCCTGCACGGCTGCCTTGGCTGCTTCCATCTTCAGCACCAGCCAGGTGGTGATGCCGATGACCAGCATGCCGATAGTCGAGTTGACCAGGCCGATGCGGTAGATGCCAAAACGGGTCAGGAAGAAGCTCAGGCCGGTAAGCGCGATGCAGGCGGCCGCCAGGATGAGCAGGCCGCGCGGGGCCATCAGCCGCGAGGCGGCGAGGATGACCGCCGCGTAGAAGCAGGCGGCGGCCACGGCATAATCGGTGACGGTGTCGAGCAGGAAGATCGCCGCCATCACCACGATCAGGGCGAGCAGCGCCAGCGGGCGGCGGGGCGACAGCGACGGCATCGGGAACAGCTCCCTGGCGGGTGGTTGGGGGGATGATAAGCGGCGGTGGTATCGGCGGGCCATGCACAGCGGGTCCGGCGGCTGGCCGCGCTGCGCGCTCGCCGGGCATGGCCCGGCGCTACCGGGGTGGGTCATTCTTCGAGACTGGCATTCCAGAATCCCTGCAACACGCCCGGCGTGCCGGCCAGGTTCTCCAGCACCGCATCCAGTTCCGCGGCGTCGACCGAGGTGGCATACAGCACCGCCTCGATCTCCACGTCGCGTTCGCCGAACGGCCGCTGGTCCACCGCGCGCACCGGGTACTGCGCCTGCTCGAGCAGCAACAGCAGCCGGTCCAGCACCTCGGCCTGCTGTTCACGCTGGCAGACCACGTTGATCGCGTACGTCGCCTCACTGTAACCCTGCGCCAGCGGCTGCCGCTGGATGCGGTTGACCACCGGCCGCAGCAGGGTGTTGGCGGCCAGCACGAACACCGCCGCCATCACCGCCTCCGGCAGGAGCTTGACGCCGGCACAGGCACCGACGGCCGCCGAGCCCCACAGCGTGGCCGCGGTGTTCAGGCCCGAGACCTGCGCACCGTCCTTCATGATCGCGCCGGCGCCAAGGAAGCCGACGCCGGAGATCACGTACGCGACCACGTGCAGCGGCGAGGGCGGGCCGCCGTACAGATCGTGGAAACGCACCGCCAGATCGACGAACACCGCCGCACCCACCGCCACCAGCGTGTTGGTGCGCAGTCCGGCGGTGCGCTGGCGCAGCTGCCGCTCCAGCCCGATCGCTGCGCCGAGTACGAAGGCCACGGTCAGGCTCAGCAGCGAGCCCAGCGTGGCGCCGGCGTCGAACGGCGGCAGATTCACCTGCAGGCCCAGCATCACTGCCACCCGTAGCGGCGGATGTAGAGCCGCTTCATCGCCGTGGTCAGCACCGCATAGCCGAACAGGATCGCCACCAGGAACGGCCAGTAACCCAGCGGCAGGGACTGCAGCTTGAAGTAGCCGGCCAGCGGGCTCATCGGCAGCAGTACGCCGATCGCCATGATCGCCGCGGTCATCAGCAGCAGGGCCGGCGCGGCGATGCTCTGCAGGAACGGCACCTTGGGCGTGCGGATCATGTGCACGATCAGGGTCTGGGTGAGCAGGCCGACCACGAACCAGCCGGACTGGAACAGGCTCTGGTCGGCCGCCGTGCGCGCATCGAACACATGCCACATCAGTGCGAAACAGCAGAGGTCGAAGATCGAGCTGATCGGCCCGAAGAACACCATGAAGCGGCCGATGTCGGCCGGGTTCCACTTCAACGGCTGGCGCACGAGTTCCTCGTCCACGTTGTCGAACGGGATGGCGATCTGCGAGATGTCATACAGCAGGTTCTGCACCAGCAGCTGCAGCGGCAGCATCGGCAGGAACGGCAGGAACGCCGAAGCGACCAGCACCGAGAACACGTTGCCGAAGTTGGAACTGGCGGTCATGCGGATGTACTTGAGCATGTTGCAGAACGTGCGCCGGCCCTGGATGATGCCGTCCTCCAGCACCATCAGGCTCTTTTCCAGCAGGATGATGTCGGCCGCTTCCTTGGCGATGTCCACCGCGCTGTCCACGCTGATGCCGATGTCGGCCGCGCGCAGGGCGGGGGCATCGTTGATGCCATCGCCGAGGAAGCCGACCACCTTGCCCTGCGCGCGCAGGCAGCGCACCAGCCGCTCCTTGTGCAGCGGCGTCAGGCGGGCGAACACCCGGTGCTGCTGCAGGGCATGCGCAAGCGAAGCATCGTCCATGCGTTCGATCTGCGGCCCGGTCACGATGGCATCGGCCTCCAGCCCGACCTGGGCGCAGACGCGGGCGGTCACCAGTTCGTTGTCGCCGGTGAAGACCTTGACCTCCACGCCATGCGCGGCCAGTGCCTGCAGGGCCTGCGCGGTCGACTCCTTGGGCGGATCGAGGAAGGCCACGTAGCCGACCAGGGTCAGGCCGCACTCATCGGCCTGCGAATACACCAACTGGCTGGCCGCGGTCTCCTTCATCGCCACGGCCACCACGCGCAGGCCCTGTTCGTTCAGTTCCTCGGTGGTCTGCCGCACCCGCGCCAGCCGCGCCGCGTCCAGGGGCTGGTCGATGTCGCCCTCACGCACGGTGCTGCACACCGCCAGCATCTCCTCCACCGCGCCCTTGCAGATCAGCTCGTGGTGGTCCTCGCGCTCGGCCACCACCACCGACATGCGGCGGCGCTGGAAGTCGAACGGAATCTCATCGACCTTGCGGTAGTCCTGCGACAGGCGCAGCGAGCTCTGCAGCTCCACGTGCTCGAGCACGGCCCGGTCGAGCAGGTTGATGAGCCCGGTCTGGAAGTGGCTGTTGAGGTAGGCGAACTTCAGCACGTCCTCCGAATCCTGGCCGAACACATCGGTGTGGCGCTCCAGCGCGATGCGGTCCTGGGTGAGGGTGCCGGTCTTGTCGGTACACAGCACCTCCATCGCACCGAAGTTCTGGATGGCATCCAGGCGCTTGACGATCACCCGCTGCCGCGACAGCAGCACCGCGCCCTTGGCGAGGGTGGAGGTGACGATCATCGGCAGCATTTCCGGGGTCAGCCCGACCGCCACCGACAGCGCGAACAGGAAGGCTTCGGTCCAGTCTCCCTTGGTCCAGCCGTTGATGAGCAGCACGAACGGCACCATCACCAGGGCGAAGCGGATCAGCAGCCAGCTCACACTGTTGACGCCGGCCTGGAAGGCGGTCGGCGCGCGCTCGGTGGCGGTGCTGCGCTGGGCCAGCGTGCCGAAGTAGGTGCGGTTGCCAGTGGCCAGCACCACTGCCGTGGCCGTGCCGGACACCACATTCGTGCCCATGAACAGCAGGTTGGCCTGTTCCATCAGCCCTGCGTCGGCATCGCCCGGGCTGGCGAATTTCTCCACCGGCAGCGACTCGCCGGTCATTGCGGCCTGGGCGACGAACAGGTCCTTGGCGCTCAGCACGCGGCAGTCGGCCGGGATCATGTCCCCGGCCGAGAGCACGATGTGGTCGCCCGGTACCAGCGCACGGATCGGCAGGTCGAGCAGGCGCGAGGGACGCCGGCTGTGCAGGTGTGCGCCGAAGTACTGGTCGGCCAGATCCGCCGCCTCGGTGCCCGCGCTGCGGCGCAGGACCCGGGAGGTGTTGCCGACCAGCGCCTTCAGCCGTTCGGCCGCGCGGTTGGAGCGACCCTCCTGCACGAAGCGGATGAGCGTGGAGAGCACCACCATCGCAGCGATCACCACCGTGGCCTTGGCGTCCTCGGTCAACCAGGACACCGCCGCAAGCACGCTGAGCAGCAGGTTGAACGGATTGCGGTAGCACTGCCACAGATGGCGCCACCACGGCAGCGGCTTTTCGTGATCGACTTCATTCGGACCGAGACGGGCAAGGCGATCAGCGGCCTCCTGCGGGCTGAGGCCATCGCTGTGCGAATCCAGCGCGGCCAGCAGGCGGGCATCGTCGAGGCGGGCCAGGGTCAGCAGGCCATCGGTGAGTGCGGAGGGTGCGGCATCTGCCGCACCACGGCCAAAGGCGGCCTCGGGCAGGGCGCGGCGGCGGAACAGGCTTCCCGCGCGGCGGCTGCGCAGGAAGGCGTTGAACCAGGCGTTGAGCAGGCTCATGGGGGTCATCCTCGGAAGTCCCGACCCGGGATGCCGGGTCGCGTAGTGGCGTGGGTCAGGCGCGGCGCAGGGCCAGCACGGACGGCGACCACGGCTGCAGGTGCAGGCGCTGGCTGCCGCCGATGCACAGCGGCTTCATGGCGTCGCGCAGAGGGTGGGGCAGGTGGCGCAGCACGGTGATGCGCTCGCTGATCGGCAGCAGCGACAGCGCGTCGGCGACGACCCGCGGTGAACCGAGCGCCAACGCATGGGCGAACAGCACCGGGCCGTGCTGCAGCAGGCGGCTGCGCAGGCCGGCGACATCGCGCTCACCGATCAGGCGGCGCAGGCTGATGTAGAGGATCTTGTAGGACATGGGAAACTCCGGGCAGGCGACGCCCGGGGCCCCCATCACGCGTGCGGACAGGGACCGGCGATGGGCGCCAGCAGGGAACAGGCGGCGGCACTCCGGGGCGCGGTGCGCCCGGCAGGGTCGGGGTCCATCAGCGTCTCCATCGGTGGGGCCTGTGTGGGCCGGTGGCGCTATTGTCCGCGCGCGGCCGCGCCGGGCCTAGATGCCCGTGGGTAAGCGCGGATATACGTTGGTATAGAGGCGCGCGCGATGCGTGGCGAACGCCATCCACGCGTGGCGTGGATCTACAAACCCGCGGAACGATCCGCGAACGCGTCGCTCGCGCGGATCAGCGCGTCGGTGGTGGCCGGCTCGGTGGCGCTGTGCCCGGACAGCACCATCTCCAGCCGGGCTTCCGGCCAGGCGCAGGACAGGTCCCAGGCGCTGCGCGCCGGGCAGATGATGTCGTAGCGGCCCTGCACGATCACCGCGGGCAGATGGCGGATGCGATGGACGTCCCGCAGCAGCTGGCCGTGCTCGAGAAACGCGTTGTGACGGAAGTAGTGCGCTTCGATGCGGGCCTTGGCCAGCGTGTCCAGCGGATCGGCATCGGAGACCGCATCGACATCGTGCACCAACGTGGCGGCGTGGTCCTCCCACCCCAGCCAGGCGAGGCCAGCAGCAATGCGCGTGTTCTGGTCGGCGCTGTCCAGTCGCTTCCAGTACGCGGCAATCAGGTCGCCACGCTCCTCCTCGGGAATATGTGCCTCGTAGCGCGCCCAGCGTTCCGGGAAGATCCAGCGGGCACCGCCGTCAGCCTCGGCGAACCAGGCGTTCTCCTCGGCGCGCCCCAGATAGATGCCGCGCACGATCACGCCGGTCGCGCGCTCGGGATGGGCCTGTGCGTAGGCCAGCGCCAGCGTGGAGCCCCAGGAGCCGCCGAACACCAGCCAGCGTTCAATGCCGAGGTGCGCACGCACCCGCTCGATGTCCTCCACCAGATGCGCGGTGCTGTTGTCGCGCAGTTCGCCAAACGGCGTGGAGCGGCCGCAGCCGCGCTGGTCGATCAGCACGATGCGGTAGCGCGCCGGATCGAAGAAGCGACGATGCGTGGGCGAGACGCCAGCCCCCGGGCCACCATGCAGGAACACGGCGGGGATGCCCTCCGGGTTGCCGCACTCTTCGATATGCAGCGTATGCAGTGCGTCCACGGCAAGGCGATGCTCGCGGTAAGGCGTGATCGGCGGAAAGAGCGTACGCATGGCGGTGTCTCACGAGCAGGAACGACAAGCATAACGGTGCCGGTCGGACGGCGTCGCATCGCGCGTGGTTCCAGTATCCTCGGCGTACAGGAACGGCCGTGCGCGCGCAGGCTGCCATCACTCCGGGAGCGGCATGGACCAGCAGGATGCAGCGAAGCAGGCCGTAGCGCCGTATACGCTCAGCAGTGGCGGCCGCGAGGTGATGAAGTGGATCGCCCTGCTGCTGATGACCGGCGACCACGTCGCCAAGGTCGTGTCCGGTGGTCATGTGCCGGTTGTCAGCGAGCTGGGGCGCGTCGCGTTTCCGCTGTTCGCGCTGGTGATGGCCTGCAACCTGGCCCAGCCCGGTGCTGACCTCGGCAAATCGATCCGGCGTCTGCTGCTCTGGGGCGCGATCGCCCAGCCGCTGCATCTACTGGCCTTCGGGCAGCCGCTTCCGTTGAACATCCTGCTGACCTTCGCCGTTGCGGCGCTGGCCGTGCTCGCACTGGCGCAGGGCCGGGCCTGGCTGATACTGCTGGCAGGCGGCGTGCTGCCGATGCTGGTCGACTACCAGTGGGAGGGCGTGGCGCTGGTGGTGCTGGGCTGGATCGCGTTCCGCAACCGGCTGTGGTGGCTGCCGCTGCCGGCCCTGGCAGCGCTGTGCTGGACCAATGGCAACGGCTGGGCGCTGCTGGCGGTGCCACTGCTGTGGGCATTGGCCCGGGTGCCGTGGCGGGTGCCGCGCTGGCGCTGGTCGTTCTACCTCTACTACGTGGGCCATCTGGCGGTGCTGGCGGGCTATGCGATGGTGGTCGGCCGCTGACCGATGGCCGACAATAGGGCATGCCCGCCACGCCGACCCTCGATGATCTGCGCTGTTACGCCATAGCGCGCACGCTGTTCAGGCCGACGACCCTGCTGGCGGCCATCCGCCGCCTTGGGTTCGTCCAGGCCGATCCCATCCGGGCTCCGGCCCGCGCCCAGGACCTGATCCTGCGGCACCGGGTGAAGGGGTATCGGGCCGGTGATCTGGAACGACGCTACGCACGCCTGCCGGTGGAAGAGGATTGCCTGGTCAACTATGGCTTTCTGCCGCGTGAACTGCTTGCCCTGATGCACCCGCGGGTTTCATCGCGGGTCTGGGATGAGGCGACTCGCCGCAGGGCGGCCGAGGTGCTCGAATTCGTGCAGGCGCGTGGCAGCGTGCATCCACGCGAGGTGGACCAGGCTTTCGCGCATGGCCGGGTGACCAACTATTGGGGCGGCACCAGCAACGCCAGCACCCATCTGCTCGATGGCATGCACTACCGCGGCATGCTGCGCGTGCAGCGGCGCGACAGCGGAACACGCATCTACAGCGTGGCCGATCACCCGCAGGCAGACACCGGCTCCGCCGCGCAGGTGCAGCGTGCCGCCGCCCTGGTCGACCTGGTGGTGCGCAAGTACGCGCCCCTGCCGGCCGCCAGCCTGACCTACCTGGTGCGCCTGCTCGGCTATGGCGCGCCGCACCTGGCGGCACCGCTGCAGCGGGCGCTGCGCGAGGCCCGGCAGACGCTGGCCAGCGCCGTTGTCGAAGGAACGACCTGGTACTGGCCGGCGGAAGAGAATCCGCGCTCGCGGCGCTTCGCCGTGGATGAGCAGGTCCGCCTGCTGGCCCCATTCGATCCGGTGGCGTGGGATCGTCGGCGCTTTGAGCTGCTCTGGGGTTGGACCTACAAGTTCGAGGCCTACACGCCCGCAGCGAACCGGCGGTTCGGCTACTACGCACTGCCACTGCTGTGGCGCGACCAGATCATCGGCTGGGCCAACATCACGACGCCCGAGGGCCGATTGCAACCGGCGTTGGGTTACGTCACTGGCAAGGCGCCGCGCGAATCGGCGTTCCGCGCGGCGCTGGACGACGAACTGCAGCGCATGGACGACTTCCTGCACGGACCGGGCAGAGGCGCCTGAGCGGCGCCTCCATGGTCAGCCTCGTCCTCGACCTGACAGTGGCGTCACGCCAGTGGTGGCGACGGCGGACGAGGTGACGGCCATTACGTGTTCGCACTCCTCCAGGCGCGCATTGGCGACGGCCTGGGTCGCGCCGCACTGGGTGCAGGCGAGGATGGTGTCCCCATCCAACCGCGCGATCTATGCGCCTTCGGTGCGGGTGACCTCACCGCAGGCTTCGCAGCGCAGTGCCATCGAATGGATCTGCACGATGGCGCCTGCCGGGTCCCTGTCTGCATCGAGAGCCAATACGAAAAAACGACCGGTATTGGCCATGGCACTGTCTCCGTAGAGCCTGCTGGCAGGGTGCCCTCAGCACTGGCTGCAGGGCGTGACGGAAGGCTCAATCGGATGTGGATGCGGACGTCCCCGGCAGCACGGCGTCATCCTCGCGCTGGACCTGGCGGACCCGCTCGCGGGTGCTGTACAGGCCGTTGTCGGCGCGATGGATGGTATCGGCGACCAGCTCGCCACGGGCATGCGTGGCCGCGCCCATCGAGAACGCGATCGGGGCGAGACCGGCGTTCTGCTCGTACCAGTGCAGCAGCGCCTGCAGGCGCTCGCGGGCCGGCTGGACCAGTACCACCATGAACTCATCGCCGCCCAGCCGGACTTCGCTCTCCCCGGCGCCCAGCGGCAAGCGCAGGAAGGTAGCGAACTCGACGAGGATGGCATCGCCGCGACGGTGGCCCTGGGTGTCGTTGACCTGCTTGAAGTGGTCCAGGTCGAACACCACGCAGGCCCAGGATTCGGTCTCCAGCTGCTCCAGCCGGTGCAGGTAGCGGCGGTTGTGGCACAGGGTCAGCGGGTCGCGCTGGGACAGTTCGCGCAGACGCTCTTCCTGCTGTCGCAACGCGGTGACATCCTGCGCGTGGCCGAGCACGAAGGGCGGGTGCGCCTCGCTGTCGAGGACGTTGTTGTAGGCCCAGTAGCGGCGGCTGCCATCGGCGGCGATCAGCTCGATCACGCCGGCATCGGTGTGGTTGCTCTCGATCCGCGCCAGGTAGGCCTTGAAGGCATCGCGCTTGTCCGCGGGCATCAGGTCGCACAGGCTGCGGCCGACCATCTGGCTCTCGAGGAATCCCAGCGACTGCACCGCCGCCGGATTCACCGACGTGACGGTGCCGTCGAGGGTATGCGTGCAGATCAGGCCCAGGCTGTAGTGGAACAGACGCCGGTAGCGCACTTCGCTGGCCTCCAGTGCGTCCAGCACCGCGCGTTCCTCGGTGATGTCCTGGATGGCCCCGACCAGGCGTGGTCGCCCCTCGACCTGCTGGCGGCTGCCGACCACGCGTGTCCAGATCGCGCGGCCATCGCCGGTGGTCATCGGCAGCTGCACCTCCCATGGTGTGCCGGCCTCGATGCAGCGCTGCACCGAGGCCTGGATGATGGCGCGACTATCATCGCGGTAGAACAAGAGGGCGCTGTCCAGGGTCGGCTCGTAGCTGGCGCGCACGCCGTGGATCTGCTTGGTTTCGCGGGTCCAGCGCACTTCGTTGCTGGTCAGGTCCAGCTCCCAGCCACCGACCTTGGCCGCGGTGTTGGTGCGCTCGAGGAAGTCCTCGCTGCGCTTGAGGTCGCTGTGCAGGTGCTGCGCCTGGTCGACTTTCTGCAGTAGCGTGGCACGCTGTTCCAGCACCTGGGTGGTGACCCGGCCCAGGTGCACCATCAGTTCGCGCTGCGAGGGCGACAGCACGCCGGGCATGGTGTCCAGCAGGCATAGGGTGCCGATGCGCGCGCCATGCGCGGTACCGAGCGGGATGCCGGCGTAGTGGCGGATGCGCAGCCCGCCGGTGACCAGCGGGTTGCTGGCGAACAGCGGGTCCTGGCGCGCATCGGGGATCTCCATCAGCGCATCGCGTTCGATGGCATGCGTGCAGAAGGATGTGTCGCGGGGCGTTTCGCTGGTATCCGGCAGGCCGATATTGGCCTTGAACCATTGCCGGTGCTCGGCAACGATGGAGATCAGGCCCATCGGCATGCCGGTGGCGGCCTGGGCGGCGGCTACGATTGCATCGAAGACGGGTTCGGGCGGAGTATCGAGCACTCCCAGACGGTCGATCTCGCAAAGTCGGAAAGCTTCATCCATAGCTGGCGCGCTGGCTTCTGCAGGGAAGGGCGGGGCAGGCCCCACGCTAGTGGGGTAATTGTTAGCATTCCGCGTTCCCGGGTGATGCCCGCGTGAGGCGGGCCGACGGCGTCTCAGGTGTGCTTCTTCAGGGCGGCCTGCCGTGCAGCGAAGACTTCCGGGGTCTGCGGCTTGACGAACAATGCCACCAGTTCGGGAAATTCGTCCTTGACCGCCGTCTCGATACGGGTGATGCAGGCTTCGATCTGCGGTGTCCGGCGGTCGTCCTCGAACTCGGCACTGAGCATGGCCACCACCTGTTCCGGGCCCATCTGCATGGTGGTCACGCCATTGGCACGAAGCAGGTCGGGATCAGTCACCGCCACCGCCATGATCCGCTGTGCCACCGCCGGGTGCGCCGGTTCACCCACCAGCAGGCCCTTGGTTTCGCGGGCCAGCAGGAAGGCGGTCACCGCGAGCACGGCGGCGATGCACAGGGAGGCCACTCCGTCGAGCACGGGCATGTCCAGCAGCTGCGCAGCGAGCAGGCCGGCGAGGGCGAAGCCCAGGCCGAGCAGCGCCGCGCTGTCTTCCAGCAGCACGGTGAAGGTGGACGGGTCCTTGCTGCGCCGGAAGGCCTTGAAGTAGCCCATCGACCCCTTGCTGCGGCGGAACTCGCGCAGGGCGATGTACCACGAGCTGCCCTCGAACAGCAGTGATACGCCCAGCACCGTGTAACTGAGGGCGTGGTTCGTGGCCGGCTGCGGATGGCGGATGTGCTGGATGCCTTCGTAGGCCGATACACCGGCGCCGGCGGCAAACACCAGCAGGGCCACGATGAAGCTCCAGAAGTACAACTCACGCCCATAGCCGAACGGATGCAGCGTGTCGGGCGACTTCTCGGCACGGCGCAGGCCGTACAGCAGCAGGACCTCGTTGAGCGTATCGACCAGCGAATGCACGCCTTCGCTCAGCATGGCCGAACTGCCGGAGATGCCGGCGGCGACGAACTTGGCGATGGCGATGGCAAGGTTGCCGAACAGCGCGGCGTAGACGACCAGGCGTGAGCCTGTGGGAGCGGCCATGTCAGGGGGCAGGTTGAACAGACACCCCATGGTGCGATGGGGGGTGTCCGTGCCGCGTATATGGTCCGCTCAGCGCTGTCGCGGGTTGAGGTAGATGCGGGTGCCGTCCGACTCGCGGCGGCCCGTCCAGCGTCCGCCACCGCTCGGGCGGAAGCGGCCGATGACCTGGTTGTTGGTGTCGGTCAACAGCAGCTGGTTGCCTGACAGCAGCCAGCGATTGACCGAGAAGAAGCCATCGGGGCAGCCAGCCGGCACCCAGGCGCCGTAGCCGCCAAACCACTGGCTGTCCTTCAGCGTGATGGTGCAGCTGCTGCCGTTCTCCTGGCCCAGCGTCCAGTCGCCGAACAGATCGCTGTCGTTGACCGGGGGGGCACCGCGGTGGCGGTCATGGCCCCAGTCGTCACCGCGGTCGTCGGGGCGGCCGATATCCACTTCGACGTCGGAGCCGTGGCTGCGTGATTCCGAATGCGAACTGCCGGTGGTCGTGGTCTCGGTGGTCATCGAGCCCATGTTGCCGAAACCGGAATCGCCCTGCGTCTGGTCGCTGTCGTCCTGGCCCGTGCCGGTGTCCGACTGGGTGGTGACGGTGGCCTGCGAGCTGCTGGACGACTGCGTGGTGGTGGTGTCCCGGCCGAAGCCGATCGATGCGTCCTGGGCCATGGCAGCGGCAGGGAGGGCAAGGCTGCACAGCGCCAGCAGCCCGTAGTGCGGGAAGAGCTTGGCCATCATGGAATCCTCGTTGGGGAACGCTGAAACCGCTGATCTGCGTGTGGGGCGGCAGCCTCCCCCGCCGGCGGAGCATAGCGCCGGCCGTGCGGGGCGGCGTGAGGGTGGCGTGCAGAGGCAGGCCACCCGCGCGTGGCCCGGGCAATGTGAACGGGGCAGCCCTGGGCTGGGGATACACTGCGCCTTTACCCCCGCGGGGCAGTCCCCGATGTCCGCAGCAGACCCTGGCGAGTCGGTTCGAAAACGGGCGATGCAGGAATGCCGCTCGATCATCGCGGCATTGTCGGCGTCGGACGATCCGCATGCCGCCATCCATGCCGCGCGCAAGGCGATCCGCCGGCTGCGTGCGCTGCTGGCACTGTTGCACGATTCGGCACTGGAACTGGATGACGCGGACCGCCGCCTGCAGCGTCTGGGCGACAGCCTGTCCGACCTGCGCGACGCCCATGTAGTGGTGCAGGCCGCAGTCTACCTGCAGGACGCGCACGCAGCTGAAGCGTGGCCGGGCATCATCGCCCGTTTGGTCCAGCGCCGCGACCGTCTGCTGCAGGAGGCCCTGCAGCGCGACCCCCGATTCGACCGACGGGTGCGCCGCGTAGTGATCGTGCAGGAACAGCTTGCGAAACAGCCCTGGGCGAAGCTGCGTCGCTCGACGCTGCGCAGCAACCTCGAACGCAGCCAAAGACGGGCGAGAAAGGCCGCCCTGCGTGCGAGCGACGACGGCGGGACCGATGCGATTCATCGCTGGCGACGCAAGGTCCGCCGCCTGCGCATGCAGCTCGACGTGGCGCAGGCGCTCAAGCTGCACGCCGGGCACGCGGAGCCGAAAAGCAGCGATGCCCGGGCCCTGCACCGGCTCAGTGATGTACTGGGCGAGCGGCAGGATCTGCAGCTGCTGCGCAACCTGGTGCGGGCGATGCCGGCGGCAGACGGCAAGGCGCGGGTGCTGGACCAGCTGCGGGATGCCGAAGCAGCGGACGGCTGAGTTCGCCAGGCCAAGCCTGGCGAAAATCTTCAGGCATCCTGGTGCCGGTTGAGGCCGCCGCGCTCGCCGGGCTTACCGTAGCTAGCACCAGGCCATGCCAGGCGAACATCCTCTGACATCGTGGCTTCTGCGGTCAGGCGCATAGGCGCAGATGGAGGGCCATCGCTACAACCAGCGGGCCGGCAGCCACACTGGTGTAGCCGGAGAACTCGACCTTCGCTGCCCGCAGGGAAGCGCTGACGCTCAGCGTTCCGCGGAGAGGACGGCGCGGACGCGCGAGGCCAGTTCGCCGATGGTGAAGGGCTTGCCGATCAGCTGCACATGCGCGTCGAGCACGCCGTCGTCGACCAGGGCATTGCGACTGTTGCCGGTGGCGAACAGGACCTTCAGGTGCGGATGCCGCGCCATGGCTTCGTCGGCGAGCTGGCGGCCGTTGACTTCGGGCATCACCACGTCGGTGAACAGCAGCGCGATGCCGGGGTGGGCCTGCAGCAGGGGCAGGGCGCTGGCAGCCCCATCGGCCGACAGTACCCGGTAGCCGAGTTCGGACAATGCATCGACCGAGAACGCGCGTACCGCCGCGTCATCGTCCACCACCAGGATCTGCTCGGCGCCACCGCCGGACAGCGGCGCCACATCGGCCTTGGCCGGTGGCAGTGCGTCCACCTCGGCGAGCAGGCGCGGCAGGTAGATGATGACAGTGGTACCCGCGCCGGGCGCGGATTGCAGGCGGACGTGCCCGTTGGACTGCTGCACGAAGCCATAGACCTGCGACAGGCCCAGGCCGGTGCCCTGGCCGACCGGCTTGGTAGTGAAGAACGGATCGAACGCGCGCGCCATCACCTCGGGCGCCATGCCGCCGCCGGTGTCGGTCACGGCGATGCGCACGTAATCACCGGTGGGGATGCCGCCGTGCTCGGCCACGCTGGCCAGGTCGATCGGGCAGTTGCTGGTCTGCAGCGTCAGGCGGCCGCCACCTGGCATGGCGTCGCGCGCGTTCACCGCCAGGTTGAGGATGACGTTCTCCAGCTGGTTGGCATCGGCGTGCGTCCACCACTGGCCGCCGCCCAGCACGGTTTCGAGGATGACGCTGCTGCCGAGCGAGTGCACCAGCAGATCGGTCATGCCGGCCACCAGATGGTTCACGTCCACCGCCACCGGCTGCAGCGGCTGCTGGCGCGAGAAGGCCAGCAGCCGCTGGGTCAGCTGAGCGGCACGCTGGGCGCCGTCCAGGGCCATCTCGATGTAGCGCACCGCGCGCGCATCACTGTCGCCGATGCGCAGCGCCAGCAGGTCCAGCGGGCCGATCACCGTGGCCAGCATGTTGTTGAAGTCGTGCGCGATGCCGCCGCTGAGCTGGCCGACGGCTTCCATCTTGCGGCTCTGCCGCAGCGCGTCTTCCACCCGCATGCGCTCGGCCACTTCGGCACGCACCCGCGCCTCCAGCTGCTCGTTCAACTCGCGCAAGCGTTCGTCGGCTGCCTTGCGAGCGGTGATGTCGATGGCCACGCCCAGCAGGCGTACGCAGCGGCCGGCCTCGAAAATGCCCCGGCCCTTGGCCGCGACCCAGCGCACCACGCCATCTTCCTTGCCGACCGTGCGGTATTCCACATCGTAGTTGGCACGCTGCTGCGGATCGGCGGATGCATCGAAAGCCGCCAGCGTCGCGGCACGGTCGTCCGGGTGCAGGCCGTTGCGGAAATCCTCGAAGTCCACCTCCGCGTCGGGCGAGATGCCGAACATCGCCTTCATGCGCTTGGGCCAGAGCAGGACATTCTGCACCAGGTCCAGGTCCCATAGCCCAAGCTCGCCTGCTTCCGTGGCCAGGCGCAGGCGCTCCTCACCCTCGGCCAGCGCCGCCTCCGCCGCCTTGCGTCCGGACAGGTCGAGCATGGCGCCGATCATCCGCAGCGGCCACCCGTCAGCGTCGCGCAGCACCGCACCGCGGTCGAGGACGGCCGCATAGCTGCCATCCGCACGGCGGAAGCGATACTCGCCGGTCCAGGTGATGCCGTCGGCGTCGATGACGGCGTGGATGTTGCGGTCGATGCGGTCGCGGTCTTCGGGATGGATGTGGTCGAGCCACCACTGCGCGCTGGTCTCCTTCACCGGGTGCCCGAACAGGCTGGACAGCGCTTCGTTCCAGACGACGTGTCCGTCGACCATGCGCCAGTCCCAGATCGCATCGTTGGTGGCCTGCGCAGCGAGCCGATAGCGCTCCTCGATATCGAGGCGCTCGGCCTCGGCCGACTTGCGGTCGGTGATGTCCAGCGAGGTACCGACCAGGCCGATCACTTCGCCGTCGCCATTGCGCAGCGGCGCCTTGGTCGACAGCCACCAGGCCCGGCGGCCGTCCGGAAAGCTGACTTCCTCTTCCACCTGCTCGCTGCAGCCGCTGGACATTACCCGCTCGTCGGTGGCCATCACCGCCGCAGCCTGGGCGGGGTTGGCCAACAGTTCGGCATCGGTCCGCCCAACATACTCCGCCGGGGGGCGCCCGATCAGTGCCGTTGTGCCGCTGTTGCCCATCAGCAGGCGGCCTTGGCGATCCTTGGCATACATCACGCCCGGCGCGGCCTCAACGAAGGAGCGCAGCAGGGCCTGGGCCTGGTCACGCTCGGCCTGCACCCGCAGCCGTTCGTCGATGTCGATGAGGACGCCGGGGAAGCGCAGTGCCCGACCGTTCTCGTCCAGGTCGACGCGGCCGATGCTTTCCAGCCAGTGGTAGCCGCCGTCAGTGCCGCGCGTGCGGTACTGATGCGCAAAGCGGCCGCCGTGCCGCACGGCATGCTCGATGGCCGAGGTCAGCCCTGCCAGGTCATCGGGGTGCACCGTGCCCAGCACCTCGTGCAGCTGCAGCTTGCGCTGCGCAAGCGCCGGGTCCAGCCCGAACGCGCGTGCGAGCGCTTCATCAACGGTCAGCTGGTCGTTTGGCACATCCCAGAACCAGGTGCCGACGATGGCACCCGCTGCCAGCGCCATGTTCACGCTGTCGGAGGCATGGGCGGCTTGCGGCTGGGGAACAGGAGGCTGGTTCACGGACGATCTCGAACGGCGGGGCGCTGCCCACCCCAGGCAGGGGCAGGCATAACATGGGCCGCCAGTCTAGATCACCGCCGCGTCACGGCAGCGTGGTGCCGTGTCAATCGCCACCGGGCTTCACCCGCATCACGCGTTTGCGGTACTCGTAGACGTTGTCACCGCGCACGCGCCGTTCCTGCGTACCGGTGATCGAATCCACGCGACGGTCCGAGCCGGTCACCGGCTTGGCATCGATCGCGGTTTCGTGTTCGAACGAATGCGATTTGTCGGTGTTGCGGTAATAGCGGTACAGCGCCCAGTACAGCGCGGTAGCACCGGCCGGGCCGGCCGCCAGCAACCAGAGACCACTGTCGTCACTCATGTTGTCGCCACCAGGAAGGCAATTGCGAGGGCTTCGATGACCGTACCGGTCGCCAGGGCGGCCAGCAGCATCTTCCACTGCTGCACGGGGACGCTGCCCATGGTTTCGCCGGTACGGCCGTTCACCGCGATGTAGTGCAGCATGCCGCCGTTGGCGCCGGGCTGGTGGTAGGAGTACAGCCAGACCGGCAGGTACATCGACACCCAGCGGCTGCCGTGCACGTCCAGCCATTCCTGCTCCCAGCGCACGCCACGGTCGTAGCGGCGCACGCTGGCTTCGACCTGCGCGCGGGCGATCGACAGCAGCTGGTCTTCCAGCCGTGGGCGCAGCTTCTCCACATCCACGTTGCGCTTCTCGGAGGTGAAGCCCGCCAGGTAGGACGCGTTCCACTTCACCGCGTTCTTGGTATCGAACGGCAGGATGGTGTTGATGATGTTGTTGGTGTTGGTGCGCGTGTCGAGGTTGCCGCGCTCGGTCGAGGATTCCAGCGGCAGGTCGTCGACGGTGAATTCGACCTGGCGCTCGACCTGGTAGATGTCCGCGTCGTAGTAGGTCTGCTTGTTCTTCTCGGTGCCGCGGGTGTACTCGCGGGTCTTGATCTCGCCCTTGCCTGCCACGGCCGCGCTGACATTGCTGTCCACGATCATGTAGGGCAGGTACACGCCCACCACGTTTTCCGGGGTGAACTGGTCCTTGAAGGCCTTCAGCGCGAACATCCGGCGCTTGTCGACGAACTGGCGGATGCGCGCAACCGCATCGTCCTTCCTGATGTGGAAGGGCAACACGGCATCGGGCACGGCGCCGTTGCTGATCTGCTCGTTGACGCCGAACACGTGGCGGCACCAGTGGCAGCGCGCGGTCATCGTGCTTTCGGTGTTGACCGTGACCTCGGCACCACAGCCGCCGCACTTGAAGGTCATCAGCGCCGAGGTGTCGGCGTCGATGTCGCGGGCGCCGGAGGCGATGATCGTGCCCTGCAGCTGGTCGAGCGCTTCACCCAGCCCGAATTCCTCCTCCACCCGCGCGCCATACCATTCGTGACGGCAGTACAGGCAGACCAGGACGTCGGTGCCGAGCCTGGGGCGGATGTCGGTGCTGCCGCACTTCGGGCAGCGGTTAAGGCCGTCCTTCAGTTCGCTGGCCGACGTGTCGATGGCCAGCGGATCGGGCGCTTCGACTTCATCACGGATAGCCTGCGGCAGCGTGCTGGTATCCAGCGGGAAGCTGCCAGGCAGGGGCGGGACGTCCTGCGGCGAACCCGGACCGTCGAGCTTCGCCGCCGGCAACGGCGGGGGCGAAGCGGGGGCGGCCTGGGGCAGCGGCGGAGGACCGTTTCTGGGGTCGGACATGGGTCTGCGCGTCCGGCGGCTTACAGGCCCAGCGCCTTGGCCTTCAGCGCATCGTAGTCGCCCTGGGTGATCAGGCCCAGGTCGAGCATTTCCTTGGCCTTCTTCAGCTTGGCCACCGGATCATCGGCGGACGGCGCAGTCGGCTGCTGCAGGCTGCCCGCACCGAACATGCCCGAGGCCATGCCGACGCCGACCAGGCCCGCCGCGCCGCCGTTCTCGCCGGCCGACTGGATGCCCTGGGCCACGCTGGCCTGCAGGTTGGAATTGCCGCGCGAACCGGACAGCGCATCGGCGCGCTGCACGGTCTTCAGCAGTTCACGGGTGTTGGCGTCGTACTCGATCGAAACGATGGCGGTCTTGACGATGGCCAGGCCGCGGTCGGACTTCCACTGGTAGGCCTGTTCGACGGCGGCCGACAGGCTCTGCGCGAAGCCGATGGAATCCTGCTGCAGCTTGGTGATGCGGTTGCCCTTGGACGGATCGTTGCTGTACAGACTGAACGCCGGTGCCAGCGAACCCACCACTTCATTGAACAGCTGGGTGGCGGCGGCATTGTCCATGTCGGTGAAGTCGAAGACCTGGCCCGGACGCAGGTAGCTGGCCGGCACGAAGTTCTTTACGAACAGGATCGGGTCGATGATCTTCAGCGTGTACGAGCCACGGGTGACCGCGCCAACCTGGGTGTTGAGGAAGGCATCGTCCCAGTAGATTTCCGACTGGGTGCCGAAGCGATTGTCCGGCAGTTCCTTCAGCGACACGAAGAAGGCGGCCTGCTGCGAGCCAGGCTGGCCGCCGAACTTGAAGCGTTCCCAGCTCTGCTTGATGAAGGTACTGACTAGCCCGTCGCCGGCGAAGAGCGACTGCGAGTTGAGGTCGTCCGAGCGCCACTCGTAGCCGCCCGGCTCGGCCACGAAGGCGGTGATCGCGCCGTCCTGGAACAGCAGCAGGCCATAGCCTTCGGGCACGACGATCTTCGAGCCATTGCTGATGATGTTGGACGAACCGCTGGTATTGGAACCACGGCCGGCATTGGTGCCCTGCGGCACGGCCGCGAACAGGGCCGCGGTCGACGGCAGGCCCGTCGGCACGGTGTAGAAATCCTTCCACTGGTCGGCCAGAACACCGCCCACTGCACCCTTGACCGCCTGTACCAGACCCATGACCTGCTCCCTGTGGTTACCGGACAGGCACCATGCCTGTCGTGCCCGGCTGACTATAGAGGAGCGGGGCGGTGGCTCGCCACCAGTCATGGTGGCGGCCATTCATCTGGCAGGATCAGCGTACGGACTGCGGGACCTTCCTAAGCTTCGAGGTGTCATAGCCCATGGCAGCGATGCGCTCGACGGCGGCCTGGTAGTCCTGCGGCGACACTTGCGGCGTGCGCGCCATGTACCAGACGTAATCGCGCTTGCTACGGCCGACAATCGTCTGCCGATAGTCCGCGTCCAGCCAGGCAATGATGTACTCGGCCTGGATCGGCCAGATGAACTGCATGCCCCACACCGCGCCGGCGCCTTCTTTCTCCACCCGGCCGACCGGGTGCATGCTCTTGTATGGCGCCTGGAAGCTGCCTTTGCGGTACGTGAAGGTGGTCTGGATGCGTCCATCCGGCCGCAGGGAATAGCTTTCGACGGCGTCGAAAGCCTCGCGCTCTGGCGGCGAGGGGATGTGGGCGATCACATACCAGTCGCCCATGAAGCGTGGGACGTCCACCGACGGCTCACGTGGCAGTGGCCGGGTGTCCTGGCTGCTGCAGCCGGTGCCGAACAGGGCCAACGTCAGCAGGGTGAACAAGGGGGGCATACGCATGGCCAGTCTCCTTCAGCGGGGGCGGAACAGGTAATGGGCGACGAGCCACTGCTGGCCTTGGTCATAGCCGAACAACTCGGCGCAGGCCATCCAGAACATGCGCCAGCGCTGCCACCAGATGCGCGCGGCGGCCTCGCCGTAGGTTGACTGCAGGATCGGCATCAGCTGGGCGCGGGCGGCGTCCTGGTTGTCCAGCCAGTGGTTGGCGGTGCGCTGGTAGTGCGTGCCGTCGAGCAGCCAGCGCTGGTCCAGCTGCAGGTGTTGCTGGAAATGCAGGAGGGTGTCGGCGGCTGGCATCAGGCCACCGGTGAAGAAGTGCCGCCCCATCCAGTTGTCATCGCCTTCGGTCTCGAACGGGTACATCAGCGTGCGGTGGGCGAAAATGTGCACGAACAGGGCACCGTCCGGCCGCAGCCAGCCGGCGATGCGCTGCAGCAGCTGCTGGTAGTTGCGCACGTGTTCGAACATTTCCACCGACACGCAGCGATCGAATCGCGCGGTCGGCAGCTCCAGCTGGTTCACGTCGCGGGTGAGCACCTCGACGTTGCGCAGGCCCCGTGCCTGGCACTGACCCATGATGTGCTCGCGCTGGCTGTTTGAATTGGACACTGCGGTGATGCGTGCATTCGGGTAGCGCTCGGCCATCCACAGGGTCAACGAACCCCAGCCACAGCCGAGTTCGAGGATATCCTGGCCATCGCGCAGCCCGGCGCGCTGCCCATACAGTTCCAGCATCGCCTCTTCGGCGTCGTCCAAGGTTTCGTGACCGGTGCGGTAGTAGCAGCTGCTGTACTTCAGGCGCTTGCCGAGGCAGGCCTGGAAGAATGCGGCCGGCACTTCGTAGTGCTGGCGGTTGGCGGCATCGACGTGCAGTGCGAGCGGGCTGCCGGCCAGTTCGGCGATGCGGCGCTGGAAGCGCACCGACTGTCCTTCCTGGCCGCCTTCGTCCTCTTCCTGCAGGCGCTGCGCGCACAGGCGACGTATGCCTGCACGCAGGGCCGCGTCCGGGATCCAGCCGCGTTCGGCCCAGCCGGTCAGGCCGCCTTCGATCTCGACGGGAGGGTGCAGCGTGCTGGTGGCATTCATGGCGTGCGGTCCTGGGAAGGGGAAGTGCGGGGGAACCACGGGAAGAACATCGGGGTGCTGCGCTGGTAGTCGCGGTAGTCTTCGCCGCGGCTGCGCAGGGCCTGTTTTTCTGTGAAGGGGACGCCGCTGAGGTAGCGCAGGAACAGGTACATCACCACCGGGCCCGACCAAGCCAGCCACCACAGCGGTGAGCCGACGGCCAGCAGCACATAGGTGAACCAGTGCAGCCACTCGAAGAAATAGTTGGGATGGCGCGAGTAGCGCCACAGCCCCTGTCGGCAGGTCTTGCCCTTGTTGGCGGGGTCGGCGCGGAAGCGTGCGAGCTGGCGGTCGGCCAGTGCTTCGCCACCGACGCTGAGCAGCCATACCGCCACGGCGGCGGCGATCCAGCCGGCATGGCCGGTGGCCGGGTTGCGGGCCACGGCCAGGAACGGCAGGGCGAACAGCACCACCAGCAGCGCCTGCGCCATGAAGAAGCCGAAGATCTTTCCTTGATGGCCGTTCCAGTGTTCGCGCAGATAGCGGTAGCGACCGTCCTCGTCTTCGCTGCGCACGCGACGCCACAGATGCAAAGCCAGCCGGCTGCCCCACAGGCCGCCCAGCACCGCCAGTGCGATGCGCGGTTGCAGGCCGCCGTCACCCAGCCAGGCCAGCAGCAGTGCACCTGCGGCCACGCCCTTGGCCCACAGCACGTCGACCACACCGATGTTGCAGTGGCGGCGCTGCCAGGCCCAGCCCCAGCACATCACCAGCACTGCGTACAGCAGCACCCAGCCAAGCAGGTTCATGCGCGCACTCCTTTTGTGTGTTCGACCGCCTTGTCAACGCTGCGGCGTGCCAGCGCGCACAGCAACGAGAGGGCAATGCTCCAGCCAACGCCCAAGAGCAGGACGCCCTGCCAAACGGGTGAACTGAACTGCACGGCCTGGAAACCGCGCGCCGCCGAAAGATAGGCCAGCGGTGCCAGCAGCAGGCCGAACAGCGCTGGCAGCAGGCGGTGCCGATGCAGGAAGGTCATCGAACTGGTCAGGGTCATCGCGAAGGCCGCCCACAGCGCCATGATCCACGGCGGCGGTGCCCAGTCCAGCGGCGCGGCGGCATAGCGCACGGTACCGCTGGCGGCGGCGATGCCATCCACCAACCAGGCGCAGGCGAGGGCGAGCAGCAGCAGGCGCAGGTCAATGCGCGGCACCGGGCTGGTCAGCAGCTGGCTGGCGACATACAGCGCCGCGGCCAGCAGTGCCGGCCATTGCCAGCCGCGGCCCGCGCCAGACACCGCGCACAGCCAGACCAGCTGGTTGCCGAGCAGGTTGAACCAGGTCCGTCTCATGTAAGGCCTCCCATCTCAGGCCTCGCTGTCGACGGGGACGTCGGTGCAATGGCCCGGCCGTGCCAGCAGCAGGTGCGACACGCCGATGGAGCGCTCCAGGAAACCACCCTCGCAGTAGGCCAGGTAGAACTCCCACATGCGGCAGAAGCGCTCGTCGAAACCCTGTGCCTGCACGGCGGCGCGCTGGGCCAGGAAGCGCTGGCGCCAGGCGCGCAGGGTGAGCGCGTAGGAATGGCCGAAGTCCTGCTGGGCGATCAGCTGCAGGTCGCTGGCCCGGGTCTTGGCCGCCATGATCGCGTTGATCGAAGGAATGAAGCTGCCCGGGAACACGAAGCGCTTGATGTAGTCGACGCTGCGCCGCGCCTGTTCGTAGCGGTGGTCTTCGATGGTGATCGCCTGCAGCAGCGCCACGCCGTCGGGCTTCAGCAGGCGCTGCAGGGTGCCCATGTAGGTGTCGAGGAACTCGGCGCCGATGGCCTCGATCATCTCAATGGAGACCAGTTTGTCGAACTGGCCCTGAAGGTCGCGGTAGTCCTGCATCAGCACGGTCACCCGCTCCTGCAGGCCTGCGTCCTGCACGCGCTGCACGGCCAGTGCGTGCTGTTCGGCGGAAATGGTGGTAGTGGTGACGTGACAGCCGTAATGGCGCGCCGCATGCACGGCAAAACCACCCCAGCCGGTACCGATCTCGACCACGCGGTCGCCCGGCTGCAGGTGCAGCTGCTGGCAGATGCGGTCCAGCTTGCGGGTAGAGGCCACTTCCAGCGGCTCGTCCGCCTGTGCGTACAGCGCCGAGGAATACATCAGGTCCGGCGACAGGAACAGCGCGAAGAAATCATTGCCGAGATCGTAGTGGGCGGCGATGTTGCGGCGGCTGCCCTCGCGACTGTTCCGGCGCAGGCGGTTCCAGCCGCGCAACAGCCAGCCGGCGGCGCGTGCCGGGCCGCGCTCCATGCCGTCCAGCAGATCGCGGTTGCGCACCAGCAGGCGGACCAGTGCGACCAGGTCATCGCAGCGCCAGTCGCCGTGGATGTAGCTCTCGCCCGCGCCGACGCTGCCCTGCGCGGCGACCTTGCGGTAGAAAGCCGGGTCGTCGATGGTCACCATGGCCTGCAGCGGGCCCTGGCCATCGCCCAGCAGTACCTCGCCGAAGGCATCGCGGACGCGCAGCTGGCCGTCGTGCATCGGCGCCAGCTGGGCCAGCAGGCGACGGCGCAGGAAGGCGTCCAGTGCACCGGCACGGGGCAGGGCCACCGAAGGCGTCAGGTTGTTCATCGCGGTTTCTCGGCAAGGGAAGGGTGGTCGTGCACGGGATTGCGTTTCAGCCACAGGCGCAGCGCCTGCCAGTGGATGGCGGCGACCACCTGCACGGTCATCAGCGGGTAGGCCAGCAGCACCCGCGCCAGGCCGCGGCCATCCAGCGGATGGCGCTGCATGGACTGGGTCGCATCGAACTGGCGCACGCCCTCGCGCCAGACCTGCATATGCACACGCAGCGCATCGCCGGGAGCGTTGAAGCGCCAGTCGTAGCGGCAGTCCATCGGCATGAAGGGCGACACGTGGAAGCATTTGTCGAACTGCCAGCGCAGGCTGCCGCCTTCGTGCTGCGCCTGTTCGACCGGCAGCACGTAGGCGTGGCGCTCCTTCCACGGCGTATTGGTGATGTCGGCGACGATGCAGTCCAGGGTGCTGCCGTCGGCCTGGTAGCAGTAGTAGAAGCTGACTGGATTGAACACGTGGCCGCCAAAACGCAGGTGGGTCAGCAGCCGCACGGGCCCTTCCGGGCGACGGCCCAGCACGGGGGCGGCGTGGTCGCGCACAGCGTCGGCCAGTGGCACCTTCGCATCGCCCAGGTAGTCGCTGCGGCGGAACTCGGCGAGGTTGCGGCGGTTGACCGACCACAGCCAGCGCCCGGCGAAGATCGTGTCCAGCTCGTCCAGGTCCAGAAGCAGCTGCGCCACCGGGTAGCGGAACGCATGCGGATGCGGATGGTGCCGCCGGTGCTGCACCTGCCCGACATAGAGCGCGCTGGCGGTCATGCCGTGATCTCGGTCGGCCGCAGCGGTGATGCAATGCCGGTGCGGGCGCGCAGCGCATCAACCGTGCGCCGTGCGCTGGCGATGCCATCCTCATGGAAACCCCAGCCCCAGTAGGCACCGGCGAACCAGGTGTGGCGGTGGCCCTGGATCTCGCCCCAGCGCTGCTGTGCCCGCACCGCGGCATGGTCGTGCACGGGGTGCGCGTAGTGCAGGCGGCGCAGCACCTTGGACGGATCGATGGCATCACTGCGGTTGAGGGTCACCACCAGCGGCGTCTCGCCGGGCAGGCCCTGCAGCAGGTTCATGCAGTAGCTGACCGTGCAGGGCGCCGAAGGATCTTCCGGCACGTGCGCGTTCCAGGCGGCCCAGGCCTTGCGGTTGGCGGGCAGCAGTGAGGCGTCGGTGTGCAGCACGGCCTCATTGGCCTGGTAGCGGATCGCGCCCAGCACTGCGTTTTCGACCGGATCGGCGTCTGCCAGCAGGGCAAGGGCCTGGTCGCTGTGGCAGGCCAGGATCACCTTGTCGAAGCCTTCAATACCCGACGAGCTGTGCACGCGTGCGCCCCACGGCATGCGCTCGACCGCCTGCACCGGCGTTTCCAACCGCTCATGCACGCGCCAGCGGCTGCGCAGCGCTTCCACGTAGCGCGCCGAGCCGCCCTTGACCACGCGCCACGGTGGGCGGCCGGTCATCTGCAGCATCTGGTGGTTGGCCATGAACTGCACCAGGTAGCGCGCCGGGAAGTCCAGCACGGTGGCGGTCGGCGAGGACCACAGCGCCGAGGCCATCGGCAGCAGGTGCTCCTCCACGAAGGCATCGCCGAAGCGCTGCTGGCGCAGGTACTGTCCCAGCGTAGGGCCTTCGGCCTCGGCCAGCAGCAGCGGTGCCTCCCGGTAGAAGCGGCGCAGGTCGGCCAGCATGCCCCAGAAGCGCGGCGAGACCAGGTTGCGGCGCTGGCAGAACAGGCCGTCCAGCGAGGTGGCGTTGTACTCCACGCCACTGCGGTCGCTGTGCATCGAAAAGCTCATGGTGGTGGGCTGCGACGCCACGCCCAGCTCGTCGAACAAGGAAGTGAGCAGCGGATAGTGCTGCGGATTGAAGACGATGAAGCCGGTGTCGACCGACATCTGCTGCCCGTCGACCTGCACCCGATGGGTGTGGGTGTGCCCGCCCAGGTAGTCGTTGGCTTCATACAGCGTGACTTCGTGCTCGCCGTCCAGCCAGTACGCGCTGGCCAGACCCGCAATGCCCGAACCGATGACCGCGATGCGCATGCTCAGTCCTTCGCCTTGGCCAGCACCCACTCGGGTATCGGCTTCAATCCGCTGACCAGGCCGGCGGCGGCCATCAGGCGCAGGCCGTACCAGGTCAGGTCCACTTCCCACCAGCGGAAGCCCTGGCGGGCGGTGCCGGGGAAGAAGTGGTGGTTGTTGTGCCAGCCCTCGCCGAAGGTCAGCAGGGCCAGCCACAGGTTGTTGCGGCTGTCATCACGCGTCTCGAAGCGGCGGCTGCCGAAGCGGTGGGCCAGCGAATTGATGGTGACCGTGGCATGGAACAGCACCACGGTGGAAATGAAGAAGCCCCAGACCAGCAGCTGCGGGCCCGTCGTGTGCAGGCCGGGTGCCACGCGTTCCAGCAGTGCGCCAAGGCCGTACAGGCCTGCGGCCAGCAACACCGGCACGGCGATGTCAAAACGGTCCAGCCAGCGCAGTTCCGGGAAACGGGCCAGGTCGGGCACGCGCGCCAGATCCGTGGCGAAGGCTTCACGGGTCAGGAACCAGCCCATGTGGCTGCGCCAGAATCCACCTTCATTCGGCGAATGCGGGTCCTGCGGCTGGTCGGCATGGCGATGGTGATGGCGGTGGTGGGCGGCCCACCACAACGGGCCACGCTGCACGCTGGACGCGCCGATCACCGCGAACACGAACTGCACCGGGCGCGAGGCCTGGAAGGTGCGGTGCGAGAAGTAGCGGTGGTAGAAGCCGGTGATCGCGAACATCCGCACCGCGTACAGCGCCAGCGCCACCGCTACTGCGGTCCAGGACACGCCGACCCAGATCACCCCCAGGCACGCCACATGCAGCAGCACGAACGGCACGGCCCGGAGCCAATCGATGCGGCCGCGCTGCGCAGGGTCGGCCTGCGCCGCGGCGGCCTCGGTGTCGAACCAGCGTCGCAGGGTGCGCAGCAGTCGCTCACGTCGGCGTGGAAGGGGCGCAGCAGCTGACATGGGCGAAGTCTCGAGGGCGTGTCTGCCCCTATCTACGCAGCACAGCGTGCATTGGATGCACTCAATCGGCATTGCGAGACTGCTTCACCTGTCGCTCACGCCGCAGGACGCCACCAACGGTTGTGCCCAGGCCTGCTGCCACTGCGCCTGTGGCCGCGTCGTCGCGGGTGAGGCGAAGCGGACAATGACGGCCGGATAGACGCCATGGCCATCACGCAGGTTGCTGGTGCCGCGGAACTCCAGCAGTCGGCGGTCGTCATCTGCGTAGACCAGGGACAGCCGCGGAGCGACCGCGCCGTACCAAGTGGCCAGGCGCACCTCAATGGCCTGTGCCGGTGCTCCCTGCCAGGTGAGCGCACCGGTACGGCGCACGCTGACCGGGTAGAAGCGTTGCCGGCCCGGCACCAGGAAGGGCAGGCGGACCTCATTTCCCTTCATCAATGCAGGCCAGTGCGCGCGCACTGCGGCGTCGAAGCCGGTGTCGATCACCGCGTCGGCAGGCAGTGGCACCTGCGCACGCCGCTCCGCGTCCGGCGCGCTCTCCTTCCAGTCGATGCTGACCTGTCCGCCGGCCACCACCACTTTGGCGGCCTGGCCGCTGCGTCCGTCCTGCAGCAGGTAGCCCCGCGCCTGCGGCTGGGCGGTGCCCGGCAGCTCCTTGCGTGCGAACGGGCGACCGTCCGGGCACAGGTACTGCACCCAGCGCGCCGCACCTTCGGGCTCCTTGCGCCGCCAGTGCACCTCGCGGTAGGCGGGGGTGCCGTCGGCCAGGCTGGCAACGCCTTCGCTGCGCAGCAGGGGCGTGGCGCTGGCCACGGTGGACAGGTACAGCAGCAGACCGGCGGTATGCATGGGGGTCCTGGCGGGTTGGCCTGCTGAACATACGCACGACGGGCCCGGGTGGATGCAGGGCAACGGGCTGCATCCAAGCCGGCCTCTGGTGCGTACAGCACACAGACTCCCTTCACCTGCCTGATCGCCGCCCGGATGTACCCTGACGCCGCCAGCCCTTCCTTTGACTTCGACGCCGCACGCATCGTGTCCAGTTCCCAGCAGCCAAGCAGCGAGCCGACGAACTGGACCGGTGACATGGACGGTGTGGCGCGTCTGCGCGACCGCACCTGTTTCATGCGCATCTACGACCACTTCATGCCGCGCCTGTGTGTCTACCTGCGTGGGCTCGGCGCGCCCGAAGCGGTGGCCGAGGAGCTTGCGCAGGAATGCCTGCTGCGGCTGTGGCTGCGCGCGGCAGACTACGATGCGGCGCAGGGCGCGCTGAGCACATGGCTGTACCGGATCGCACGCAACCTGCAGATCGATCGGGTGCGCCATGAGCGCAGCTGGATGCAGGTGCAGGCCGCGGTGGAGGAAGCTGCCAGCAGTGACGCTCAGTCACAGACCAGCGCCGAGCACTATGCCGACCAGGCCCGCCTGCGCCAGCGCATCAACGAACTGCCGGCAGTGCAGGCCCGGCTGGTGCGCATGTCGTATTTCGAAGCCAAGAGCCACGGCGAGATATCCGAGGCGCTGGGAATGCCGCTGGGCACGGTGAAGTCACACCTGCGCCGGGCTTTCCTGCAGCTGCAGTCCAAGGTGGGGGGCATGCCATGAACCCTCACCACCACCTGCACGAATCGACCCTGCTCAGCTATGCGGCCGGCGCGTTGCCGGCGCCGCTGAGCGTGGTCGTTGGCACCCACCTGGAGCAGTGCCCGCATTGCCGCCAGCGCCTGCGCGAGGCCGAGGCCATCGGCGCGGCGCTGATTGAACAGACCCAGCCGATGGTGGTTGGCGGCCGCAGTCAGGCGTTGCGTGCGGCCATGCTTGCCGAGCTGGAGCGTGACGAGCCTGCGGTGGCTGCCATTGCCGTCGCGCGGCCGGCCGCGCCGCCGGTGGAGCGGCCGGAGGTGGGCGCGGACCATCTGCCGGCGTCCCTGCACCCGTACTTCGGTCGCTCGCTGGCTGCGCTGCGCTGGCGCTGGATCGCACCGGGCGTGCATTGCATCCGCTCCGCGGAAATGCCTTCGCTGATCATGCTCAAGATCGCGCCGGGCAAGTGCCTGCCGATGCACAGCCACGGCCGCAGCGAGCTCACCCACATCCTGCGCGGCGCCTACAATGATGCACTGGGTCTGTTCGCGCCAGGCGATGTGGCTGATCTCGATGAAGACGTGGAGCACCAGCCGGTCACCGCACCGGGCGCGCCGTGCATCTGCGTGTCGGCACTGGATGCGCCACTGGTGTTCAGTGGTTGGCTGGCGCGCAAGGTCCAGCGGTTCGTCAAACTGTAAAGCGTTGGAGGAAAGCCCGATGGGCAACGGCAATGCAATGCGGGTGCTGCTGGTGGGCGCCACCGGGCTGGTCGGGCAGGGCGTGCTGCAGGCGTGCCTGCAGTCCGTGGATGTCGGTCACGTCGCCGCACTGGTGCGCCGGGCGGGCAGCGTGCCGGACACCGTCGACGAGATCGTGCTGGCGGACTTCCAGCGAGCCGCCACCCTGGGTGATGCGCTCGCTGGATTCGACGCCTGTTTCTACTGTGCGGGTGCACCACCAGTGGGCACGGCCGAGCCCGAGTACCGCCAGGTGACGCTGCAGGTGACCCGCACCGTCGCCGAAGCGTGGGCGGCAGCCAATCCCGATGGATGCTTCCTGTATGTGTCGGGAGCACATGCCAACCCGGACAGCCGGATCATGCCGCTGCGGGTGAAGGGCGAGACCGAGCAGGCGCTTGCCGACCTGCCGGTGCGCACGGTGATGCTGCGTCCGGCCGGCGTGCGGCCGGTATCCGGCACCGGTACGCGACACCCGCTGCTCAAGCCGTTCTATCTGCTGGCCCGCCCACTGATGGCGGTGGCCGAGGGGCTGCTGCCGGCGCTGACCACCAGCAACCGCGGCATCGGTCAGGCGATGATCGCGCTGGCCCGGATGCCGTCACCGCCGACCGTCGTGGAATGCGCGCAGATCAACGCGCTGGCGCGCGCTCCCTCAGCACGCTGATGATCGATTCGGCCAGGTCGCTGCGGGTGAACGGCTTCGACAGCAGCGGTGCCGAACGCCCCTTGCTGCCGGCGGCATCGTGGTCGCGCGGATAGCCCGAGGTAAACAGCACGGCGATCTCCGGCCAGCGTTCGCGCACTTCACGGCCCAGCGCCCAGCCTGACATCCCCGGCATCACCACGTCGGAGAACAGCAGGTCGATCTTCGCATCCGGACGCTCCAGCAGGCGCAGCGCGGACGGGCCATCGTGCGCTTCCAGCACGCGGTAACCCAGCTGGCGCAGCGCCTCGACGGTATAGGCGCGCACATCGTCATTGTCTTCGGCAACCAGGATGGTCTCTTCGCGCGGCTCGTAACCGGCCAGGCCGGTGGCTGGCGCGGCGGTCTCGCAGGGCAGGTCCAGCGACGAGCGCGGGAACATCATGGTGATGCTGGTGCCGCCGCCTTCCACCGAGTCGATGAGGACGTGGCCACCGGACTGCTTGACGAAGCCGTGCACCATCGACAGGCCCAGGCCGGTGCCGCGGCCTACCTGCTTGGTGGTGAAGAAGGGCTCGAACACCTTGGCCATCGTATCGGCGGACATGCCATGGCCGTTGTCGCGCACGCGCAGCATCACGTATTCGCCCGGCGTCGCATCCGGGAACAGCGCGGCATAGTCATGGTCGAGGTGGCTGTTGTCGACCTCCACCACCAGGCGCCCGCCACCGGACATCGCGTCGCGCGCATTCACCGCCAGGTTCAACACCGAAGCCTCGAGCTGGCCGACGTCGAGTTCGACACACCAGATGCCTTCACCGGTGCGGATGTCCAGCTGCACCAGTTCACCCAGTGCCCGCTGCAGCATGTCCTGCATGCCCAGCAGCGTGTCGTCGAGGTTGACCGCCTGGCTGCGCAGCGGCTGCTTGCGCGCAAATGCCAGCAGGCGCTGGGTCAGGCTGGCCGCGCGGCCGACGCCCTTGAGGGCGTTGTCCAGTGCACGCGCACTCATGTTGCCGGGCTGGCCGTCACGCTGGTTCAGCAGCATCGCGTGCTCGACGTTGCCCGCAATCACGGTCAGGATGTTGTTGAAGTCATGGGCGATGCCGCCGGTGAGCTGGCCCACGGCCTCGATCTTCTGTGCCTGCCGCAGCGCGTGCTCGGCCTGGATGCGGGCGGTGGTTTCCACGGCCTCGGAGACCACGGCGGTCACCGTGCCCTCGGCACCCTGCAGCGGGCGGAACGTGAAATCAAAGCTGCGGCGTCCGGTGGGCAGTTCCAGGTCCATTGCCTGCACCGCGCTGCGGCCGCGCGCGGCATCGGCCACGGCCTGGTCGACCACGCCGGCGAGCTCGGGCGTCGCGGCAAACCACGGGGATTCCCAGAAGGGCAGGCCGATGACATCGTCCTTTTCTGCAAGAACGGCAGCGAGGGAGGCGACATTGGCATCGACGATGCGGCCACTGCTGTCCAGCAGTACCTGGTGCTGGAAACTGGATTCAAAGATCGCCTGCAGGCGCCGCTTGCTGGCCTGCAGTTCGGCGGTACGCGCCTGCACCTGCCGTTCCAGCGATTCATTGTCCTCGCGCAGCGCCAGCTCGGCGCGCTTCAGCGAGGACACATCGCTGCCCAGGCAGGTATAGCCGGTGACCCTGCCATCGGCGGCGCGCTCGGGCACGCAGTCCATCTGCAGGAAGCGTGAATCGCCACTGCGGTGCACCAGGGTGACCTGGAAGCTGGCGCGTTCGCCGGCCAGTACCCGCTGCAGGCTGGGCAGGGCGTTGGCAAAGGCCTCCGCGCCGCCAACGTCGGCGGCGGTGCGCCCGAGGATGCTCTGCAGGTCGGTGCCGTGCCAATCGAGGAACGCCTTGTTGGCGAAACGGTAGCGGTGTCCGGTGTCGAGGTGGGCGATCAGCGCCGGTACGGCATCGGTGATCTGCTGCAGCTGCGCCTGGCTTTCGTCCAGCGCGGCACGAGCCTGGGTCAGCTGGTTGCGTTCGCTGGCTTCCTGGCGCGCGCGACGGATCGCGTCGGGCAGGCGCTGCAGGCGCTGCTTGACCACATAGTCACGCGCGCCACGGGTCAGGGCCTGCACCGCCAGCTCTTCGGTCAGGGTGCCGGAGACGAAGATGAAGGGAATGTGCGGCGCGCGCTCGCGCGCCAGGTCGAGCGCGGCATCGCCGTCGAAACCCGGCAGGACGTGGTCGGCGAGGATGACGTCGAAACGATCACTCTCGATCGCGTCGATGAAGGCGTCGCGGGTCCACAGGCGCTCGGTCTCGAACTCCAGCCCCGCACGCTGCAGTTGCGCCGTGATCAGTTCAGCATCAAGCGCACTGTCTTCCAGCATGAGGATGCGCAGGTGCGAAGGTCGGCGTGCAGCATCACGCATCGGGCGTGCCAGTCCCGATGGAGGGGTGGGGCGGGGGCTGGTTGGTGATGCCCCAGAACATGCCCAGCCCCTGGATGGCATCGAAGAATTCCTTGAAATCCACCGGCTTGACCACGAAGGCGTTCACGCCGAGCTGGTAGCTGCGCACCAGGTCCTGCTCTTCACGCGAGGAGGTCAACATGACGATGGGGGTGCTGCCCAGCGTTGCGTCGCCGCGCACCTGCTCCAGCACTTCCAGGCCATTGATCTTGGGCAGCTTCAGGTCGAGCAGGACCACCACCGGGCCGCCATGGCGTGTGCCGGCGTAGGCACCCTCGCAGCGCAGGTAGTCCAGTGCTTCGGCACCGTCGCGCACATGGACGACGTCGTTCAGCAGCTGGCAGCGCGCCAGCGCGGCCATCGTCAGCTCGGCATCCTTGGGGCTGTCTTCAACCAGAAGGATGGGCCGCAGATCCCTCATGGGTGTTCTCCGTCTTGATGGGGCAGGGTGAAATGAAGGGTGGCGCCCTCGCCGAGTGCACCCTCGGCCCAGGTACGGCCACCATGGCGGCCAACGATGCGGCGCACATTGGCCAGGCCGATGCCGGTGCCTTCGAATTCCTCGACGTGGTGCAGGCGCTGGAACACGCCGAACAGCTTGTCGACGTAGCGCATGTCGAAGCCGCAGCCATTGTCGCGGACGAAGAAAATATCTTCTTCTGCAGTGCGCTCGCAGCCGATCTCGATGCGGGCCTGTTCGCGTTCGCGGGTGAACTTGACGGCGTTGGACAGCAGGTTCTGCCAGACCAGGCGCATCATCGTGGGGTCGGCCTCGATGACCGGCAGCGGGCCGACGTTCCACTCGACCTCGCGCCCGGCATAGTCGAAGGCCAGGGTGCGGCGCACGTCCGCAACCAACGCGCCCATGTCCACGCGCATGCGGCCCAGGGTGGAGCGCCCCATCTGCGAGAAACTCAGCAGATCGTCGACCAGCGTGCCGGCCGACTTCGCCGATTCGACGATTGTGTCCAGGAAACGTCGCTCGGTGTCATTCAGGCGCTCGGCGGCGGAGCTTCCGAGCAGTTCGGAATAGCCGACGATGTGCCGGAATGGCGCGCGCAGGTCGTGGCTGACCGAATACGAGAAGGCTTCCAGCTCCTTGTTGCTGCGCAGGAGCTGCTCGTTGAGCTCTGCCATTTCCTCGGCCTTGCGCAGCACGATGTCGACGATGGCCGTGCGCATCTCGTGCGCGGCATCGCGGTCGGCATCGGTCCAGGCCAGGCTGCGCTGCTGCACGGTTTCCTTCCAGGCTTCGAACGAATGGCGAGGGGAAAGCACGTTGCCGGGTGCCACCGTCTTGCGCGGGTCGCCGCCCCAGCGCACGGTGCGCACCACTTCGGGGCGGAACCACATCAGGAAACTGTCGTGCAGCTGGGAAATGGAGACGGCCAGCACGCCGCTGGCCACTTCGGACAGGGCGGCGCCGCGCTCCCATTCGCTGGCCAGGTGGTCGGTGGCATAGACCTCGTCCCCCGCGTGTTCCTCGGCCAGCCAGCGGGCGATATCGAGTACGTCGCCGCGGACCGGGCATTGCCCGACCCGCAGGCAGTCGCCCTTGTGCACGATGGCAGCGCCCTGTGCATTGGTCAGTGCCATCAGGCTGGCAGGGTCCTGGCGCAGCGCGGCCATGAACTCCTCGTCGCCGGCCATCCGCCCCAGCAGCTTGACCAGCAGCGAGCGCCGCTGGACGCGTTCCTCGATGGCGTGGGCGCGCTGCTTCAGGGCAATCTGCAGCGACACGATCTGGCCCATGAATTCACAGGCGGTGCGTACCGGATAGGGCAGGCGGCGGGCATCCTCGCTGTGGCACGACACCAGGCCCCAGAGCTGGCCCTCGTGCATCAACGACACCGACATCGACGAGCCGGTGCCCATGTTGCGCATGTACTGCAGGTGCACCGGCGAGACGCTGCGCAGCACGGCCAGGCTGAGGTCGGTTGGGGCTGCCCCGGCACGCGCGGCGGCACGCACCAGCGGCACTGCGGTGTAACCGGCATCGGCGATCAGGCGCACGCGGTTGCGGCGATAGAGCTCGCGCGCCTGGGCCGGAATGTCCGATTCGGGAAACCTCAGGTCCAGGTAGGACGGCAGCCGCCCATTGCCGTCCTCGGCGATGACCGTGCCGTTCCAGCCGCTGTCGAACTGATACACGAGGGTACGGTCGAACCCGGTCATCGCGCGCATGTGCTCGGCGGCAATCTGGCACAGGGCCGCGACGGTAGGGGCGGTCTCGATCGCCACCATCAGCTCGCGGATGGCCGGGTACAGTTCCTCCAGCGAGGTGGGCTGTCCGGCAACCGGCGATTCCAGCTCCAGCAGCAGGCCTTGCGCCGAGCGATGCAGCAGCACCTGGTGGCGGCCATGGCCCGGCAGTTCAACAGTGCCCAGGTGGGCCGTGCTGTCCACTTCGGCGTCACGCATGCGATTGACCCAAGGCGCCAGCACGCCGCCGAGAATCGCGTCCACCGCCTGTCCCAACGGGTCGCCGAACTGCTGCAGCAAGGCCGGCTCGCTTACCGCCCGCTCCAGCACCCGCAGCGAACCGGGTTCCACCACCAGCAGCAGGCCGTAAGGCTGGATCGCGCCGGGCGTGTGGATCGGCTCGCGTGCGCACTGGTCCAGCGAGGGGTCCTGCACGGTATCAGCAGAGGGCATCAGCAGTTGTGCTCGCAGTACGGGGACAGGGGGCCGGCGTCGGGATGCAGCCCGCAGCATCAGCCACGACCCGATGAAAAGCCCTCCCTATATGGTGAAGGAAAAACAGTGATTCGCCTACCACTTCTGTCGTGTGAAGGGCACGTTCACAACAGACTGAACGCTTCATTCCGGCACACTCATCCGTAGAATGGCCGTGCCCATCAAAACTTCGCAACAGCCACATGCCGACTGCACGCGTGCTGCACGCCGCGTTGCCTACAGTGAAGTCCTGTTCCAGCCAACGATGATGCCGCGTGGACCTGCAGCCTTCCGTTCGTCTTTCATTCCCGCGCCGCGCTCTGCCGGACAGCGGCCATTTCGAGCTCCTGGATATAAACGCGCTGCAGGACCCGTGCAGTGGTCGCATCGTCCACCTGTATGCGGTGGTGGCACGCTGCATGGCCTGTGAGACGGTGTTCAAGGCAGAGGAGGGCGCCGGCCTGGTCAGCACCTCGTCGGCCCGCGTGGTACGCTGCCCCTCGGGCTGTGGCCAGCAGTCGTTTACTGGCGCAGCGCTGCGGCAATGGCATGCGGCCCCGGTAGACGCCGCCTGAGCCCCACTCACAGCACTGAAGGGTTGAGCTGCCAGACCGCATGGTTGAGTGCGGTGGCGAAGCTGACCCAGGCCAGGTAAGGCAGAAGCAACCACGCCGCCAGGGCCCTGCGACGGGCGAAAGCCAGCATCGTGGCCACGATCAGCGCCAGCAGCAGCAAGATGTCGGCGAAGGCCGCGCCACCAAGCTTCCATGCGAAGAACAGCCAGCTCCACAGCACGTTGACGACCAGTTGCGCGACGTACAGGCCGAGCGCGGCCCGATTGCTGCGCCAACCGCCCTGGCGCCAGACCAGCCACGCGCTGAGGGCCATCAATACGTATAAGAAAGTCCAGACCGGTCCAAACACAGTGGCCGGCGGCGCCCAGCTGGGCTGGACCAGCTGCCCGTAAAACTGCGCGGCGGTGATCGAGGCCCGCGCGCCCAATGCCGCCGCAGCGAGCGTCAGTGCCAGCCAGCCCACCAGACCAAACATCTGTCTTCTGTGATTCATCACTGATCCTTTCGAACGTTTGCAATTGCACCAGGTGTACGCAGACGGGTGGGTATTGGATGCAGGAGTGCCACGTCTCAGTCCGCGGTACCGGGCGCGCCGTCGGCAGGCAGCAGGGCCGGGCGGCTGTCGAACCATTCGCGCGCGCCTGCCAGATGCCACTGGCGCTGCTTGCCTTTCATCTCGATGCCGGCACCGAGCAGTCCCCAGCGCAGGTAGAGATCGCCGCGCTTGTTCTGCTCGAGCAGATCCAGCCGCGCGCGCAGGGACAGCCGCTCGTTCTCGGCTTCCAGGCCGTCGAGCACCAGATGGCCTGCCTGCCAGCGCAGGCGGGTGGTTGCGTTCACCTGCCCCGCATCGAGCAGGGACAGCGCCCAGCGAGGGTAGTCGCCACGCTCGGCGAACACCGCCAGCAGGGGCGCGGCATCGCTCATGGTCAGCGCCGCGCTGGCATCGACCCGGAACGGTGCCTGCGCATCAATGCGGCCCTGCTTGAACTGCACGCGTCCCTGCCAGGGCGTCTTTCGCTGCTGCTGGCCGACCTGCACGTCGCGCAGCTGCACCGATGTGCCCGACAGGTCGAAGTAGCGCTGCTTGAAGTCGGCGCGGCGCAAAGTGGCGTCGACTTTTGCATTGCCAAGCAGGTCGAGACCGGCCACCTGCAGGCGCGCGCCGTTGCCGAGCAGGGTGGCGGTGCCATGGCCGACCCGGCCATCGGTATCCAGTTCCACATCGCCGGTGAGCATGCCGGTGCCTCCCAGCAGCTTCGCCTGCCCCTTGCCCAGATAACGGTTGTAGGCGGTCAGGTCAGGAATGGTGGCGTTGCTGAAGCGCAGGCGCGCGCGCATGTCCTTGCGGAACTCACGCAGGCGGCCATCACCGCTGAGCAGCAGCGACAGGTCGCGTCCGTCGAACAAGGTGTCTCCTTTCTCGCCGCCTGCGCGTGCGTTGAAGCGCGGCACCCGCACATCCAGCGTGGCGCGGGTCGGCGTGCCAGCCGCCAGCTCGCCGTGTGCGCTGGCCGTACCGGTCATGCGCACGCCCGCCACTTCGGCCGTTGCCGCTGCTTCGGGGATGTCCACCGTACTGCCTGCCGCAAGCTCACCCGCTTTCAGCTGCAGATCGGCCCGCACGGTGCCACCGCCGTCAAGTTGCATCCAAGGCTTGCGCAGGAACAGAGCGGGAATCCAGTTGAGCGAGGTGAAGGTCCATTCGCCCTGTACCCGGCCGGAGGTGCGCTCGATCAGCTGGCCGGGTTCGCGGAAGGGAATCTTCCGCCCCGTGATGTGCAGGTCGGCATCCAGCGAGGCGCCCGTACCCTCGCGCGCCGGCAGCCGCGCCTGCAGGCGGATGTCCTGTGCGGCGTGCATCTGCACGGCCAGCGTGCCGCGATCGGGGGCGCCGACGCCGGCCTGCAAGGGCACCCGCCACACCGCGCGACTGCCCGGCTGCAGGGTGCCGCGGTCGAGCGTGATGTCCGCCTGCAGCTGGCCGGTGCTGGGTGAGCTGGACACCGCCAGCGTCCGCGCATCCGTGTCCACCCGGATGCCGTGACTGCGCGCATCCACCTTCAGCGCGCCGCGGAGGATGTCGAACTTGGCGAGCCCGGGCGCCTGGTCACGGTAATGCCAGGGGTAGCCGAACGTTGCCTCGACCTTCATCGCGTCCAGCAGCTGCACGCCGTCATAGCTGGCGATGGCATCGCTGAAGGCCACCTGCGAGTCGTACAGTTCCGAGGGGCCGCCACGCAGCTGCTTGCGGAAGCCGACGGTGCCCCGGCCCTGGCCGATGATCAGCAGCTTGCCGAATCGGGCGTGCTGGATGGAATCACTGCGGATGGCATCGAAGCGCAGCGTCCAGCCCTGGCTCCCGCGAGGGGGCGGCGGCACGACATCGTCGACACGGGTGACTTCGGCCGACACGCCGCTGGCCTGCAGGTGCGGTACGCGCACTTCGCGGCGGAACAACGGCCACAACGCCAGGCGGGCGCTGGCGCGGTCGGCGTGCAGCACATACACCGTGTGGTTCACATGGCCGCGCATGTGCACGTTCCAGGCGATGACATGCCCCGGCAGCAGGGTGATGGCCGGGCCGGTGCGCATCACGAACTTCTGCGGCTTGCGGTTGGTGGCCAAGTCGAAAAGCGGCGTATTGAGGAAAATATTGCCCGCCAGCAGATACAGCGCGTAAACGCCGGCAACGCTCCAGGCCAGCAGCCGCCAGCGGCGCGGCCAGTGGGTGAAACGTGCGGGAAATGCGGGCATTCGGGGCTCATCAACGGGTGGGGCGTGGGTCACTATCCCGAACATCACTGCGTGATGATGTGAATGCCTTGCGACATCGCCTGCCTATAATCGTGGGCTACGTAGAGGAGCCCATGGCATGACTGCACAGGCTGGCAAGGACAGCATCACCGCTTACGACGCCCCGGACAAGGCGGCCTTCGACCCCACTTACACCTCCAGCGTGCACGAAGCGCGACGGGCGACGCGCGACGGCGGCGTGACGGTCTCCGGGACCGGGGTGAAGTCAAGTGGCGAGCGCAAGCTGGCTGGCACGAAGTTCGCGGGACAGTTCGTCGACGCCAGCGCCGCCGTCACTGAAACGGTCGTCGATGGGCGCAACGAATTCCAACTGGAGGTGACCAATGCCACCCGCAGCCAGCTGAAGGCCGGCATCGTCGAAGGTGCGGTGACCGCCGGTGGCCGTGGCCGCTACAAGGTGGCCCTGCCGCAGAACGACACCACCGATCCGCGCGACGTCAGCCCACTGGACCCGACCACGATCCCGCGCGGTGGCAGTGTCATCCTCGATGGCCAGCAATTCACTGGCACGCAGATGGAAGCGGGTTTCCGCAACATGGCCGTCGAGAGCCGGCTGACCGAGGCGCAGGGTGCCAGTTATCGCGTCGATCGCCTCAGCGATGGCCGGGTGCGCGTCAGCACGGGCCCGAACGAGGCCGTAGAGGCCTTCGATGGCGTGGGTTTCTCGGCAGGTAAGTTCAGCGCCGTTGCCGGCCGCCAGGATGGACTGGGGCAGTCGTCGGTGCGCAGTGCGACCTTCGATCTGGAGCAGGCCGATGGCCGCTCGGCCTACGCGCAGTTTGTCGAGACCGGACGGATGCAGGCCGGCACGCCGGGCGTGCAGGACCTGGCCACCATCGAGCGGATCGGCATGAATTCGCAGACTCGTCTCAAGCTGGACTACAACGACAAGCTCGGCGTTGATCTGGCCGGCCAGCGCAATGCTGGCGACATCGTCCGCGTGCGCCGCGAGGATGGCAGCTATACCGAGCGGATGAACGTGGAATACAGCGGCAACCTGCCGATGAGCCGCATCAGCGCCTACGGTGCCGACGGCAAGGAAGACCTCGCGCAGCGCCGCTACGAAATCACCTTCGACCTGAGGGACAACCCCAACGGCGAGCAGATCACCAGCCTGGCCAACAGCGCGCTGGCCGGGCGGGCCGGCAACGATGTGCGCGGGCCGTTGAAAGCCGGCGAAGTGAACACCCTGGTGCTGGACGAGGGCCAGATGCGGGGGCTGATGCAGCGCACGCAGGCGATGGTCCAGGACAATCCGAGGATGGGCCCGGCCTGGCATCTGCTGGCCGAGGACGGGCAGGGAAGGCCGCAGCAGGATGTCGATGCCTTTGCCGTGGCGCTTGCGCGCAACCAAGGCCATTCGGCCTATGGAATGGCAGAGCGCCTGTTCCACGTCGCCGCCGGCGGCGGCCAGGACCTGCAGAAGATCGACGCCACGGTGCGTGGAGAGCACCTGCAGGGCCAGCCGCCGCCGTCGCCGCTGCTGCCGCAACAGGACCCGCGCCATGCCGGCAGCCCGGACCACGCGATGTGGTGCCAGAGCCAGGGCGCGGTCGGCAGGCTGGACCGGGCCATGGGCCGCACCCCCGATGAGATGAGCGAGCGCCTGGGCATGGCCCTGCTGGTAGCGGCGCGGCAGAAGGGCATGGAGCGCATCGATGAAGCCGTGCTAAGCGACGATGGCCGCTACGCGTTCGCGGTGCAGGGTGAAGTGCATGCTGCTGACCGGCAGATCGCCCGCGCCGACACCGCGCAGGCCGTCGCCACGCCGGTAAGCGAGCAGGTGCGCGAGCTGCCTTCGCCTGCGCAGCGCAGCATCGGGCACGCCCAGTCCGTGCAGCAGGAACAGCAGGTGCAGGAGCAGCAGAACCGGGCGATGGCGCGCTGAGGCCGTGCGCGGGGCAGGGTCTGACGAAATTTCACATGACGGAAACATCTTCACGGTGCTTAATACGCTTCCTGACGAGTAAGGGGCTTGTCTGACAAAGATGGTCCCCGGCGTTCCCACCTACCTGGACCGTACCCATGCCGGCTTTGCAGCAGCGCACCATCGATCTCATCCGCGGGCATCATTCGACCCTGATCGCGCAGTGGCGTGACACCCTCAACGCCGCCGGCCAGAACGATGACAGCCGCATCGGTGCGCGCGACCTGGACATCCAGGTCAATGAATTCTGGCAGCTGCTGTTGCCCGCGCTGTCGGCTGCCGATGCCGGCAACCTGAACGGCGCCGAGTGGCAGGCCATCCGTCATTTCCTCGAAGACCTCTCGCGCGACCGCGCGATCAAGGGCTTTTCGTCCTCGGAAACGGCTACTTTCATCTTCTCGCTGAAACGGCCGCTGTTCCAGTTGCTGCAGCAGCACCACAGTGGCGATCCGCAGGCGCTGGCCGAACAGCTGTGGTCGATCTCCGAGCTGCTGGACGTACTCGGCCTGCACACGGTCAAGGCCTTCCAGCGCACCCGCGAGGATGTCATCCAGCGCCAGCAGGAAGAGATGCTGGAGCTCTCCACGCCCGTGGTGAAGCTGTGGGAGGGCGTGCTGGCGCTGCCGATGATCGGCACGCTGGACTCGCAGCGCACCCAGGTGGTGATGGAATCGCTCCTGCAGCGGATCGTCGACACCGGCTCGGAGATCGCCATCATCGACATCACCGGCGTGCCCACCGTGGACACGCTGGTCGCCCAGCACCTGCTGAAGACCGTCACCGCCATCCGCCTGATGGGTGCGGACGCCATCATCAGCGGCGTGCGTCCGCAGATCGCGCAGACCATCGTGCATCTGGGCCTGGACCTGCAGGGCATCGTCACCAAGGCCAACCTGGCCGACGCGCTGGCGCTGGCCCTCAAGCGGAACGGCCTGACCGTCAGCCAGGCCAACCGCTGATGGACCGCATCCCGATCCTGCAGATGGGCGACCTGCTGCTGGTCACCATCCAGGTGGACATGCACGACCAGCTGGCGCTGAACCTGCAGGACGACCTGAGTGAGCGCATCCGTCGCACCTCCGCGCGTGGCGTGCTGATCGACATCTCCTCGCTGGACATCGTCGATTCCTTCATCGGCCGCATGATCGCCACCATTTCCGCGCTGTCGCGGGTGATGGACGCGACCACCGTGGTGGTGGGCATGCAGCCGGCCGTGGCCATCACCTTGGTCGAACTCGGGCTGGACCTGAGCGGCGTGCGCACGGCGTTGAACGTGGAGCGCGGAATGAAGCTGCTGCGCCAGAGTGATGAGCTGCCATGACCGCACGCCAGGGGACGTTACCCGTGCGGATCGAACAGGACGTCGTGCTGGCCCGCCAGGCCGTGCGCCAGGCGGCGGTGGCCTGCGGGCTGCGGCTGGTCGACCAGACCAAGCTGGTGACCGCCGCCAGTGAGCTGGCTCGCAATACCGTCATCTACGGCGGTGGTGGTCAGATGGACTGGGAGCTGCTGGACGGAGGGCTGCGCCGCGGCGTGCGCCTGGTGTTCTCCGACCAGGGGCCCGGCATCGCCAACATCGAGCAGGCGCTGACCGACGGCTGGTCGTCGGGCAAGGGCATGGGCCTGGGCCTGTCCGGCTCACGGCGGCTGGTGGATGTCTTCGAGCTGGACACTGCACCCGGCCAGGGCACGCGCATAACCATCACCAAATGGACGTGAGTTTCTCCGGACACGTCACCCGCGCCGTGGCCGTGGAGGAACCGACCCAGGTCGGGCAGGTGCGCCGCGAGGCGCTGGCCCTGGCGGCACGGATCGGTTTCGATGAAATGGACGGCGGCCGGGTCGCGCTTGCAGCGAGCGAGCTGGCCAGCAACCTGCTGCGCCATGGCGGCGGCGGCAAAGTCTACCTTTCTGTAGTCCAGGGGCGCGATGCACGCGGTGTGGAGCTGTATACCGTGGACGCCGGTGCTGGCTTCGTGCTGTCGCAGGCATTGGTCGAAGGCTATTCCACCGGCGGCAGCCAGGGCCTGGGACTGGGCGCGGTGAAGCGCCAAGCGACGCTGCTCGACAGCTGGTCCGATGCGCGCGGCACAATCGTCGTGGCCCGCATCTATCCCGAACGTGCCGGGCCACGCGTTGATCTCGCTTACGGCGCGCTGCGCCTTGCGATGCGCGGCGAAGAGGCCTGCGGTGATGCCTGGCATCTGTCGGTGCGTGAAGGGCAGGCGACGCTGACCGTCATCGACGGGCTGGGCCACGGTCTGCCTGCCACCGATGCCGCGCAGGAGGGCACGCGCAGGGCTGCGGAAGCGGGCGCGGAAGCGCCGAACCGGTTGATTGAAGCCCTGCACCAGGCGATGTCCGGCACCCGCGGCGGCGCCGTTGCCGTGGCGACCCTGCCGCTGGCGGGGGGCGAGCTGCAGTTCTCCGGCATCGGCAACATCAATGCCGGCGTTGCCGATGCCACGAGCTATCGCGGCCTGGCCTCGATGCCGGGCATCGTCGGCGTGCAATACCGCAAGGCACAGGCATTCAACGTTCACGCCGCGCACGGCGCGCTGCTGATCATGCACAGCGATGGCCTGCAGGGGCGCTGGCGTTTGCAGGACTATCCCGGCCTGATCCATCGGCACCCGGCGTTGGTGGTGGCGGTGCTGCAACGGGATTTCGACCGTAGCCGCGACGATGCCAGCATCGTTGCCCTGCGCATGGGAGCGTGGTGATGGTGCAGGAACAGATGCAGGAGGAGAACGCCCGCCTGGCGGCCGAGAACGCCGCCCTGCGCGCGGAGCTGGAAGAGACCAATCAGGGCGTGCTGGCGTTGTATGCCGAGCTGGACCAGCAGGCCGCGCAGCTGCGAGAGGTTTCAGACCTGAAGAGCCGGTTCCTGTCCTACATGAGCCACGAGTTCCGCACGCCGCTGGGCTCGATCCTGAGCATGACGCGCCTGCTGGAAGACGGGCTCGATGGGCCGCTCAACGATGAGCAGCTGCGCCAGGTGCGCTTCGTCAGCGCCTCGGCATCGGAGCTGCGCGAGATGGTGGACGACCTGCTGGACCTGGCCAAGATCGAGGCCGGGCGCATTACGATCTCGCCGGGCTGGTTCGATCTGATGGATCTGTTTGCTGCCCTGCGCGGCATGTTCAGGCCACTGGTGGAGAGCAACCAGCGCATCGAGCTGGTGTTCGAGGATCCGCCGCCGCTGCCAATGCTCTTCACCGACGACAAGAAGGTGGCGCAGATCCTGCGCAACTACATTTCCAATGCCATCAAGTTCACCCCGGAAGGGCAGGTGGTGGTCTCGGCGATGATGGACAGCGACGCGGAGGTTCGCTTCACCGTGCGCGATACCGGCATCGGCATCGCCCCGGAGCTGCTGCCCGCGCTGTTCGAGGATTTCGTGCAGGTGGACTCGCCGCTGCAGAAGCGCCTGCGCGGCACCGGCCTTGGCCTGTCGCTGTGCAAGCGGTTTGCGGAATTGCTGGGTGGCCGGGTGGCGGTGGAAAGCCTGCCCGGCAGCGGCTCGGCATTCCATGTAGTCTTGCCGGTAGCACTGAACGAGGCGACGGAGAACGCCCATGCCGCACTCTGATCGCGTATTGGTGGTCGATGACAACGCAGCCACGCGCTACTCCGTGCGGCGCGTGCTGGAACGTCATGGTTACAGTGTGAGCGAGGCGGCCACCGGCCAAGAGGGGCTGGACCGGCTCGCCGACGCGGAGTTCGGCGCGATGGTGCTGGACGTCAACCTGCCGGACATGAGTGGCTTCGATGTGGTGCGCCAGCTGCGCACCCGGCCACGCACCCGGCTGCTGCCGGTGGTGCACGTGTCTGCGGCGTCCATCGCCACGGGCGACATGATCACCGGCCTGGACAACGGTGCCGATGGCTACCTGATCCATCCTGTGGATCCCGACGTGCTCCTGGCCACGCTTCGCAGCTTGTTGCGCGCGCGACGCGCCGAGGAAGCGTTGCGTGACGCGGACGCGCGGTTCCAGGAGATCTTCAGCCAGATCAATGCGCCCATCGCGGTGCTGGATGAGCAGTTGCAGATCCGCGAAAGCAATCCTGCGTTCGCGCGCCTGCTCAGCGAAGCCGATGCCAATGGCTCGCTGTTTGCCCTGCTTGGCAGCAACAAGGAATTCGTGCTGGACCTGCAGGACGCACTTGCGCGGCAGGAGCGCTGGCAGGGCGTGCTGTCCATCGCAGGCCGGCAGGGCGTGCGCAACACGCAATGGCGGCTGACGCCTGATCGCCGCACCGGTCATGGGCTGGTGGTGGTGGAGGACGTGACCGAGCACCATGTACGCGCCCGCGAACAGCGCGCCGAACTGGAAACCGCCAACACCGAACTCGCGCACCAGATCGCCGAGCGCAGCCGCACCGAGGCCGAGCTGCTGCAGGCGCAGAAGATGGATTCGCTGGGCCAGTTGACCGGCGGCATCGCGCATGACTTCAACAACCTGCTGACCACCATCATCTCCGGCCTGGACATGATCGAGCTGGCCGTGGCGTCGTCGCGGCTCGAGAAGGTGCCGCAGTACAGCAGCATCGCCGCTGCATCGGCGCAGCGCGCGGCCGCCCTGACCCAGCGCATGCTGGCGTTCGCCCGCAAGCAGCCGCTGGATTCGCGCCCCTTCGACCTGGTGGCGCGTACGCGCTCGCTGGAAGACCTGCTGCGCCGCTCGATCGGCGAGAACATCGAGCTGGAGTTCGAACTGGGCGAGGAATCGCTGGTTGCCGTTGCCGACGTCAACCAGTTCGAGAACGTCGTGCTGAACCTGGTCATCAATGCGCGCGATGCCCTGGGCGGCCGTGGCTTGATCCGCCTGCGGGCCGAGGCCTGCGAAGTCCAGCGCGAGAACGAACTGACCTCGGGCCGCTATGTCAGCCTGAAGGTGATCGACAACGGGCCCGGAATTCCACCGGAGCTGGTGACAAAAGTCTTCGAACCCTTCTTCACCACCAAGCCGCAGGGCGAGGGCACGGGCCTCGGCCTGTCGATGACCTATGGTTTCGCCCGGCAGTCGGGCGGCTTGGCGCGCATTGCCAGCGAACCGGGCGAAGGGACTGAGGTCGAGCTGCTGTTGCCCGCTGGTGAAATTACACATGCGGAAACGAGCGCCGAACAGATCGCGCCGCCCCGCGGCCAGTCCGAGCGCATCCTGCTGGTGGATGACACCGATTCGGTGCGGATGATGGTCGGTGAGATGCTGTCCGAAGCGGGCTACCAGGTGACGTTGGCGGCGGATGCGCGCCAGGCCCTGCGCCACCTGCGGCAGGACCCGGCCTTCGACCTGCTGCTGTCCGACGTCGGCCTGCCCGGCATGGACGGCCGCGAACTGGCCGATGCCGCACGGGAGATCAATCCCGTGATGCCGGTGCTGTTCATCACCGGCTACACCGAGCGCGCCGCGGTGCGGGACTCCTTCCTCGGTACCGGCATGAGCCTGTTGCCCAAGCCGTTCAGCCTGCTCGAGCTGATGGCCGCGGTGCGCGCCGCACTGTAGCTGGCTGCAGGCCTGACCGCACGGACAGGCCTGCGCGCCCAGTCAGCCCGCAGGAAGTCAGCCCGGCAGCTCGCACTGCATCTTGCCGTCCACGTGGTACGGCTTGGGCACGTTCGGGTTCTCGCTGGTCTTTTCGAAGACCACCTCGAATGAGTCCGCCTTCGGTGTTCCTTTGCGCTCGGTGCAGGCGTCGTTGAGCTTCTTCTTGACCGCGGTGATGCCGGCATCGCGGTTGGCACCGTCGGCGCTGTTGGTCAGGTTCACCGTTTCAGCCAAAGCGAGCGGGCTGACGGCCAGCATGCCGGCGGTGACGATCAGGGTGTGCAGACGGGTCATGCATTCTCCTCGTGCGTTCCATTGCGGATGCGCCGCAGGCGTGCGGCGCGCAGACAGGATAGGGAAGGTCGGTCAAGGCACCGTGCTCGGCCTGTCGTTGCGTCAGGCTGCGACCGATCGTCGCTTCAATGTTAGTGGGAACCATTCGCATCTGCTATCATTCAACGCGCCCTTAACCAGCGCCGCTGCCGCCGCCCCCAGGCGCGCCCCCAAGAAGCAGGTCCCCCATGTCCAACGCCCGTTCCCTTCCCCGCGAGCCGATGCGCTCGCTGCTGTCCGTGTCCGTTGCCACGCTGCTGGCATTGCCGCTGGCCGCGCAGGCCCAGCCGGCAATGCCCGATGCCGGCACGCCCACCGATCTGGACGCGGTGCACGTCAACGCCTACCGCACCATCACCCACACGTCCGGCGCGACCAAGACCGATACCCCCGTGGCCGAGATGGCCAAGTCGGTGTCGGTCATCGCGCGTGAGGAACTGGACGCGCGCGGCGTGCAGAACCTCAATGAGGCGATGCGCTACGTGGCGGGTGTGTCGCTGGAAAGCACCGGCATCGACAACCGTGTTGACGACTTCCGCATCCGCGGCTTCGATGCCGGCAGCTGGAGCAACAACGTCACCGTCGATGGCATGCGCGCGCCGCAGGGCGGGCAGTGGAACCGCACCATGGTCGACAGCTGGAACCTGGACCGCGTGGAAGTGCTCAAGGGCCCTTCGGCGGTGATGTATGGCCAGGTGGCCCCGGGCGGCATGGTCAACCAGGTCAGCAAGACGCCCACCCCGTACCAGCAGCAGGTGCTGCAGCTGGGCGTGGATGGCAACGGCCAGTACAGCACCGCCTTCGATGTCGGCGCGGGCAGCGATGACAAGCGTCACCTGGGTCGCCTGGTCGGCCTGTACCGTGACGGCGACACCCAGATCAAGCACACCGACCAGGAGCACTGGTTCCTGGCGCCGAGCTACACCTTCCAGATGGCCAAGCGCACGCGCCTGACCCTGCTGGGCCTGTACCAGCGCGACGATGGCGGCTCAACCTACCAGTTCCTGCCGATGGCCGGCACCCTGGTCGCGACGCCCTATAGGTACATGAAGAACAGCACCTTCATCGGCGAGCCGACCTGGAACACCTACGACCGCACGATCTGGTCGGGCGGCTGGCTGTTCGAGCACGCCTTCAACGAGCACTGGACGCTGAGCCAGAGCGCGCGCCGGTTGAACGTGGAGTCGACCTTCCGCAGCGTGGTGACCAATGGCGCGTTGAATGCCGATGGCCGCACGCAGAAGCGCCGCGCTACCTGGGGCGAGGGTGATTCGCGCGGCGATACCGCTGATACGCGCCTGACCGGCAAGTTCAGTACCGGCGCTGCCGAGCACACCCTGCTGCTGGGCGTGGACTGGCAGAAGGCCGACTGGACCGCCGCGCGCGGCGCGATGGGCACGGCTACCGATACGCCTACCGCCATCGACATCTTCAACCCGGTGTACAGCGGCTACATCCCGGCCACCACCTCTGTCGGCTATTCCGGCGGCATCAACCGCCAGACCGGTGCCTACCTGCAGGACCAGATCGCGCTGGACAAGTGGCGCTTCACCGTCGGTGGTCGCTACGACTGGACCAAGGATGACACCTGGACCCAGTCCTACACCGTGGCCACCGATCGCTATGGCGCACGCACGCCCAGCCACATCAAGAACGATGCCTTCAGTGGCAACGCCGGCATCCTGTATGTGGCCGACAACGGCCTGACCCCGTACCTGAGCTATGCCGAATCGTTCCAGCCGGCCGGCAGCACGGCCACGCAGTCCTACGAACGCACGCCGTTCGACCCGGTCACCGGCAAGCAGTGGGAAGCGGGCCTGAAGTACCAGCCGGCCAGCTTCGACGGCCTGATCACCCTGTCCGCCTACGACCTGCGCCAGCAGAACGTGCTGACCGATGATCCGGACAAGAACCACAACACCTGCGGCACCGGCAACAGCCAATGCCAGGTGCAGGATGGCGAGGGCCGCGTGCGCGGTGTCGAACTGGAAGGCCGCGTCACCCCGTTGCAGGGTTTCAGCGTGATCGGCGCTGCAGCATGGATGGAATCGGAAGTGACCCGCAGCAACAACGGCTACGCTGGCAAGGAACTGGCGATGGTGCCGGACTGGACCGCATCGCTGTGGGGTGACTACAGCTTCCAGGGCGGTTCACTGGAAGGCCTGAGCCTGGCGGCCGGCATGCGCTACAACGGCACGACCTACGGTGACAGTGCCAACCTGTACCGCATTCCGTCCTACACCCTGTGGGACGCGGCCATCCGCTACGACATCGGCGTGTACGGTGCGGTGGGCACGCAGCTGTCGTTGAACCTGAGCAACCTGGCCGACAAGCGTTTCGTGTCAACCTGCACCGGCGTGTCCTCGTGCTACTACGGCACCGGCCGCACGGTCACGGCGACGGCGCGCTTTACTTGGTGATGCAGGCCGGGTAATGCACGGCTGCCGCTGCACCCGGACGGGGCGGCGGCGACGTCGATCACGCCGCTGCGTCGGCGGCGTAGGCGGCCAGCACGGCCGGCAGATCGTGCATGGATTCGAAAATCACGTGCGCACCGGCCGCACGCAGGGCTTCGGGCGTGCTGTGGTACTGGCCGCCCGGGCTGTAGCCGAACACCGTGGCACCCGCGGCCACGCCTGCGGTGGCGCCGGTCACGGTGTCTTCGATGACCGCGCAGCGGCTCGGGTCCACGCCCAGTGCGGCGGCGGCTGCCAGGTACACATCCGGGTGCGGCTTGGTCCGCGGCTGGTCCTGGCCGCTGAAGATCTGTCCGGCGAAGGCATCGAGGATGCCGATCTTGCCCAGCTGCAGGCGCACCTTCAGCAGGTCGGCGCCCGAGGCACAGGCAATCCTGCCGCCGGTGGCCGCCTGGATCGCACGCACGGCAGACGGGGCGCCGGGAATCTCAGTGAGATCATGTTCCAGCGCGACATTGCGCTGGCGGCGGAATTCATCCAGCCACGTCTCGGTGAAGGGCTTACCGGTACGCTCCTCAATCAGGCCGGCCAGGCCGGCGACGGACTTGCCGAGGAAGATTTCACCGGCCTGCTGCTGGGTCAGCGGCCAGCCGCGCTCGCTCAGCATTTCCGACAGCACGCGGGCCACCAGCGGCTCGGAATCGACGAGGACGCCGTCGCAGTCGAACAGCACGGCATCGAAGGGGAAGGGGGACATCAGGAACTCCTTGCAACAACCAACGGGCGAAGCTGTGCGCTATTTTCCCACAGGCCGGGGGCGGGCACCCCGCGCCTCGATGAACGCCGCGATCCGGCTTGCTGGTAGAGTCGAGCTTGCTCGACTGCACGCAATGCCGCGGCAAAGGCAGTCTAGCAAGCTCGACTTTACGGCTATCGGCGCGCCCCTGAATGGCCCTGCACCGGGCGTGCATCCGCCCGCGCGGATACTGGCAGCCCTCGAATCGTGTATCAGGCCAGCCGGAGCCCCCCTTGCCGCGTCGGAAAACACTGCGCATCGCCACCTTCAACGTCAACGGAATCGGTCCGCGGCTGCCGCATCTGCTGGCATGGCTGGACCGGGAAGCGCCGGATATCGTCGCCCTGCAGGAGCTGAAGGCCACGGATGCCGCCTTTCCGGTAGCGGCGCTGGAGCGGGCGGGCTATGGCGCGATCTGGTGCGGCGAAGCGCGCTGGAACGGTGTCGCAGTGCTTGCGCGCAATGCAATGCCGATAGAAAGCCGTCGCCGGCTGCCGGGTGATCCCAAGGACAGCCAGAGCCGTTATCTGGAAGCGGCCGTGCATGGGATCGTCGTGGGCGCACTGTACCTGCCCAACGGCAACCCCCAGCCCGGCCCGAAGTTCGATTACAAGCTGCGCTGGATGCAGCGACTGTTGGGCCATGCCCGCTCGCTGGTCGATCTTCCACACCCGGCGGTACTGATGGGCGACTTCAATGTGATCCCCAGTGACCTGGATGTGTATGACCCCAAGGCGTGGAAGCGTGACGCGCTGTTCCAGCCCGAGGTCCGCGACGCGTTTGAGCGACTGCTGGCGCAGGGCTGGACCGATGCGCTGCGGAAAGTGCACGGCGAGCAGTTCATCTACACGTTCTGGGACTACTTCCGCCAGCACGCCGAGCGCGACCGCGGGCTCCGCATCGATCATCTGCTGATCAATCCGGTGCTTGCGCCTCGGCTGAAGGATGCAGGGGTCGATCGCTGGGTGCGCCTGCAGGACAAGGCCAGTGATCACGCGCCGACATGGATTTCGGTCAGCATCTGAATGCTTCAGCGTAACGTTGGGCAGCTGCCGTGATGATACCTATCCACGGCAATCATCCCGCGGATACATCGGCAAGACAGCAACGTGACCAGGGAAGGCCTACGTTCCAGATCTGTCTCCTGCGACGTCTGTGAAATGCTCGCTCCTGTCCTGCCTCCCCCGTTGTCCAACCTTGCCAGGCAGCGCCTGTTGCAGGTGCCTGATCTCCCGCTTCCGGGCCAGGGCCGCACCCTTGAACGCTGGCGTGCACTCGCAGCGCTGGGTCATGAAGACCTGTGCCTGGCCAAGGTGCTTGAAGCCCATCACGATGCGATCGCGATCCTGCACGAACTGCGCGTGCCCTTGCCTTCAGAGCAACTTCTGGCGGTATGGGCGGCCGAGGGCCCGGCCTGCACGCTGCGGGCGGAGCACGACGGCCGGCTGCGCGGCGACAAGCCGTGGTGCTCGGGAAGCAATCTGGTCGACACCGCGCTGGTGACCGTGCGCGGTGAGGCGGGTGTACAGCTCTACAAGGTGGACGCATCGCAGTGGCACTGCATGGAGGGCGAACCGTGGCCCGCCGCTGGCATGGCCGGTGTGCCGTCCACCACGGTGCGCTTTGATGGTGCGCAGGCCGAAGCGGTGGGCCCGATCAATGGCTACCTGGAACGACCGGGCTTCTGGCACGGTGGCGCTGGGATCGCGGCGGTGTGGTTCGGCGCGGCGACAGCGCTGGCCGAGCGCATGCAGCACGGCTGCAGCGAGGGCCTGCGCGCGCGGTTGCTGGGCAAGGTCGATCTGGCACTGGCACCGGCAGCGGCACTGCTGCGTGAACTGGCCATGGCCATCGACGCGGCACCGCAGCTGACACACCGGGTGCAGGTGGTACGCGTGCGCAGCGTCGTCGAGCGCGCCGCCACGCAGGTGCTCGATCTGGCCGGCCGCGCGCTTGGCCCCGCACCGATGTGCATGGAAGATGCCCACGCCCGGCGCTGGGCGGACCTGACGGTGTTCATGCGCCAGAGCCACGCCGACAAGGATTGGCAATGGCTCGGCGAGCAGTGCGCCCGACAGGTGATGCCATGGTCGCTGTAGCCACCATCCACGGTCAGGGCTCTGACGAGCGTGCCTGGGAACACTGCGACTGGCTCTGGCAACAACCTGAAACCGCGCTCGCGGAACTGTGTGCAGGCGTACGCCGGCTCGTTGTGGTCGCACCGCACCCGGATGACGAGGTGCTGGCGTGTGGCGGGCTGCTGTGTGCGGCCGCAGGGATCGGCCTGGAGGTGCAGGTCATTGCGGTGACCGACGGCGAGGCCTGCTACCCGGGCGAGCGCTGGTGGACGCCGCAGCGCCTGCGCCAGGCACGCCGTGAAGAGCTGCGCGACGCCCTGGGTGCGCTGTCCATTGATGCCGGTGCCATTGTCCATCTTGGCATTGCCGACGGCGGCGTCACCGCCCACGAAGCCGGCCTCGAAGACTGGCTGTGGCAGACCCTGCGCGAAGACGACCTGGTGCTGGCGCCATGGCGCTTTGATGGTCATCCCGATCACGAAGCGGCCGGCCGCGCCGCCTGGCGGGCGGCACGGGCGGCAGGCTGCAGGCGTCTTGAATATCCCGTATGGGGCTGGCACTGGCTGGACCCCGGCTGCGCCCACATGGCGGGGGAGCAGCCGAAGCTGCTCGACATTTCAGCCGTCGCCGCGCACAAGCGCGAAGCGATCGCGCAGTTCCGCACCCAGACCGGCGATATCTCCCGGCTGCACGCCGAGCCCATCCTGCCGGCCCATGTACTTACCCGCTTCTATAGAAATCACGAGGTCTATTTCGCATGAGCGCCCAGCCCTACTTCGATGATCTTCACGCCAACGACGATCCGTTCGGCTACCGCACCCGCTGGTACGAAGAGCGCAAGCGCGACCTGCTGATGGCCAGCCTGACCCAGCCCAGCTTCCAGCGCGGCTGGGAGCTGGGCTGTTCCAACGGGGTGCTCACCGAGCGTCTGGCTGGCCGCTGCGAGCGACTGCTGGCCACCGACATCAGTCCGCGCGCGGCTTTCCAGGCCCGCCGCGGGTTGGCCCATCTGCCGCATGTGCAGGTGCATTGCGCGCAGCACCCGCAGCAGTGGCCGGCCGGTCGCTTCGATCTGATCGTGTGTGGCGAGATGGGCTATTACCTGGGCCCGGAAGCGCTGGTCGAACTGCGCGATGGGCTGCACGCCGCGATGAAGGACGACGGCCTGCTGGTTGCCTGCCACTGGCTGCCGTCGTTCCCGGGTCGGGCCAGCCGCAGCGCGCTGGTGCATGAGCGGCTCGGGCAGGGCCTGCAGGAGGCGTTCTGCTACCGCGACAGCGATTTCATCCTGCAGGGCTGGACGCGCAGGCCGCTCTCGCTGGCCAGCAACGAGGGCCTGAGATGATCGGCGTGCTGGTGCCGGCGCATGACGAGGCCGAGCACTTGACGGCGTGCCTGCGCTCGCTGGCCATCGCTGCAGCGCATCCGGGGCTGGCAGGCGAACCGGTGCAGATCATCGTCGCGCTGGATGCGTGCAGGGATGGTAGCGCCGAGGTCTGTGCGCGGATGGCGACGGAGACGCTCAGCCTGCAGGCGCGGTGTGTGGGCGCTGCCCGCGCGGCCGCGGCGGCCGTGCTGGTCGAGCGCGGCGCCTCATGGCTGGCCAGTACCGATGCAGACAGCGTCGTCCCGCCCGATTGGCTGGTGGCCCAGCGTGCCGCAGGCAGCGACGTGTTCTGTGGCGTCGTCGATCTCGGCCCTCTGGCGCCGCAGCAGGCGTGGCTGCGCAGCTGCTTCCAGCGCAGTGAGCACTGGGGTGAGGGGCATGGTCGCGTGCATGGGGCCAACCTCGGGGTCTCGGTCACTGCCTACCGGCGCGCGGGCGGCTTCGCAGCCAAGCGGTGCTCCGAAGATGTGGACCTGGTGTGTCGATTGGAATCGACGGGTGCGTCGATCCGTTGGGCCAGCGCGCCCGTGGTGACCACCAGCGGGCGGTTGTCAGGCCGCGCCGTCGGTGGCTTTGCCGACTACCTCGCCAGCCTGGCCGCTGCTGAGGCTTCGCCGTCACCTCAGCTTTCCCTTGCGAACTGACATAAACCCGCAATTCCGCTGCGGGCGATAAGTCACCTCATTCCATCGGGCAGGGCAGGGCAGGGCAACAGCCGTCTGCCTCACCAGCGCATGCTGGGTTGCGCCACAGGGAATGCCCTGCGGCAGGCGAGCAGCAGGTTACAGGGTCACAGCGCCACCAGAGATGGTAAGCAGCGCGCCAGACGTATAGCTGGCACTGTCCGCTGCCAGCATTACATAGGCAGACGCAAGCTCGGCGGGCTGGCCAGGGCGGCCGAACGGGGTCTGGCTGCCGAAGCTCTCAACCTCGTCTGCGGCCATCCCAGCAGGAATGAACGGCGTCCAGATCGGGCCCGGGAGGACCGCGTTGACCCGGATGCCTTTTTCGGCCAGCAGGCCCGCCAGGCCGATGGTGAGATTGGCGACCGCACCCTTGGTGGTGGAGTACGGCAGGATGTTCGGCGTCGGCTTCTTCGAGTTCACCGACGCGGTGTTGATGACCGAGCCGCCGTCCTTCAGGTGCGGAACGCTGAGGCGGGTCAGGTTGAACAGCGCATGGACATTGGTATCGAACGTCTTGCGCCAGTCGTCCATCGTGATCTCGTCAAACGATTCGTAGTAGCGCTGGTAGGCGGCGTTGTTGACCAGGATGTCCAAGCCGCCCAGCTCATTCACGACGCGCTGGATCAACTGCTCGGCCTGCGCCTCGTCACTGATATCGCAGGGGATCAGCACCGCCTTCTGGCCAGCCTCCTGGATGAGCTTGCCGATGGCGGCAGCATCGTCCTTCTCGCTTTCCAGGAAGGCAATCGCTACATCCGCACCTTCGCGTGCATAGGCGATGGCCACGGCTGCACCGATGCCGCTGTCGCCACCGGTGATGAGTGCCTTTTTGCCCTCAAGCTGGCGGTGTCCCTGGTAGCTCTGTTCGCCGTGATCCGGCTTCGGGTCGAGCTTGCTGGTCTTGCCAGGGAAAGACTGCTGCTGCGCCTTGAATGGCGGCTTCGGGTAGTTGGGGACTGGCATGCGTGCATCCTCTGTGGGGGAAGGGGGGGGGGCCAGTGTGGGCACACCGCGGTAAACGCCGTGGCCCGGCAATGTCGGCACGGCGTGCAGGGCGCGGCCTACAGCGGGTGCGCGATGGTGGTCATGATGCTGTTTGCCGCCTGGCGCGAATCCAGGCGCGTGTGCTGCACCACCACGGGCACGTCGGACTCGATGACGCAGGAGAAGCCAACGCCCAGCGGCACCGGTGCCGGTTCCTGAAGATCATTGAAGCGTTTGTGGCAGGTGCGCTGGGCAGGAACGGTGAAGATGTAGGGGCCCTGCGGCTCGCGATCCTCGAAGTACAGCATCAGGCTGATCCGGGCATCGGTGCTGCCGGCATTGAGGATGCAGCACGTCTCGTGGCTCTCCAGCTCAGGCTCACGGCCGTTGCTCCAGCCGGGGATATAGCCCTCGGCAATGGCCCAGCGCGTGCGCCCGAGGGCACCGGAATGGTCCTGCGTCATGGTCCTTCTCCGTACGGGGGGTATCAGAGTGGTCGAGGCGCCCGCGTCGGGGGCGTGCATGGCAGGTGTCGACGACATCAACGTGAAGCGTTCAGTGGCACCCGCCACTACGCGTTGGCGGTCCTGCGGCGCTTGCCTATCATGCATCGCTGGTGCCACTGTCCTGATCGCTGTCCTTGATTCCTTCCAATACGCAGGCCGCGCGCCGTTCCGCCCGCGCCGCCGGGTATGTGTTTCCCGAGCATCTGCGCGAGCAGGCGCAGGCGCTGCCTGCACAGCCCGGTGTCTACACCTTCCACGGCCGCGAGGGTGGCCTGCCGCTCTACATCGGCAAGAGCATCAACCTGCGCACGCGCGTGATGGACCATCTACGGACGGCCGAGGAAGCTGCGATGCTGCGCCAGTCCGAGCGCATCAGTCACCTGCCGATGGCCGGGGACCTGGGAGCGCAGCTGCTGGAGGCCGCGATGGTGAAAGAACAGCGCCCGCTGTACAACCGCCTGTTGCGGCGCTTGCCGCGTCAATTCAGCCTGCGCCTGTACCGGGGCGAGATCAGCGTGGTGAACTCGTCAGAGGTGGATCTGACCTCCACGCCGATGCTTTACGGCATCTACTCAAGTGCTCGCGCGGCACGTGAGGCGCTGCGCCGCGTGGCGGATGAGAACCGCCTCTGCTATTCGCTGCTGGGCCTGGAGCGGCTTCCCTCTGGACGCCCGTGCTTCCGCTCGATGCTGCGCCAGTGTGCCGGCGCCTGCTGCGGCGGCGAGACCCTTGCCGAGCATCAGCAGCGGCTGGCCGATGCGCTCACGCTGCTGGAGATTGCCGAATGGCCCTACGCCGGGCCCGTGGCCATCGAGGAACGCGGCGAAGCGATGCGGCAATTCCACGTCGTTGATGGATGGTTCTATCATGGCAGCGCGAAGACCCTGGCCGCTGCCCGGCGCGTGCGCCGCAGTGATCCGGTCTTCGACCGCGACGCGTACCGCATCCTTCGCAAAGGGTTGTCCTTGGGCCACTGGGCCCTGCACCCGCTGTGACAGGCCGCGTAGGCGGAGTCACGCAGCGTGGACGACCTGTTCTGTATCCCTCCGGGCAGGCCATGCGGGGAGAAGACCATGAGCGATCTGTTCGAGCTGGGCATGCCGTGGTTCGAGTTCGTACTACGCGCCACCGCCGTCTATGTCGTGGTGCTGCTGCTGACGCGCCTCAGTGGCAAGCGATCGATCGGGCAGTCCGCACCGTTTGACATGCTGGTCATCGTCCTGCTGGGCACGGCGGTCCAGAACTCGCTGATCGGCGAGGACACCTCGCTGCTTGGCGGGCTCATCCTTGCCGCCACGCTGCTGGGTCTGAACTGGCTGGTCGGCTACGTGACCGCGCGCAATCGTCGGCTGCACCGTTGGGTTGAAGGCGCGCCGGTCGTGCTGGTGCGCAACGGCAAGGTGTTCTGGGACCAGGTGCGCCGCTGCAACGTAGCGCCGGAGGACCTGGACGTGGCCATGCGCAAGGCAGGCTGCGATGGCCATCACCAGATCGAACTGGCCATGCTGGAGACCTCGGGAGAGATCACCGTGGATGCCGAAGACCGCTGAAGCCGCAGCAGAGGAATGCACGCGCCGCACACGGTAATGTCACCGCCGGCACAGCGGTGACCATGCAATGCTGCAGCCCCCAACGGCAGGAGAACGATGATGCAGGCGCTGACCTATCACGGCCGCAAGGATGTCCGCGTTGAGACCGTACCCGATCCGGTACTCGCTGCCGAGGACGACCTCATTCTGCGGGTTACCGCCACCGCCATCTGTGGCTCTGACCTGCACTTGTACCGGGGCAAGATTCCCGACCTGCACAGCGGCGACGTGCTGGGCCACGAGTTCATGGGTATCGTGGAAGAGGTTGGCAGGGGCGTGACCCAGGTCCGCCCTGGTGACCGCGTGGTCATCCCGTTCGTGATCGCCTGTGGGGAATGCTTCCACTGCCAGCTTGCGGAGTATGCCGCGTGCGAGACCACCAACCCCGGCAAAGGCGCGGCGCTCAATGCGAAGGGAATGATGCCGCCGGCCGCATTGTTTGGGTACAGCCACCTCTACGGTGGGGTCGCGGGCGGCCAGGCGGAATTCGTGCGGGTGCCCAAGGCCAACGTGGGTCCGCTGCGGATCCCTGACGGCGTGGCAGATGAGCAGGTGCTCTTCCTGTCCGACATCCTGCCGACCGGCTACCAGGCCGCACTCAACGCCGGAGTGAAGAAGGGCTCGACGGTTGCCATCTTCGGTGCAGGCCCGGTGGGGTTGATGAGCGCTGCCTGCTGCCGCCTGCTGGGTGCGGAAACCATCTTCATGGTCGATCATCTGCCGTATCGGCTGGATTTCGCGCAGCGCACCTATGGCATCACGCCCATCGATTTCAGCAAGGTGGAAGATCCCGCCGACTACATCGTCAGCCAGACCAGCGGACGAGGCGTGGATGCCTGTATCGAGGCGGTTGGCTTCGAGGCGGAGGGCAGCTCGCTTGAAACTGCGTTGACCGCAGTGAAACTGGAAGGCAGCAGCGGTGTTGCGATCCGCCAGTGCATTGCTGCCGCTCGCCGTGGCGGCGTCGTCAGTATTCCTGGCGTCTATGCCGGCTTCATCCACGGCTTCCTTCTGGGGGATGCATTCGACAAGGGCCTGACCTTCAAGATGGGGCAGACCCATGTGCAGGGCCTCATGCCTGAGCTCCTGACCGCCATCCTGGAGGGCAAGCTGGACCCCGGCAACATCATTTCGCACCGGATGAGCCTGGCCGACGCCGCGCAGGGCTATGCCATGTTCGACGCGAAAGACGATGACTGCCGGAAGATCGTGCTGACCCCGTGACAAGCGATCGTGCGCGCGGTGCTCCACTGACCCCGGACAAGCGTTACATCGTGGTGCGCAGCCGACTCTGGCGCGCGACCAACCCGAATCTCACCGCCACCGAACGTGCGCGGTGGGTGGCGGCGCTCATGGACGCGCGGCGCGCGGTACAGGCGGCACTGAGGAACGGCGAGGCGATGGCGCTGCGGAGTGCGCGCCGCGCCGTGGATGTGGCTAAACGAGGCCTCGGCGAGCGCGGCCCGGTGTGGTGGACAGATGGCGGCAAGGACTACAACCGCTGTCTGGTGAAGAATACGCCGTACGCGAGCTGGTTCGGCTCACTTTGACGTTCTGGGCAAAGCAACTCAGGGCTTCGAGCGGTGATGATCACCTGTCGGATCGACCTCTGGGCGCTCGTAATCGTCGGGATGTGCTGTCTCGTCCTGTTCCGGCATGTCCCTGCCTTTCTTCCAACTCTGATCGGTACGGACCTTATCCGGTGTATGCGCCTTGTCCTGATCGCTGGCGTCACCTGTGGGATTGAACGGTAGCTTGCTCATTGAAGAAATTCCTTGCAGTAGATGCGGCATCAGCGCGATGCCGGATGGCTGGCCCGGCTCTGGGCGAGCGTCTGGTTCACCGCTTCCTGCAGCTGCGGGATGTGGAACGGCTTGGCTACGAAGCGCGCCTTCTGGTGCCGCGCAGGCACGACCTGGTCGTAGACCGCGGAGGCAAACAGGAAGGGCACGCCCAGCTCCGCCAAGCGATCGGCTACCGGAAACACGACGCCGTCGCCAAGCTCGATATCGAGAATGGCGGCATCGAACCGCTCGCTGCGCAGGAGGTTGAGGGCTTCAAATACGCTTTCAGCGTGCGTGATGGTGTTTCCTTCGTTCGCCAGCGCATCCTCGACCAGTTCAGCCAAGTCCAGCTGGTCTTCCACCAGCAGCAGACAATGCTCCTTCGTCTGTTCATTTCCGTACTTCTGCATGCCAAACCCTGATCATTACTTCTTATTGGAAGGTACTGTCCGCTTCTGGGCATCAAGGCAGTGACTGCCCGCTGTGTGCGACATGCGAAACTGCTGCGCCTGCGCGGGCCTTTCACACGGGACGCGTGCCTGGTTCACCCCCGCAGGACGCGGGGTGCGGGAAGCTGGATTCATGCAGACCGCGCCTCAAACCTCGCCATTTGAGTCCATTCAGGCAGGCTGCGCAGGGTGGTCCTTGCCGTCCGCATATGCAGGGGACTTCGGCGAGGGGCAGAGTGCACTGCAGCGCTATGCGACCCGCTTTTCGCGGGTGGAGATCAACTCTTCGTTCTACCGCCCACACAAGCCGGAGACCTATGCACGATGGGCGCAGGCCGTGCCCGCGCATTTCCGGTTCTCGGTAAAGATGCCGCAGGCAATCAGTCATGAGGCCGGCCTGCGGGGGGCGGCGCCCTTGCTTGACCCTTTTATCCATGCAGTGAACCATCTGGGCGACCGGCTGGGGGCGTTGCTCCTGCAACTGCCGCCGCGCCTGGACTTTGATGCCCGCGTGGCATCGACCTTCTTCCGCGCAGTCAAGCGTCGCACGGACGTAGCCATTGCCTGCGAACCCCGGCATGAAAGCTGGTTCTCGGCGCCGGCTGACGCATTGATGGAGCGTCACGGCATCGCACGCGTCGCCGCCGATCCCGCGCGGGTTCCCCGCGCGGCTGAGCCCGGTGGCGCGCGGCACTGGAGTTACTGGCGGTGGCACGGTCGACCGCGCATGTACTACAGCAGTTACCCGGACAGGGACCTGCGCGCGCTTGCCCAGGCGGCAGGTGCAGCTGCCGGCCAAGGTCCGGCCTGGATCATCCTGGACAACACCGCGCAGGGTCACGCCATACCCAACGCGCTGCGCCTGCAAACCCTGCTGAAGGAGAACCGCCATGCCTGAAGGCCCCTCCATTGTCCTGCTACGCGAAGAGGCGGCCCGGTTCAAGGGCAGGACCGTGCGCCATGTCGGAGGCAACAGCCGGGTGGACCTGACACCCCTGCTAGGACGCCGGATAAAGGCGGTACGCAGCTGGGGCAAGCATTTCCTGCTGGAGTTCAGCCACGTCACGCTGCGGATCCACCTCATGCTGTTCGGCAGCTACCGTATCAACGAGCGAAAGGATGCCGTGCCGAGGGTTGCTTTGCAGTTCGACAGAGACGAGTTGAACTTCTACGCGTGCTCGGTGAAGCTGATCGAACAGCCTTTGGACGATGTCTACGATTGGCGGGCGGACGTGATGAGCGACGCCTGGGATGCACACCTGGCACGCCGCAAGCTGAAAGCCATGCCCGATGTGCTCGTCTGCGACGCCCTGCTGGATCAGGCCGTGTTCTCCGGCGTTGGTAACATCATCAAGAATGAAGTGCTGTTCCGTATCGCCGTGCATCCTGGGAGCCGGGTAGGGGACCTGCCTCCCCGTGTGTTGACCCGCCTGATCCATGAGGCGCGCAATTACAGCTTCGACTTCCTGCGCTGGAAGCGTGGGCACGAACTCAAAAAGCACTGGGAGGTGCACGCCCGGAAAACATGCCCGGGTTGTGGTGGGCCAATCAGCAAACTGTACATGGGGACCACGCGGCGCCGAACGTTCTTCTGCCCGTGTTGCCAGCACCTGTACGGACCGGAAGATGCTCCATCGCTGACGACAGAGCAGGCCGCATCTTCCCGGCGATCACGCCCGAAGGTTCCGCGTTGACGGCTGACCTGTCAGTACGGTGGCGTTGAAGCTGCATGCCGACGACGACGCCAGGCGAGCCGCGCCGGCGCTGTAGATATCCGACAATTGGTGGATTAAGAGGTCTTCGGCGGTCTTGATGGCCATGGGGAGTCTCGGTGAGTGAGGGAGCGTCATGTCTGCCAATCACGCTGTGTTCGACCTGGACGCTCCACACTGGACACCGCTCCCCCCCACAGGATCCAGCATGAGCCAGGTTTTCATCGTCGGCGCGGCCGGCAAGGTCGGTCGTTCATTGGCCCAGCAGGCCAGCGCACGCGGCCACCGCGTACTGGCACTGCACCGTGCGCAGGAACAGGCCGCCGAACTCACCGCCCTCGGCGCACGCCCGGTGCAGGGCGACCTGTTGCAGCTGGATGTTGCCGCGCTGGAGGCAAAGATGCAGGGCTGCGACGTGGTGGTGTTCTGCGCCGGTGCTGGCGGCAAGGGCGGCGCGTCGATGACCGACGCCATCGATGGGCGTGGACTGGAACTGGCCGTGGCCGCGGCAAAGGCCGCCGCCGTACCGCGTTTCCTGCTGGTGTCGGCCTTCCCGGAGGCCGGGCGTGGCAAGCACCTGTCGGATACGTTCGAGAACTACATGGTGGTGAAAAAACGTGCCGACGTGCATCTGGCCGAAAGCCCGCTGGACTGGGTAATCCTGCGCCCGGGCACGCTTAGCGATGAACCTGGCACCGGCCGGGTGCGCGCCGGTCTGGCGATTCCCTACGGCAACATCGCCCGCGCCGACGTCGCTGCCACGCTGTTGGCCCTGATCGAGCATCCGCAGCTGCGCCGCTGCATCATCGAACTCACCGAGGGCGACACCCCGGTGTTCGACGCGCTGCAGGCGCTGTCACCGGCGTAAGGGCTTGACCGCAACCCCGCGCTGACGCAGCATCGGATTCATGGTCTTCCGAGCCGCCACCGTCACCACTACCTCCACGACTGCCGCTGGCAGGTCGTGAGGTCGTTACGTGACGTGATGTAGCGCCACCCCTCAGGACCCCGCCAGTCATTGACGGGGTCTTTTCGTTTCTCCGTCCGTACCCATCCCACAGGAGAAACCTCATGAGCTCTTCCCGAATCCCCCGCCGCGGCCTGCTGGTCATCGACATGCAGCACGGCCTGTTCAACGGCGCGCACCGCCCGTACCGCGCTGACGACGTGCTGGCCAACATCAATGCGCTGATCGACCGCGCACATGCCGCCGGTGCCCCGGTGTTTGTCGCACGCCATGTCGGCCCCGCAGGCTCGCCGCTGGCCAGCGACAGTCCGCTGTCGCAGCTGCTCGCCGACCTCGCCATCGATCCGGCGCGCGACACCGTGTTCGAGAAGACGCGGCCCAACTGTTTCTTCGAGACCGGCCTGGCCGAGGGACTGGCCGCGGGCGGCATCGAGGAGCTGGTGATTGTCGGCATGAAGACCGATTACTGCGTGGACACCACCTGCCGCGCCGCGCGCGACCTCGGCATCTCCGCCGTGCTGGTGGCCGACGCGCACACCACCACCGATTCGCCCGTGCTGGCAGCGAAGACCATCGTCGAGCATCACAATGCCACGCTGCGCGGGACCTTCGTCAGCCTCGTCGCCAGCGCAGACTGCACGTTCGCGGCAGGGTAGGCCGTCCGCAACGCATACCTTGGCCGTCGATGTGCCCGCGCCAGCCAAGGTTGGCGGCTACCAAGGCAGGGTCATGAGCCGGTCTGGTAGATGCCCACCTGGGTGGGCACAGTCACCCTCGCTCAGCGCTGCTCGTCCTTGCGCGCGCTCAGCTCACGGTCGGCACGCATGAAGACCGCACTTGTGCTCTCCTCGCCGGTACCGCCTGCGGCGCCCATCAGCAGCGGCCGCTGCAGTCGCGAGGAAGCACCGTCGGCCACGGCCTGCAGGGCGGCCAGGGTCTCGGCGGCCTGGTCGCTGCCGAGCACCGCGATGAACTCGCCGCTGCCGGTGACCCGGTTGATGCTGTCGCCACGTCCGGCATCCAGGCACTGCTCCAGCGCCACGTCCAGCTGCTGCAGCTGGCGCTCCAGGCTGCGTTCGCCCATCTGCTCGGCCAGGCCGGCCAGGTCCTGCAGCTCGAGGATGACCACGGTGCAGGCGGTGCCGGTGGTGGCGTGCGCGGCTTCCACCAGCGGGCTCTGCTCGAGGATGGTCGCCACTTCCTGCTCGCGCTCGCGGCTGCGCGCTTCCATCAGATTCATGGTCAGCCGGGCCAGGGCCTGCAGGGCTTCGCGCTGCTGCTGGCTGAGCGAACGAGGGGTCAGGTCGACCACGCAGACGCTGCCGACCGCCGCGCCTTCGCGGGTGACCAGCGGCATGCCCGCGTAGAAGCGCGCACCCATCTCATTCAACACCGGGTTGTCGACGAAGCGGCTGTCCTGTTTCAGGTCACCCACTTCCAGAAGCTGCTCGGGCTGGCGGATGGCGTGGTCGCACACCGCCACGTCGCGGTCGGTTTCGCTGCCATCCACGCCGATGCGGGCCTTGAACCACTGGCGATCACGATCGATCAGGGTCACCAGAGCCATCGGCGTACCGCAGACGGCGGCCGCCACCTTCACGATATCGTCGTAGGCGGGCTCGGGCAGGCTGCCGACCACGTGCAGCGCATCCAGCGCGTGCTGGCGTTCGGTTTCAGTGAATGCGGCAGAAGAATGATCCGTCATGATGATCCTGGGCAATCAAAGGTCGTCGCTCATGCTAGAGCACGCCTGCATTCAATGGATGAACCACCGCCGCACCCGGCCCGTACCCCGGCGCATGGCCGGGGCAGGGTGCGGGACTCAGCCCAGGTCGCAGCCGGCCGGCTGCGGCCAGGTGGTCGCCGGCAGCATGTTCTTCAGCGACGCCGGTGCGTTGATCGCCACGTAGCTGGCGCCGAGCAGTTCTTCCAGGTCGGCGATGGTCACCAGGTAGTTGTCCAGGCTGCCCACGTTGGCCTCATGGGGAATGATCCAGCTGATCGCCTTGGCGGTACCGGTCTGCGGGTCGCGGGTGATGATCGTCTTCCAGAAGAACTCCGGTGTCGGAATGCCGTGGCTGGCCAGGAAGTAATCGTTGGCGGCATCGCCGTAGACCACGCCGCCATAGACGTCCACCGGCGCGATGTCGCGGTAGCACTCGGCCACGGTCTCGGCCTTCACCCAGATGCCCTGGTTGAAGCTGGACACCTGCGGCACGATGTTGGTCATGAAGTTGGCGCGGCGGATGGAGGTGGTGTCGTAGTCCATGTGGTTGGAGGTGACCAGATGCCCACGGTCATAGCCGGCATGGATGCTGGCGTACGACGCGGTGCTGTTCTGGCCCAGGCAGCCGGTGGGCAGGTCCGTGTCCTTGTAGAAGCTGGACGGTCGCTTGGCCGTGCCGGTATCGGCCAGCAGGGTGTATTCGTACCGCGTGGCGCCGTGGATGCTGCAGTGATAGGTCAGCACGAAGCCGCCCTTGTCGAGGGTTGACCGTTTCCGCGTGGGCGGCGCCGGCAAAGGCGCTGAGGACCAGGACGAACAGGAACGTCGCAAGGCGCATTGCAGTGTCTCCGTCAGGTTTTTCCAGGACGCAGGACGCCCTCACGGCAAAAGCGTTCGCCATGCGGAGGCACTGCGCGTGTGGGTGGGTGAGGACTGCGGTTGGAACCCGGCGGGTGCCGGTCATGCAGGAGGAACTCGACCGCGCTCCCTGGCCACCGAGGTGGCGCGCGCTGCCGTAAGCGTCAGCGCGTGTCGCTTTCAGGTCAACGCTGGATGTCCGGAGTGGTGACCCGGCGCAAGCGTCCTGCGTGTGTCAGATCGCAGACCGCAGGGTGAAACCTGCGCATGGCGGGCGCGCGGGCTGGTATCGGCGGGCGGGGGATTTGCGGCAGAATAAGCGCGTTGATCCATCGGAAGCGTGACGCGTCACACGCGTGCGCCACCGCAGTACAGACTCAAGGAACGAGGACAGGTCATGGATGTTCGCCCCTTGGTGCTGGCGTGGCTGCTGGTCGCCGCACTTCCGGCCGCCGCCCAGCAGATCCGCTCCGCAACCGGCCCCGCGCGAAAACCGCTGCCGGCCGCGCCACGGCCGGCCCACAACTCGATGGCGAAGAGCACCACGCCCTTCAACTGCGCGCAGTACGCGTGGCCGAAGCATCCGCATCCCGCCGCCAAGGCCTACTGCGATGGGGTCGAGGCCACTACGCTGCAGAACGAAGCCCGCCAGGCCGGTCGTCCCGGCCCCTCCACCGAGGTGAGCGCGCTGCCTGCGCTGGGTTCGGCCGAAGCGAAGCGGACCGGCACTGCCTGCGTTGGTGGCCAGGCTTTCCGGCGGCTGGCCAACGGTTGGGAACAGGTGGCGTCGCCGTCGGGCGGGTGGCTGCGTTGCCGGGAACGCTAGGCGCGCCGGCAGGCCTCAGCGCCTGCCTTCAGCCGCGTAACGGGCGGCGCCCTGGTCCACCAGCGCCTGCAGTTCCTGCAGCAGTGGCTCATCCCAGCGGTCGAAGTTGAAGCAGGACTTACGCTGCATGCGCTGCTTCAGCGCAGGGCTGATGCCAGCCAACAGTTCGGGATGGTCATAGACGGGCATCAGGTGGAGGGCGTGCTTGCGCCCGGACACCTTCACCGCACCGAAGAACTGTGCCTTGCCGTTGGCGCCCGGCGTGCGGCAGTTGGCGTAGAAATGCTGGTCCGTATCGTGGACCACGAGCAGGCCATCGCGATGACGCAGCAGCATGTGGCGCAGGGCGCCGAACAGATCGGGCGGCGCCGTATCGGTGGACGTGCTGGGTGTCGCCTGGGTGCGTTTGATGGGAACTGCCCGGTGTGGGGGAACGTTCTGGCAAAGACGCAGCATGCCTGTGTGCGCACCGTAGCACGGGGGAGCGAAGCGATCCGGGCGTGTGCGCCGGATCGCTCCTTCATGGCTCTCAGGCCTTGGCGACTGCCTGGATAAGCACCGTGGCGGCTTCGGCCGACGAGCCCGGGTTCTGGCCAGTCACCAGCAGGCCATCGCGCCGCACGTACGAACCCCAGTCCGGACCCTTGCTGTAGTCACCGCCCAGGTCCTTCAGCATGTCCTCCACCAGGAAGGGCACGACCTGGGTCAGGCCCACCGCGTCTTCCTCGGTGTTGGCAAAGCCGGTGACCTGCTTGCCGGCGACCAGCGGCGTGCCATCGGGCGCCTTGACCTGGCGCAGCACGCCCGGTGCGTGGCAGACGAGGCCGACCGGCTTGCCGCTGGCGACGAACGATTCGATCAGCGCGATGGAGTGGGCATCATTGGCCAGATCCCACAACGGACCGTGGCCACCGGGGTAGAACACAGTGTCGAAGTCGGCAGCGTTGACGCTGTCCAGGCGGACGGTGGCGGCCAGCTGCGCCTTGGCGTCGGCGTCGGCTTCGAAGCGGTGGGTGAGTTCGGTCTGGAACGCCGGCTCGTTGCTCTTCGGGTCCAGCGGCGGCTGGCCGCCCTTGGGCGAGGCCAGCACGATCTCCGCGCCTGCATCCTTGAAGGCGTAGTAGGGGGCTGCCAGTTCTTCCAGCCAGAAGCCGGTCTTGTGCCCGGTGTCGCCAAGCTGGTCGTGCGAGGTCAGAACGATGAGGACTTTCATGGTGGTGCTCCTGTTGGAAGGATGAAGCAGTAGACCGGTCGTCTAAGGCTCGGTCGTAAAAAACACTCCACGGGGAGTGTGTCTTACGCATCCCTCGCTCAGCGTGAGGGATGCAGAATCTGTCGGGTGGTAAGGCGCGCGTTCTCGAAGGGCTGCGGGCCGCGCACGATCTTGACCATGATGCTGGCGCCCAGCCACAGCTGATAGAGGCTTTGTGCCAGCGCGGCGGCATCTCCGTTGCTGGCCAGGGAGCCGTCGGCCTGGCCGCCTTCGATCGCCCGCGTCAGGCGCACGATGATGCCGGCCGTGCCGCTGCGCAGGGCCGCACGCATGGCCGGCGAGAGGTCAGCCACCTCGGCGCCCAGTTTCACCGCCAGGCACTTTCCCTGGCAGTCCTCGAAGGACTGGCTTTCCATCCACGCGGCGAAGTAGCGCTCCAGCTGCTCGGCCTTGTTCTGGCCAGCGCTGCCGAAGATCTGGTCCATCTCGGCCAGGTATTCGTCGAAGTAGTCCTGCAGTAGTGCTTCGCCGAAGGCCTCCTTGGAGCCGAAGTAGTGGTAGAACGAGCCCTTCGGCACGCCTGCGGCGGTCAGCACCTCGTTCAGGCCGACCGCCGAGAAGCCCTTGCCGCCCATGGTGCGGCGGCCGCTGGCCAGGATCCTCTGGCGGACGTCGGTGCCTGCAATGTCGGGGGCGGGGTTCATGGGAGTGACGATACTCTCAATTAGACCGGTCGTCTAGGGACGTCTCAGGCGCGTGCGCTTGACCGCCTTTCGTAGAGTCGAGCCATGCTCGACTCAGGGCCTTCAGCCGAGCAGGGGCTCGGCTACAGGAGAGGAGCAGCGCTTCGCACCGCTCAGCCCTTGCGCACCTTTTGCAGGAAGGCCTCGACCGCCGGCACCTGGTAGGCCCCTTCGCGGCGCAGGATGCTGAGCGGCCGTTGCAACCCCAGCGCCCGCACCGGAAGCCGGACCAGGCTGCGGTCCTGCAGGTCACGCGCCACGCTGATGCTGGGCAGCCAGGCAATGCCGCCGCCGTGGATCGCGGCCTGCTTCAGCGCCTCGGTATTGCCGAACTCCACGATGCTGCCGGTCTCCACGTCCAGCTGCTGCAACATCTCGCCGATCAGCTCACGGGTGCCCGAGCCGGGTTCGCGCATCAGCAACGGCAGCCCGTTGATGTCGGTCGGCTTTCCGCGCCTGCGACCGGCCAACGGATGCTGCGCACCCACCACGGGGATCAGCTCGTCGCGGTTGAACTCTTCGGCAACAACGCCTTCGACCCGGACCGGTCCTTCGACGAAGCCGACGGTGAAGCGCAGGTCGGCCACGCCCTGTGCAACCTGTTCGGTGTTGCCGACAAACAGGGAAATACCCACCTGCGGGAACAGGGTGCGGAACTGGGCGACGAAACGCGGCAGCACATAGGTACCGATGGTGTTGCTGGCGCCCATCGACAGCTGCCCGGCGCGGGCATCGGCGAAATCGCGCATCGCCGCCTGTGCACTGTCGGCCACCGCGAACAATCGTGCCGAGTAGGCATGCAGCACTTTGCCCGGTTCGGTCAGCCGCATGCCGCGCGGCAGCCGCTCGAACAGCACCACCCCCAGACGCCCCTCGAAATCCTTCAATTCCCTCGACAGCGCCGGTTGGGACACGCGCACGCGGATCGCAGCAGCGGAGATGCTGCCGGTCTCGGCGATGGCATGGAAGATGGCCAAGTGATGGAGGTTCATGCGCGTGGGTTTCGGTCAGAGCTGCCCGATAAAGTACTGCACCACGAGGCTGCTGGTCGCCACGGCCACCCACGCACCCAGGCCCAGCAGGATGGGGCGGACGCCGGTGGCGGCCATGCGCCGCAGGTTGGCAGAAAGGCCGATGGCGGACAGCGCGAACACGATCAGCACTTCAGCCAGCGTGTGCAGCACCGGCAGCGCGGCGTCCGGCACCCAGCCGGCGGTGCGCAGGCCCGAAGCCACCAGGAACCACAGGATGAACCACGGGAAGATCACGCCGAGATTGAAGCCACTCGCAGCGCCTTCGGTGTTGCTGCGCCGCTTCGCCAGCGCCGCCATCACCACGGTCAGCACCAGGCACACGGGGATGATCAGGGTCGAGCGGGTCAGCTTGACGATGGTCGCGTAGCCACCTGCCAGATCACTGTAGGCGTAGCCGGCGGCCACCACCGACGAGGTGTCATTGATGGCCGTTCCTGCCCACAGGCCGAAGCCCTGGTCACTCATGTGCATCAAGTGGCCGAGCAGCGGGAACAGCAGCACCGCCACCAGGTTGAACAGGAAGATCGTGGAGATCGAGAACGCCGTTTCGTGATCGTCGGGCTTGAGGATGGGCGTGACTGCCGCAATCGCCGAGCCACCGCAGATCGCCGTACCCACGCCGATCAGCACGGTCATCTTGCCGTCCACGCGCAGCCAGCGTCCCAGCAGCCAAGCGCTGAGAAAGGCCACCGACATCGTCACCAGGGTCACCGACAGCGATGCCATGCCGGTCTGCAGCACCTCGCCCAGGCTGAGCCCGAAGCCCAGCGCGATGATCGACCACTGCAGCACCTGTTTGCCGGCAAAGCGGATGCCCGCATCGAAGCGGCTGCCCGGCGCGAGCAGGTTCTTCAGCACGATGCCGAGCACGATGCCAAACACCGGACCACCGACCAGTGGCAGCCAATGCCCCAGCACGAGTGCGACGGTGGTGACGGCGGCCGTCAGCAGCAGGCCTTCGTAATGGTGCTGGATCCAGGACGGGGTGGTGGAGAGCGGGCGGTTCATTTCAGCAGCTGCGTGGGTTGGGATGGCCAGTGTGGTCTGCCGCGAGCCATGCATCCAATACAAATAATGCAGCCATCCCATATCGAAATGGCATGGCAACGACCGCGGCCCGGCGCTGTACCATCGGCAACGGCCCCGATCGGGCGAACACGGCACACGATGCGATGAACCAAGCCGCTGTTGATGGAAACACCACGCCCTTTCGCGCCATCTTCGCCGGCATCTGCGCGCTGGTGCTTACTGTCGGCCTCGCCCGTTTCGCCTACACGCCCATGCTGCCGATCATGAAGGCGCAGGCCGGCCTGGACTACGTCGCCGCCGGTTGGCTGGCTGCCATCAACTACGCCGGCTACATGGCCGGCACGCTGCTGGCGGCAACGGCGGGCGACCTCCGCCGGAAGTACGTGCTCTACCGCATCGGCCTGGTGGTGGCCGTGGCCAGTACCGTGGCCATGGGGCTGACCCGCGACCCGGTGGCCTGGGGCGCGCTGCGGTTCCTGTCGGGGCTGTCCAGCGTGGCCGGGCTGCTGCTGGCCTCGGGCCTGGTGCTGAACTGGCTGCTGCAGCACGGGCGGCGCCCGGATCTGGGACTGCACTTCACTGGCATGGGGTTGGGCATCGTGGTGTCAGGTGCGGCGGTGGTGCTGACCCTGCCTGCGCTGACCTGGTCGGGGCAGTGGATCGCCTTGGGGGTGCTGGGCCTGCTGTTCTTCGTGCCGGCCTGGCTGTGGATGCCCGCACCGGCATCCACGCCGAGCACCGCGGTTGCGCAGGGCCCGCCGCCACCGGCCACCTCATCCGCGTGGACGCGCCTGCTCAACGCGGCCTATGTCTGTGCGGGCTTCGGCTTCGTCATCGGTGCGACCTTCATCGTCGCCATCCTGGAAAAGCTGCCCGTGCTGCAGGGCAGGGGCGGCTGGGTCTGGGTCGTCGTCGGCGTGGCCGCGCTGCCGTCCACCTTTGTCTGGGATCGCATCGCCCGACGCTTCGGTGCCATCCGGGCGCTGCTGCTGGCCTACGTCTTGCAGGGCATGGGCATGCTGCTGCCTGCGGTGTCGTCCGGCACGGCGATCAATCTGTTGTCGGCAGCGCTGTTCGGCGCCACCTTCGTCGGCATCGTCAGCCTCACCCTGGCGCTGGTTGGCCGCCATGTGCCGTCCAATCCCTCCAAGGCCATGGCGCGCATCACTCTCGGCTATGGCGTAGCGCAGATCATGGGGCCGGTCATCGCCGGGTACATGGCCAGGGCGACCGGCAGCTACCAAGGCGCGCTTGTGGCCACGGCGGCGCTGATGGGCTGCGGGGCGCTGCTGCTGTATGTGGCGGATCGCCGTGAGCGCGCGGTCACGCTTGGCGGCCAGCGCAGTCGACGCTGAAGATCGGCACCACGCGCCGACGCTCAAGGATTGAACATGTCTGGCTTCATTGGGGACCTGCTGGAAGGCATTGCGGACTGCTTCATCGATGTCTGGATGCTGGGCCGCCATCGCGCCGTGAAGGGGCGGCCGCCAATCGCTGGGATGAGGACGCGGCCGCTGTCGTGATGTTCAACGGCTGGGTGGTCGCGGTTTCGGTCGCGGTACAGTTCGCCAGCGTCGTGCTGTCCTTCGTGCTGAAGCTGCCGGTCTGGATCAGCCTGCTGCCCATTGCCGCCGGTGCGGTGTATGTCGGCTACCGATGGATGGCGCTCGTGCGCGCCTAGCCCACCAGACCTGGGCCAAGCCGACGCCATGAAGATTCTCTGGGCCGTGGCAGCCGCCATCGCACTGGCATGCGCCGGGTTCCTGGCCTGGCGCGGGTCTCTCGGCAGCAGTGGGTTGTTCCAGGCATTTCTGCTCGGCGCGGCGGCGTCCATCGCCTGCGTCGTTCTGTCAGTTGCGGTGGGCGGCCAAAGGCGAAGGCTTGTCGCCGGTGTGCTGCTGGCCGGCTACGGGCTGGCATTGATCGGTTTCCTGGTCGCCCTCGGCACTGTGCGCTGAGGGGCGCTGGTGGGCTGTGATGCCCAACGATACATTCCGCCAGATTTCACCAATTGATAACCAATCTCAATTGGCATAGCATTCCGTCCGCCAGCCCCGGACCTTCGTCTCGCCAGCGCCCACGCTCACCGACACGAAGGCCCCATGAAGACTCTTTCCCTGCTCGCCGCCGCCGCGCTGGCAATGGCTGCATCCCTGCCGGCACACGCCCATACGCCCTACCTGGTGCCCAGCACCTTCTCGCCGCGGGCAGGGCAGACCGTTGCCATGGATGCCTCGTTCGCCGAGACCTTCTTCGTCCCTGAAACCGCGTTCGATGACAGCCAGTTCTCGGTGACCGGCCCCGACGGCAAGCAGACGCCGCTGGCCTCGCAGGTGATGAAGACCCGCACCGTGGCCGAGTACACGCTGCCGGCCGGCACGGGCACCTACCGCCTCAGCACCGGCCCGCGCCTGGGCGCGCTGTTCCGCACCTGGCAACAGAATGGCAAGCGCGAGAGCTCGCGCGACCCGGCGGTGAAGATTCCGGCCGGTGCCAAGGTGATCTGTGATTTCCAGTCGCTCACCCAGGCCGACAGCTACGTCACCGTCGGCAATCCCGACCGCGCCGCGCTGGCGCCGCGCAACAAGGGCGTGGAGCTGGTGCCGGTCACCCATCCCAACGACCTGTACGTGGGTGAGACCTTCGATTTCATCGTGCAGTACGACGGCAAGCCCTTGGCCGACCAGGCCGTGGAAGTCAACGAGGCGGTATGGAGTTCGGACCGCACCCCGCAGGTGCTCAACCTGAAGAGTGATGCCGCCGGGCACGTGCGCTTGCCGCTGTCCGCGGCCGGCACCTGGATCGCGCTGACCCGCCACCGCACCGCTGCACCCGCCGGCGCGCCGGTGGCCGAGTACAGAAACAGCGTCACGCTCTCGTTCCGCGTGCTGAATCCCTGATTTCCCCGTAACACCGCCTCCGAGGTCGACATGAAAACCACCGTGCTTGCCAGTGCGTGCGTTGCCGCGCTGCTGCTTCCTTCCGCTGTTTCCGCACAGACCGCGCCCGGCCCGCGCCCGCTGGTGGGCGGCCACGGCAACAACGTGCTGGCGTTCATCGCCGAGCACGATGACAACGGCGACGGCCGCGTGACCTGGGAAGAGTTCGAGACGTTCCGCCGCACCCGCTTCGATGCAACCGATACCGACCGCAACGGCACTATCGAAGAAGCCGAGTACGTGGCCGAGTTCGATGCCCGCGTGGCCGCGGAGATCGAGCGCGAACGCGCCGCCCAGGTCGAGCAGACCAAGGTCCGCTTCGCCGCGCTGGACACCGACAGGAATGGCCAGGTCTCGCGCGCTGAGTTCGATGCCGCCGGCGAGCAGACCTGGCAGGGCGGGCAGAAAGCACTGGCCAGCAAGGGCAAGGATGCCAAGGCTGCACCGCAGCGCGAGGCAAAGACCGCCGTCGGCGCCCAGCGCTTCGACAACCAGCAGCGCAGCCGCCTGGGCATGCCGACCAGCCACACCGCGGCCGGCTTCCTGGAGCTGTACGACGAGAACAGTGACGGCAAGGTCGACCGCGCCGAGTACCAGCGCGTGCGCGATGCGCAGTTCGCCCGCACCGACAGCAGTGGCGATGACCAGCTGAACCTGGATGAGTACCTGGCCGAGTTCGAGACTCGCGTGGACCGCCGCATCGATGCCCTGGACCAGGGCGGCGACCGCCAGGTGCACGTGCGCTTTGGCGTGCTGGACGGAGACAAGGATGGCCACATGACCTTCGCCGAGTACCAGGTCTCGGGCAAGCGCCTGTTCGAAACCGCCGATCGCAACAAGGATGGCATGGTCGATGCGAGCGATGCCAAGGTGCCGGCGCCCGCACCGCGCCGATGATTGCCGAGGTCAGCCCGCGCGGGTGACCCGCCGTTGCAACCGTTGTTCTTTCCGCTGACCGGGCCGCCTGCATCAGGTGGTCCGGGAGGCCCCGTGCCTGATCGAGCCCTCGATGACGTCCCTTTTCAACCTGCTGCTGGCGACCTGCGTGACGCTGTGCGGACTGCATGCCGGCAGCGCCGGCGCTGCCGAACTGTACCGCGACGATGTGCTCGGCACCTCGCTCGACCTGCGCATTGACGCGCCTGCAGCGCAGGCGGCTGCCGCCCAGCATGCGGCGCTCGCCGAGATCGAGCGGCTGGATGCCGTGCTCAGCCGCTGGCGCGCGGACAGCGAGCTCAGTCGCTTCAATGCCAGCAGCGGGCCCCAGCAGCTTTCCGGCGATCTGCGCGCCGTGCTGCGTCTGTGCGAGGAGTGGCGGGCACGTACCGAAGGGCTTTTCAGCTGCCGCCTGGGTACGCTGGCACAGCGCTGGCGGCAGGCGCAGGACAGCGGCGTTCTGCCGACGCGCGAGGAGCTGCGTGCAATGGCATCGGCTGCGGCCAGCGCCGAGGTCAGCCTTGACGGCTGCGAGCCGGTGACCCGCCCGCAGACAGTGGTGTTCGATGTCGATGCCCTGGCCAAGGGCTACATCATCGATCGCGCCCTCGCCGCCGCCCGTGCAGCAGCGCCTGCCGCCACCGCGATCGGTCTGGACATCGGCGGCGATGCCCGTTACTGGCAGGCCAGCGGGGCAGGGCAACCCTGGCCGGTGGGCGTTGCCGACGCCCGTGCACCGCGTGACAACCGGCCCGCGCTCGCCACCGTGGCGCTGCGCGCGCAGGCCATCGCTGCCAGCGGCCATGCCACCCGTGGCTACACGGTGGGACGTCGTCAGTACAGCCACATGCTCGACCCCTGGTCGGGCTGGCCCATGCAGTTCGCACCGTCGGCGACGGTGGTGGCGCCAGATGCGAGCAGCGCCGATGCGCTGGCCACCGCGCTGTCGGTGATGCCGATCCGCCCCGGGCTGGAACTGGCCGATGCGATGCCGGACGTCGCCGCACTCATCCTCAGCGACACCGGTACCGCCTTCGCCTCGCAGCGCTGGCCGGCCTTGCTGCTGGCCACCGACGGTGCAGCCATTGCGCCCGAGCAGCTGGTCATCGATTACCAAGTGCCCAACCTGACCAGCGAGCGCTATCACGCGCCCTATCTGGCGATGTGGATCGCCCGCGAGGATGGCAGCCCGGTGCGCCAGCTGCTGGTGCTGGGCGAGCGCTCGCGCTACCTGCAGGATCTGCCCCAGTGGTGGCGCCGCTACGGCCGCGACGATCTGCCGGCCATCCAGGGCATCGCCCGGCCGACCCGCATGCCCGGCCGCTATTCGGTGGCCTGGGATGGTCGCGATGATCGCGGCCAGGCGCAGCCGCCTGGTGCGTACCGCGTGCAGGTCGAGGCCGCGCGGCAGGGCGGTGGTCACGAATTCCTGTCCGTGCCGATCGATACCGGCCAGGACCGCAGTCCTCCCGCGAAGGCGCAGGGCAGCAGCGAGATCGGCAGCCTGCAGGTTTCAAGGCCCTAATCACCCCCAAGTACCGATTACTCCCAGCAACGCAGACCGCGCCGCACTCCGGCGCTCCGCAGCCAGGAACGCCCAGGGCCACATCGCCCACGGGCACAACCACCTTCCACAACTGCGGAGTTCCCGATGAAACTGCAACCCTCACTGCTGGCCCTGGCCGTTGCCACCAGCCTCGCCGTGCCGGCTCTCGCCCGTGCGGCCGCGCTCGAAGCCGACAGCACCCTCGACACCATCCAGGTGACCGAGACGCGCAGGAAGTCCGACAACCAGAACGTCACCACGCTGTCGGCCAAGAACCTGCAGCAGCAGGGCGCGCAGAGCATGGAAGACGCCATCCGTTACGTGCCCGGCGTGGAAATGGTCGATCTCGGTCGCGCCGGTTTCAACGGGTTCAACATCCGCGGCATGGAAGCGGATCGCGTGTCCATCACCCTGGACGGCCTGAGCTTCCCGCAGAGCATGGACCCGGGCACCTATCAGCCCTATGAGTTCTTCCGTTCCGGCCGCGGCAGCGTCGATCTGGAAGCAGTGAAGACAGTGGAGATCATCAAGGGTGCCGACGCGATCACCGCCGGCAGCGGTGCGCTCAGCGGCGCGATGATGTTCATCACCAAGGACCCGGCCGACTTCCTCAAGGCCAGCGGCAACGACAGCTTCGGTTCGGTGAAGTATGGCTACACCGGTTCCAGCGACGAGAACATGGGGTCGCTGACCCTGGCCAACCGCACCGGCAGGTTCGAATCGCTGCTGGTCTACACCAAGCGCGATGGCCACGAGACCGAATCCTGGTACGGCACCACCATCGATCGCCTTGGCCCGGGCCGCCGCACGCCCGATCCGGTCGACCGCGAGAGCGACAACCTGCTGTTCAAGGTCAACTTCCTGGCTACCGACACCCAGACCCTTGGCGTGGTGTATGAGCGCGCCCGCTCCACCAACGATGTCGACAACTGGACCCGCAGCGACGGCACCGGTTCGTACTTCTTCCGCAGCGCCGAAGACCGCAGCGACCGCGACCGTTACGGCCTGAAGTACGCCTGGCGCGCGGACAACGCGTTGTTCGACAGCATGGAAGCCACCGCCGATTACCAGAAGAACTACATCCAGGGCCAGACCAACGTGCTGGTGGCCAACGGCACCGCAGCCACCTATGGCACCCGATGCTCGACCACCGACCCGTGCTCGCGCCAGGAGAACCGCTGGGACACGCAGAAGCGCAACCGCGTCGCCCTGGACTTTGACAAGAGCGTTGAAGCCGCCGGCCTGCGCCATGACATCGTCTACGGTGCCGCCTGGCAGCAGGCAAAGATCCACTGGAACTCGGTGGACTCGCGCTGGGGCAACGATGGCAGCCTGTTCACCCGCGATACCGATCCGTCGTTGTGGCCGGACACCCGCGAAACCGACCTGACCGCCTACGTGCGTGACCGCGTGCGGCTGCTCGACGACCGCCTCAGCCTGACCGGCGGCCTGCGTTACGACAGCTACAAGTACACCCCGGAGACCTCGGCCGGCGGCAACGGCCAGTCGGGCTACAAGGACGACGCGGGCAGCGTCGGCGTCTCCAGGTTCTCCTCGCCGACCTGGAACCTGGGCGCCGAGTTCAAGTTCACCGACACCCAGTCGCTGTGGGTGCAGGGCGGTCGTGGCTTCCGCGCGCCGGGCGTGAACGACATGTACGGCAGCGCGTCCAGCACTGACTACACCCGCGTATCCGACGGTGCCACCGTGTCGTTGCCCGATGGCCGGAGCAACCCGGACCTGGCTGCCGAGCGCAGCCTGAACCTGGAGATGGGCTGGCGCTTCCAGAGCGATCGCCTGCGCGTGGGCGTGTCGGTGTTCCGTGACAAGTACAGCAACTTCATCGACACCGCCCAGTACCTGGCCGACGAAGGCATCCAGTACCGCAACGGCCGCGGCGTGGTCAGCAACGGTTACACCTACACCATGCCGATCAACCGCGGCGACGTGGAAGTGAAGGGCGTGGAAGCCGAGGGCATGTGGCTGCTGGCTGATGACTGGCTGGCCCGTGTGGCCTACTCGTACAACGAAGGCACCGACAACGACGGTGAGCCGCTGGCCAGCATCATCCCGGCCAAGGCCGTGGGCGGCCTGACCTACAACGCGCCGTCGCGCCGCTGGAGCGTCACCGCCAACATCACCCACCAGCAGCGCAAGGCCCCGTCGGACTACGGCAAGAGCATCACCAACGGCAGCTACGGCGTCGAAGTGGTGCCGGTCTACGCCTACAAGGCACGTGAGTACACGCTGCTGGATGTGTTCGGCAGCTACGCCATCACCCCGAAGATCAACCTGACGGCCGGCGTCTACAACGTGTTCGACAAGGAGTACTACCTGTGGAACCGCGTGCGTACCGCCGGTGCCGGTACCGCGATCTTCCAGGGTGCAACCAGCCCTGATGGCATCGGCCGCTGGTCGCAGCCGGGGCGCAATGTACGCTTCACCCTGAGCTACGACTTCCTGTAAGCAGGGCAGGGGTCGGATCCCTTTCCGCAGGAAAGGGATCTGACCTCGTTGCACGGAACGCATCCACGCATGGCATGGCTCTACAGTCTCTTCTCATACTGCACTTTGATGCCCACTCGGCACTGAGCCGGTTGGTGCCACCGCCGCTGTAGCTGTAGTCCACACTGCTGGAGAAACGCTTGGAGGCCTGCCAATGCAGACCCACGTTACCGCTCAGGGGCGTCTGGTCGGCCAGCCGGTCGTCCGGTTCCGGTACCGACGCCACCCGTGACCAGTTGCGGGTCAGGTTCGCCGTGATCTGCAGATCCACATCCGTGCGCAGCAGGTCGGCCAGCGCGAAACGGGCATCCAGGGTCAGCCCATGCGTCTGCGCCTTGACCCCCAAGGGCCGGACGACACGCTGATCACCTGGCTGTTACTCAAGGACAACCAGCGCTGAGGGCGACCCACGGGTGGGGTGCCTGCGCGGACGACCCTCCACGCCTGGCGCGGATCTACTGGCGCTCAGCGCGCCCGTTCCAGCTCTTTCAACCTCGCCCTGGCATGCTCCAGCCACGGCGCATTGTGGCTGCGCGCATGGCGCGACCAATGCCGGGCATCGTCCAGGATGCTGGTAAACAAGCTGCGGCTCTTCTCACGGTCCGCCGCATCCGGCTGGGCCAGCAGCCACTCGGCGTACAGGCAGCGCGCCGCAGCATCGTTGCCGCATTCCACGGCGCGCTCGAAGGCCGCCTGGGCGCCCGGGGCATTGCTGTCTGCCAGGGCCTGCGCGTACAGCAGGGTCTGCTCGGGTTTGCGGCGCACATCCGGGTGGCGGGCGAACAGACCTTGCAGCGTCTCAACGGCAAGCGTGGCGTTCCCGGATTCAAGGCGCGCACGCGCCAGGCCAGTCAGGATGTAGGGGTCATCGCCCAGCGGGGAGCTGGCGGCCTGCTCCAGCAGCGTCCTGGCCTCCTCGGCCTGGCCGGAGCCCAGCAGCTCCATCCCAAGCCTTACGCGGTTCTGCACGGTGGGTGTGCGATCTAGCTCCGCCCGCGCATTGCGTACGCCCTTGCCCGGGTCAATGAACTGCTTGGCCGAGTGAACCACCTGACGGGCACCACGCGAATGGCGGATTTCGGGCAGGTAGATCGCCACGAAATACACCAGGCTGCCCAGCAGCGGAAACGAGAACAGCAGCAGGAGCCAGTACAGGCTCTGGCCCGAGCGAATGGCGTGGACGGCGAAATAAATGGCCGCGATGAAGTGGAGTCCGATTCCAATGTAGGGCATGGTGTGCCGACAGTTCGCTCTGAAGGGTGGAACTATAAGGGATCGCGCCACCCGGTTCGCCGGGCTGACGCAGGGTTCGATATACCCCGTCCGGGGCAGGTGGAAACCGATCGCGTCGGCTACTAATGCGCTTCATGGCTCAGGGGCAGCGATCTTGCAGCGGCTTTACGTGATGTTCCCTGACAGGGCGCCCTGCATCGGGCTGCTCTGGATGCGCCTGTGCCTGGCCGCATCGCTGTGCCTGTCGATCGGTGACGACCCGTGGCACACCGCCGCCTCGCTGCTGGTCTCGGCGCTGGTCGCGGCCGGATGGCTCACCCTGTTCGCCGTGCGGCTGGCGACCGGCGTGATGCTCTGGAGCGGGCCGTTGACCGCGCTCGTCCTGCTGCCGCTGGGCCTGTTGCTGCTTGGGCCAGGCGCGTATTCCCTCGACGCCTGTTCCTTTGGCCGGCGCGTGATCGATCTGGTAGGCGCCGCACGTAACCCGAAAGAGTAATCAACGCAGCCAACCAACAGGGCTACGTCGCCACGCGAGGCAGCGTCAAGCTGTGCTGCCCCCACGAACCCCTGCGGTCGATGGCCCACACCGTTCCCTCCGAAGCCACGCGGCCAGCAAAGGCTGCCCGCCAGTGTGCGGTACTTCTGCCCCTGGCCCTGCTGGCCACGCCGTCACTGGCGCTGGCCTGTGACGGCGGCGCCTGCACCAACCTCGGCGATGGCCAGCTGCAGCTGGACGCCTCGCTGCGCCTGCGCGGCATGTATTACGACCCGACCCGGTTCGGCATCGGCGAAAGCGAGGACGGCTACGGGCTGCTGCGCGCCCTCGCATCGGCGCGCTACCGCGAGGACAACTGGCAGGCCATGCTGCAGCTGGGCGCCCATGCCGAAGAAGGCAAGGCCGGCGGCCCGGGCAAGACCGATCGCGGCGCGCTGGACATCCAGCAGGCCTACTGGCGCTGGGAAACCAACGGCATGCACGTGCAGCTCGGCCGGCAGGAAGCCGGCTATGGCAGCTCTCGGCTGCTGTCGGTGCGTGACGGGCCGAACATCCGCCTGGCCTTCGACGGTGCGCGCGTCGGCTGGGCCGGTCGCCTGGGCACGTTGGACCTGATGGCCCTGCGCGCGGTCGAGAACCGGCCGGGCGCCTTCGATGACCGCGGCGAACGCGGCGCGCACCTGTGGGGTGCCTACGCCACCACCGCCCGCGGCCACGGCCCGGGCCAGTGGGACCTGTACCTCCTGGACTACCGCCGCGAGGCGGGTCGCTTCGCCGCCGGCAGCGGCATCGAGCGCCGGCAGACCGTGGGCGCGCGCTGGTTTGGCCGTGCAGGCGGCCTGGACTGGAACACCGAGCTGGTCGCACAGGGCGGCGAACTGCGCACGGCGGCGACCGATCTGGACATCCGTGCCTGGACGGTCGCCACCGATACCGGCTGGCAGTGGCAGAACGTCCCGCTGCAGCCGCGGCTGGGCGTCAAGGCGGACATCGCCAGTGGCGATGGCAACCTGCACGATGGTCGCCTGGGCACGTTCAATGCGTTGTACCCGAAGTCGGCGTACTTCAGCGAAGCCAGCCTGCTGGCCCCGGCCAACCTGATGGACATCCAGCCCACGCTGGCCCTGCGCCTGCATGAAACGGTGACCACCGAACTGGGCGTGCAGCTGGCCTGGAAGCACCGCCGCGCCGATGCGGTCTACACCACGCCGGCGCCGCTTGTGGCACTGCCCGGTACGGCAGGCGGTTCCGGCCGCATCGGCAATCAATACAAATCCGAAACACGCTGGCAAGCCAGCGAACACTGGCAATGGCAGCTGCAGCTGGCCTGGATGGATGCGGGTCCTGCGCTGAAGCAGGCCGGCGGCCAGGACACGCTGTTCGCCTCAATCGTTGGAGCATGGCAATGGTGAATGCAACCGCATCACAGAACTCTCCCCAGGCCGGTGCCTGGTCCCCGCTGAAGATCGGCATGTTCCGATCACTGTGGTTGGCCATCCTGGCCAGCAACATCGGTACCTGGGTCAATGACGTGGCCGCGGCCTGGGTCATGGCCGAGCGCACCGGCTCGCCGCTGATGGTGGCCCTGGTGCAGTCGGCCACCACGGTGCCGATCGTGCTGCTGGCGCTGGCCGCCGGCACGCTTGCCGACATCGTCGACCGCCGCAGGTACCTGATAGTCACCCAGGGCTGGATGCTGCTGGTGGCACTGGTGATGGCCGTGCTGACCCACCTGCAGATGCTCAGCCCGGAACTGCTGGTGCTGCTGACGTTCTGCATGGGTTGCGGCGCGGCGATGGCGATGCCGGCCCAGGCCGCGATCGTGTCCGAACTGGTGCCGCAGCCGATGCTGGCGTCGGCGGTTGCACTCAACTCGATCGGCATCAACATCGCGCGCTCGATTGGTCCGGCCATCGGTGGCGTCATCGTGTCCCAGCTCGGTGCCATGTACGCGTTCGCCTTCAACGCCATCACCTTTGCCGCCATGCTGGTGGTGGTGTGGGCGTGGAAGCGCGACGCGACCGCGTCCAGCCTGCCGCCGGAAGGTTTCGGTGCCGGCCTCAAGGCAGGCATCCGTTACGCCACCAAGGCCGGCAAGCTACAGGCCGTGCTGATCAAGTCGGTCGGCTTCTTCTTCTTTGCCGCCGCCGCCAACGCGCTGCTGCCGGTAGTGGTGCGCGGCCAGATGCACGGCGGGGCAGGGCAGTACGGCATGTTGCTGGGCTGCATCGGCATCGGCGCGGTCGGTGGTGCACTGTTGCTGCCCAAGCTGCGTGCAAAGCTCGACCGGGACATGCTGGTGCTGCTGGCCACGCTCGCCCTGGCGGCCAGCCTGGTGGGCCTGGCGCTGCTGCGCAGCTGGTACCTGCTGCCGCCGGTAATGATGATCAATGGCTTTGCCTGGATCACCGTGTTGTCCTCGCTGCAGATCGCAGCGCAGACGTCGGTGCCGGCCTGGGTGCGTGCGCGCGCCCTGGCGCTGTACATCATGATCTTCTCGGCCGGCATGGCCGCTGGTGGCCTGAGCTGGGGCGCACTGGCGCAACAGACCTCGCCGGAACTGGCCCTGCTGGTGGCCGCCATCGGTGCGGCGGTCGGTGGCCTGCTGGTGTGGCGCGTGCGCATTGCTGGCACCGAAGAACTGAACCTGCGTCCGGCCGGGCACTGGCCCGCACCGGAGCTGTCGGTAGCCGTCTCGCATGATCGCGGCCCGGTGCTGGTCACCCTTGAGTACCGCATCGACAACGCAGACCGCGCGGCCTTCCACACACACATGCATCAGCTGGGCATCATCCGCCGCCGCGATGGTGCGGTGGTCTGGGGTGTCGTCGAGGATGTGGCCAGCCCGGGCATCCACCTGGAGTATTTCGTTGCGGCGTCCTGGCTGGAACACCTTCGCCAGCACGAACGCATCACCGCCGACGACAAGCTGATCCAGGAAGCGCTGCGGGCGCTGCACAAGGGCGAACGTGCCCCCGTGGTCCGCCACTTCGTGGGCGGTGGCGAGGCACCCGTGGCCCCGCTGGCACACCACCACCAGGACATCTGACAACGCCGTTGTCTGCAGCAATGCGTTGGACCGCAGGGCGCCCCAGCGAGCGCCCTGTGCACATGAGGGGCTTCCGCAATCGTCCCATGCGCTGATCCGCGCATCGGTGCAAGACGATGTATCAAGTATTACGGACCATACGTAACCGAAACGCCTGCGCACCGGCCACAGTACGTCTCACATCACCCACTCACGCGAGTTCCTCCATGAAAACCATCACCCGCACCCTGGCCGCCACAGCGCTGGCCCTGTCGGTCCAGGCCGGTCTGTCCGCCCAGGCTGCCGAACCGGCCACGCCGGCCGCCGTCACCAGCATCGCGCGCACCGCCAGCTACATCACCACCGCCGATGGCGTGCAGCTGTACTACAAGGACTGGGGCCCGAAGGACGGCCCGGTCGTCACCTTCAGCCACGGCTGGCCGCTGAACTCGGACAGCTGGGAATCGCAGATGATCTTCTTGGCCAACCACGGCTACCGGGTGATCGCGCACGACCGTCGGGGCCACGGCCGTTCCAGCCAGCCCTGGGATGGCAACGACATGGATCACTACGCCGACGACCTCGCCACGGTAATCGACACCCTCGGCCTGCACGACGTGACCCTGGTCGGCTTCTCCACCGGTGGCGGCGAAGTGGCGCGCTACATCGGCCGCCATGGCACCGGCCGGGTCAAAAAAGCCGTGCTGATCAGCGCGGTGCCGCCCTTCATGCTGAAGACCGCCGACAACCCCAACGGCCTGCCGATCGAAGTGTTCGATGGCATCCGCAAGGCGCAGATGGATAACCGCGCGCAGCTGTACAAGGACATCCCGTCGGGCCCGTTCTACGGCTTCAACCGCCCGGGTGCGAAGGTCTCGCAGGGCCTGATCGACGCCTGGTGGGCGCAGGGCATGCAGGGCGGCCACAAGAACACTTACGACTCGATCGCCGCGTTCTCGGCCACCGACTTCCGCGCCGACCTGAAGAAGTTTGACGTGCCGACCCTGGTCATCCACGGTGATGACGACCAGATTGTGCCGATCGACATCTCCGGCCGCCAGTCGGCCAAGCTCATCAAGGGTGCGAAGCTGATCGTGTACCCGGGTGCGCCGCACGGCCTGACCGATACCCACAAGGACAAGGTCAACCAGGACCTGCTGACCTTCCTGCAGGAAAAGTAAGCGACAGGGGCCTCGGTTCTGCCGGGGCCCTGTCTGCCGTCAATCGGCCGCAACCCGCAGCGCCTCGATGACCAGCGCAAAAGCAGGAGAGTGCTGCTTTCTGCTCGGGTAGTACAGGTGGTAACCGGAGAAGGGCGGGCACCAGTCCTGCAACGTGCGGACCAGCCGCCCTTCCTGCAGGTGCGGCGCGAACTCTTCTTCGGGCAGGAAGGCGATGCCGAGGCCTTGCAGCGCTGCCAGCACGATGTGCGGCGAACTGTTGAAGGTCGCCTGCCCATCCACCCGCACATTCACCTGCCGGCCGCGTCGCTCGAACTCCCAGACGTACAGACCGCCGGTGGTGGGGAAGCGCATGTTGATGCAGTTGTGCGCAGTCAGGTCAGCCGGCACTTTCGGCGCCGGGTGCCGGCTGAAGTAGTCTGGCGTCGCTACCGCGGCCATGCGCAGCGGTGGCCCGATCGGCAGTGCGACCATGTCGCGGTCGATGCTCTCGCCCAGGCGGACCCCGGCATCGAAGCGATCGGCCACAATGTCACGCAGGCCGTAGTTCACGTCGAATTCGATGTTCACGTCCGGGTAGCGCTGCATCAGTGGCTGCAGCCGCGGCAGCAGCACTGTCCGCAGCACGTGGTCGCCGCAGGTGAGACGCACGGTGCCGGCGGGTTTCTCCCGCAGCTCGGTCAATGCATCCAGCTCGGCCTCGATTTCATCAAAACGATTTCCGATTGCCTCCAGCAGGCGCTCGCCAGCCGGCGTGGCCGAGACGCTGCGCGTGGTGCGGGTCAGTAGTCGGATCTGCAGCCGCTCTTCCAGCGCCTTGATGGCCTGGCTCAGCGCCGACTGGGAGACACCCAGCACGGCCCCCGCGCGGGTGAAGCTGCCTTCCCGGGCGACGGTGACGAAGGCAAGGAGATCGTTGAGGTTGCGTCTGGCCATAGGGCCAGTGTGGCATGACGGATTGATTAAGTACGCTAATAGACCCTAAAAGGTTCCATTGGCTAATCAAGGCAATGGGGTCTGGTCAGAATGGTGACCACTCCCCATCCCAGGATGCACCGGCCATGACCCTCTCCGTCAAAGCCTACGGCGCCCACGCGGGCGATCGCCCCCTTGAAGCCATCGACATCGCCCGCCGCGCACCCGGCGCCGATGACGTCCAGATCGCCATCGCCTACTGCGGCATCTGCCACTCGGATCTGCACCAGGTCCGCGCCGAGTGGGCCGGCACCCTGTACCCTTGCGTGCCCGGGCACCAGATCGTCGGCCGCGTGGTCGCCGTGGGCGCCCAGGTGCAGGGCTTCAAAGCGGGCGATCTGGTCGGCGTCGGCTGCATCGTCGACAGCTGCCGGCATTGCCAGGACTGCGGCGATGGCCTGGAGAACTACTGCGACAACATGGTTGGCACCTACAACGGCGCCACCGCCGACGCGCCGGGCCATACCCTCGGTGGCTATTCGGAGCAGATCGTCGTGCACCAGCGCTACGTACTGCACGTCCGCCACCCGGAAGACCAGCTGGCCGCCGTCGCACCCCTGCTGTGCGCCGGCATCACCACTTGGTCACCGCTGAAGCACTGGAATGCCGGCCCGGGCAGCAAGGTCGGCATCGTGGGCATCGGCGGCCTGGGCCAGATGGGTGTGAAGCTGGCCCATGCGCTGGGGGCACACGTGGTTGCGTTCACCACCTCGGAGAGCAAGCGCGACGCGGCCGTGGCGCTCGGTGCCGATGAAGTGGTCGTGTCCCGTTCGGCGGACGAAATGGCCGCGCACGCGAAATCGTTCGATCTGATCATCAATACCGTGGCGGCCCCGCACGATCTCGACGCCTACCTGGTCCTGCTCAAGCGCGATGGCGGCATGGTGCTGGTCGGTGCACCGGCAACGCCGCATCCGTCGCCGGCGGTGTTCAACCTCATCATGAAGCGCCGCACGCTGGCCGGGTCGATGATCGGCGGCATCGCTGAAACGCAGGAGATGCTTGATTTCTGCGCCGAGCACGGCGTAGTCGCCGACATCGAGTTGATCCGTGCCGATCAGATCAACGACGCCTACGAACGCATGCTCAAGGGCGACGTGAAGTACCGCTTCGTGATGGACACCGCCACGCTTCCTGCCTGAAGAGACCCCGACCATGAAGCATTTGCTCCTCCTTGCCGGCCTGGTGGCCGGCTCGATGACGGCGTCCGCGCAGGATCTCTCCCGCGGCGCCGACAATTTCTACCGCAGCGAGCGCGTCACCTTGCAGAAGGTGACGTTCCGCAACCAGTACCAGATGAAGGTAGCCGGCAACCTGTTCCTGCCCAGGGACCGCACACCCGGCATGAAGTACCCGGCCATCGTGGTCGGCCACCCGATGGGTGCAGTGAAGGAGCAAAGCTCCAATCTCTATGCGCAGAGGCTGGCCGAGCAGGGCTTTGTCACCCTGGCGATCGACCTTTCCTTCTGGGGCGAGAGCGAAGGGACACCGGGCCATATGGTCGCGCCGGAAATCTACGCCGATGACATCAGTGCCGCCGTGGATTTCCTGGCGATCCAGTCGACCGTTGATGCGCGCCGCATCGGCGCGCTCGGCATCTGCGGCAGCGGCAGCTTCGTGATCAGCGCGGCGAAGATCGATCCGCGCATCAAGGCCATCGCCACGGTCAGCATGTACGACATGGGCTCGGCAGCACGCAATGGCCTCAATGCATCGCAGAATCTGGCCGAGCGCAAGACGATGATCCAGTCCGCCATCGAACAGCGCCAGGCAGAATTCAACGGTGCCGCACCACGTTACGTGCCGGGCACGGCCACCGAACTCAGCGCGGAGACGCCGGAGGTCCAGCGCGAGTTCTTCGATTTCTACCGCACCCCTCGGGGGGCCTATACCCCGGCTGGGCAGCAGGCGGACCAGACCACCATGCCGCTGTTCAGCAGCCTGGTGAAGTTCCTCAACTTCTATCCGTTCAACGATATCGAAACCATCGCGCCGCGCCCGATGCTGTTCATCAGCGGCGACCAGGCCCACTCACGTGAGTTCAGCGAAGACGCCTATCGTCGTGCAGGCGAGCCGAAGGAACTCCATTGGGTGAAAGGGGCAGGGCATGTGGACCTGTACGACCGCACCCAGCTGGTTCCCTTCAACCGACTGACCGCGTTCTTCCAGAAGGGATTGGTGGCACCGTGATGGCCGACGTCCACAACGCACCGGCAAGCGCACATTGGGGTGGCGTCTTCGCGATGACCCTGTGCGTGTTTGCGCTGATCGCCTCGGAGTTCATGCCGGTCAGCCTGCTCACACCGCTGGCCGTCGACCTGCGGGTGAGCGAGGGCCTGGCGGGCTATGGCATCGCCATCTCCGGCGCCTTTGCCGTGCTCACCAGCCTGTCGATTGCGCGATTGGCAGGGCGGATGGACAGGCGAACGGTCCTGTTGCTGCTCACCGCGCTGATGGCGGTGTCCGGCGTGGTCGTGGCCACCGCGCACAGCTACTCGCTGTACATGGCCGGGCGGGCGCTCATCGGCGTGGTCGTCGGTGGGTTCTGGTCACTGTCGGCAGCGACCGCCATGCGCCTGGTTCCCCCCGCACAGGTCCCACGTGCCCTGGCCATCTTCAACGGCGGCAATGCGCTGGCCACGGTGGTCGCGGCGCCGCTGGGCAGCTATCTCGGCGGGATCATCGGCTGGCGCGGTGCGTTCCTGTGCCTGCTTCCGGTCGCGGCGCTGGCGTTCGCATGGCAGTGGGCAAGCCTGCCGCGCATGCCTGCACGCACCGCCGCCGCGCCAGGCAACGTGCTGGCACTGCTGCGGCGCCGGCAGGTGCGATGGGGCATGGCCGCCTGTGGTGCCTTCTTCATGGGCCAGTTCGCGCTGTTCACCTATGTCCGTCCATTCCTGGAAACCGTGACCCACGCGGGCACCACCGCGGTAACGATGGTTCTGTTGGCCATCGGGCTATCCGGTTTCATCGGCACCGTACTGGTCGGCCGCGCACTCACGTATGGGCTGTACCGCACGCTGATAGCCATTCCCATGCTGATGGCGGCCATCGCCGTGCTGCTCGTGCCGTTCGGCGCCCAGCTCTGGCCGGTCGCCGCACTGCTCACGGTGTGGGGGCTGTTCGCCACCGCCGCACCGGTGGGCTGGTGGAGCTGGCTGGCGGACACCTTCAAGGATGACGCCGAGGCCGGCGGTGGTCTGATGGTGGCGGTCGTGCAGTGCTCCATTGCCGTGGGGTCCACCCTTGGCGGCGCACTGTACGACCACGGTGGCCACGGCAGCACCTTCGCCGCCAGTGCGGGCGTACTGGGCGTGGCTGTCGTGCTGGCTTGGCGCACCGCGGCGGGTCAACGCCAGCTGCCGGCACAGGTAACCCGCAGTCAATCCGAGCCCGCCTGAACTTCTACGCCGACCCCCCCACGCAGGAGCCAACACCATGAATACTCCCATCCTCATGCTCGCCCTTGGCGCCACGGCGCTGCCTGCCGCGCATGCCGGCCAGCAGACCATCGCCCGCGCTGGCGAGCAGGCATCGCAGTCCGGCCCGGAGGCGTACTTCACCGGCCGCGTGCGGATCGATCCGGTCTGGCCGGCCGAGGGCGGCATTCCTGCATCCGGCGGCCTGGTCACCTTCGAGCCGGGCGCGCGCTCGGCCTGGCACACCCACCCGGCCGGGCAGAGGCTGGTGGTCAGCAGCGGGGTAGGGCTGGTGCAGGAGTGGGGCAAGCCGGTGCAGGTTATTCGTCCCGGGGACGTTGTCTGGTGCCCGCCGGGCGTAAAGCACTGGCACGGCGCCGCACTCGGTATCGCCATGACCCACTTGGCAGTGACCGGCACGATGGATGGCCGCAACGTGGCGTGGATGGAGAAGGTGGACGACGCCCAGTACAACGCCCACTAAAGCCAGCTCGTGGCTGCTGCTCGCCACACTCATCCTGGCGGGGCTGCCCGCCACCAACGCACGGGAGCCCTTGCCCATGAACACCTCATCCCATAACCAAATGCCGGCCCTTGCATCGCTGAGCCCCCGGCAGCAAGCGCTGGTTCCGATTGCAGCGTTCGCGGCCTCAGGCAACTTCGAGCGCCTGAAGCCGACGCTGGACGCGGGACTGGATGAGGGCCTCAGCATCAGCGAGGTGCGCGAGGTGCTGTTGCAGCTGTACGCCTACGCGGGCTTTCCCCGCAGCCTCAACGCACTGGGTCAGTTGATGGAGGTTGTGCAGGCACGCGCGGCGCGTGGCCTGCATGACGACGCCGGGCGCCAACCCAGCACACCTGCGCCGCAGGGCGAGGCCTTATTGAAGGTCGGGACGGACAACCAGACGCGGCTGGCTGGTGCCCCGGTGGCGGGTCCGCTATTTGATTTCGCGCCCGAGGCCAATACGTACCTGCGCACCCACCTGTTCGGCGACCTCTTCGCGCGCGACAACCTGGGTTGGCAGAGCCGCGAACTGGCAACGCTCGGCATGTTGTCCGTGATCGAGGGTACGGAGGCGCAGGTATTCGCCCATATCGGAATGAGCATGAACATCGGCGTGGAGCAGGGCGCACTTGCCGAGCTCGCGGACATACTGGAGGCCCGCGTGGATGGGGCGCCGGCGCAGCGGATCCGGCAGGCGCTGCAGCGGAAAATGCAGCCGTAGCGCCGACGTCGCAGACCGTGAGACCGCCCTCCGTATTCTCTGGGCCATGCTTACGTCCTCCGCACATCAAGGCTTCCAGCGCGCACCCAACCCCTCTGGCTGGGTGCAGACCGGCGAGCGTTGGGCGTTATGGTGGAACGCGCGCGAAGTAGCCGCGGTCATTCCGGATGGACGGCCGGGCGTTCGCCTCTGGATGAAGGGGCAGAAGATGTGGCATACCAAGGATGTGCGAGCTGCCAGCATCCGCCAGGGCAAACGCTTCGCAGAGCGCTGGTGTGCCGCGCGGTTGTACCCGGAGCTGCCGTTGCGCGAAGCGGTCGCCCGGCTCGTCCAAGCTGCCCCGCACGATCATGCGGCGCCGTTACCGCGCAAAGAGCGGCAGCAGGTCCGTCGTCTCGCCGACGCGGGCGGCCGCGATATCGCGCGCATCAAGGAAGCACTGGACGCGCGCCGGCCGCAGCAGGCGCACTGAGCGCTGTCGCCGCAGAGCGGAGCCCATGCATGAGCATGGGCTCCGCCGGCCGCTTTCACTTCGGCATCAATACACTGTCGACTACGTGCACCACGCCGTTGGACTGCATGACATCAGCGGTCGTCACCGAGGCCTTGCCACCCTTGGCATCGATCACCCAGACCTTGCCGTCCTGCAGCTTCACTGTCAGCGGCTCGCCCTGCACGGTCTTCAACGTGCCGGTGCCACCATGGCTGCGGGCGGCGGCGGTCAGCTGGGTCGAGGTGTAGGTGCCCGATACCACGTGGTAGGTCAGCAGCTTGGTCAGCTTGGCCTTGTTTTCAGGCTTCAGCAGCGTATCCACGGTACCGGCCGGAAGCTTGTCGAAGGCTTCGTTGGCGGGCGCGAACACGGTGAACGGGCCCTTGCCGCTCAGCGTATCAACCAGCCCGGCAGCCTTCACCGCAGCCACCAAGGTGCTGAGGTTCTTGGCCGTGGAGGCATTTTCCACGATGGTCTTGTTGGCATACATCGGTGCGCCGCCCACCATCGGGTTGTCGGCGGCAAACACTGCGGGTGCGGTACAGGCGACCGCGATGCCCGCGGCAATGGCAAGACGCTGGATCTGGCTACGCATGTTCGTTTCCTCACTGGACGAGGCCGTTCGGCCTCTTGATGAATGCAGGGGTGCCTGCGGATAACGCGCCAGTGGCAGCTTTTGCAGCGCGTTGTGCCTACCTCTACGTCCCATCGAGGCCGGTTGGATGCAGCGGATTTCAAGCGTCTTTTGAATGGTTCAACGACGTTGACGAGGCGTGATGAGGGGCAGGACGCATGAAGCGGGCCCGCGCCAGAAAATCGACACTATTTGGCCCGGGCGCGGGCTTTGCTACCCTTCGTCCGGGGCGCGACCACGCGCGCTCCGGATGCCAAAAGGATGCTTCGGTAGATGCCCAACAGAGCAGCGCGGAAATGGCAGGGCCTGCCGAAGTTCCAGGAGGCACCGCGCCGCAGGAAGATTGGCACCATTTTGAAGCTTGCCGGCGTCTCATGCATTCTCCTGGGACTGGGTTGGACGGCGTGTTACCTCTACGTTGACCGCGCCGAGCTGGCCGCGCCCTTCCTCGGCGTGATGGCGGTCGGCGTTCTCGCCCTGGCCCGCAGCCGGCGCGCCGATGCCACGTCTTTGCTGATCGTCGCCCATGGCGTATTCCTGTCCGTGGTGGGCGTGGCGGTGATTGATGCCCCGATCGCCTGGGTGCCGCGCTCTGGGCATCTGTTCATGCTGCCGCTCGCGGCGGGCGCTGCCTTCACCTTCGATGCGCGCGAGCGTTACGGCTCGCTGGTGTTCCCGCTGGTCTGCCTGGCGACGTTTGCGTCATTCGCCATCGGCGCGCTGGATTTCCTGGCCCCCGGCACGTCGCCGCCCATTGAAGTCCGCGTGTGGGGCGCGCGCTCCAATACGGTCATATCGATGACCCTACTGGCCGCGATCTTCGCGATCTACCGCAAGGACATCGGCAACCGGCTGCGCCTGGAGCGCGAGCTGGGTCGCTCAGTGCGCAATGGCGAGATCGAAGTGCACTACCAGCCGCAGGTGCGCGGTAATGGTGTGGTGACTGGCGTGGAAGCGCTGGTTCGCTGGCGGCGTCCTTCCGGCGAACTGCTGCCGCCGGGTGCCTTCATTGCGCAGGCCGAGGAAAGCGGCGCGATCCGTGACATCGGACTTGAGGTGCTGCGGCAGGCCTGCGAGCTGCTGGTGCAGTGGGCCAGCCAAGCCGAGACCCGCAACCTGCGGGTGGCGGTCAACATCAGCCCCATCCAGTTGCTGGACGACGGCTTCGTATCAGCGATCAGCGCCGTCATCCGCGATGCGGGGGTGAATCCGGCGTTGGTCGAGCTGGAACTGACCGAGTCGGCGCTGTCGGCGGAGACCGCTGAGACGATCGAGAAGATGAAGGGGCTGGAAGCACTGGGCGTGACCTGGGCGCTGGACGACTTTGGCACCGGTTTCTCCGGCCTGTCCACGCTGCGCACGTTGCCGGTACGCAAGTTGAAGATCGACCGCAACTTCGTTGACGAGGCCACCACCCAGGAGCGCGCGCAGCACCTGCTGGGCAAGATCGTGGAGATTTCCCAGGTGATGGGCATGAGCGCGCTGGCCGAAGGCGTGGAAACCGCGGCGCAACGCGACCTGCTGATGGGTCTGGGCTGTGATCACTTCCAGGGCTATCTGTTTGCCAAGCCTATGCCGAAGGCGGAACTTGTCAGCTGGCTGAGAGGCCACTGCCTGGTGGTGCCCCGCAACGCTGGCTAGAGCCCTCAGCTTCAGCAGGTGAGTTAGTCCGCGTCCGCGTTGAGGCCGCAGAGCAGCGCATCCTGGCGCCCGAAACGAAGTCCTGACGGAGCCATTGCGCCTGCCGCTCACGCGCCCCAGCGGTCTCCATTGGCCGCTGGGGTGTCGGCCGGATGATCCCCCGGGACTGTCGGACCTCGGGCTGTTACGCAAAGCACGGGTAGTCGCTGGCGCCAGATGTTCCCGGCCCAGCCACCGCATGCCGCAAGGTCAGCCGCCACGGCGCCAGCTTTCCCAGGCGCCCGAGACTGACCATACTGGTCCGCATGAACCCATTCCGCCGTATCCAGGCCTCTCTGGCCGGCCACCTGCGCAGCGAGGCCTGGCGTCGCCGCGCCGCGCTGTGGATCGGCGCCGTGGCCGTCGCGCTCGTCGCGATTCTGTTCGCCAAGGCCAGCGACGCTGCGTTCGGCCTGTTCCAGCGCGCCATCGACCACTCGCCGTGGTGGGCGCTGCTGCTCACACCCGGTATCTTCGCCTTGCTCGCCTGGCTGACCAGCGGCGCCCTGCGCCCGACCCGGGGCAGCGGCATTCCCCAGGTCATCGCCGCGCTGGAAAAACCCGATGAGACCTTCCGGCAGGTCAATCTCTCGCCCGGGGTGTCCGCCGGCAAACTCCTGTTGACCTCGCTCTCGCTGCTCGGTGGCGCATCGGTCGGCCGCGAGGGCCCCACTGTCCACGTTGGCGCCAGCCTGATGTACCTGTTCGGCCGCTGGTTCGGCTTCAAGGATCCCAAAGAGCTGTCGCACTTCCTGCTCGCCGGCGGTGCGGCCGGCATCGCGGCGGCCTTCAACACGCCCCTGGCGGGTATCGTGTTCGCCATTGAAGAGTTGAGCGGGCGCTTCGAGCATCGGTTCTCGGGCACGCTGTTGACCGCGGTCATCGTGGGCGGCGTGGTCTCGCTGGGCCTGCTCGGCAACTACACCTACTTCGGCCACGTGGCTGCACGCATGCCGTTAGGCCAGGCCTGGTTGGCCATCCTGCTGTGCGGGGTGGTGGCGGGCCTGTTGGGCGGGGTGTTCGCGCGCATGGTGCTGGCCAGCGTGGCCGGCCGACCGCGCTGGCTGGGCACGCTGCGGCAGCGGCACCCGGTGCTGCTCGCCGCAGCGTGCGGCCTGGTGGTGGTCGGCTTGGCCGCCGCATTCGGCGATGGTGCGTATGGAACCGGGTATGAGCAGGCACGCAGCCTGGTGCAGGGCCATGCTGAGGTCGGCCACGAATTCGGCCTGATGAAACTGCTTGCCAATCTGGCCTCGTACATCGCGGGCATTCCCGGCGGCTTGTTCTCGCCGGCGCTGGCCGTGGGCGCGGGCATCGGCCACAACCTGGCTGCGCTGATGCCCGCCGTCGATCCGCGCGCCTTCGTGCTGCTGGGCATGTGCGCCTACCTTACCGGCGTGACCCAGGCGCCGCTGACGTCGGCGGTCATCTCGCTTGAGCTGACCGACAGCGGTGACCTGCTGCTGCCGATCCTGGCCACAGTGCTGATCGCCCGCGCCGTGTCCGGTCTGGTCTGCCCCGTGCCGATCTATCGCGGCCTGGCCGAGCAGCTGCTTCCCAACGCAGCCCGGTAGTGCCCGCCGCTGGCTGGGGCAAACCATCAGAACCCGCCCGCCAGAAGCATGAGAATGCGCTGTTTGTTCAATCCAGCCTTGGGGTGGAGAGCGAAACTACAACGCCGCACGGACCGCTTCCATGGACTGGTTGCGCTGAAGCGGCAGCGGGCCGCCATGGTCCCGTCCGCGTTGGCCCCCCGCTTCACTGTGGTCCTGGATTGAGGGCTGATGGGCTCATTTTGATCGGGATGATCTCCGGGTCAGGTTTGGGCGTAGCGTCAGCAGCTCTGCGCGGCTTCCACTCACACCGAAGACCACCATGAAAATACTGGCTGCACTGCTGCTGTTTCCGGCACTTCTGTTCTCCGGCTCGATCACAGCCGCACCAGCACCCACGCAGGGCGTGCGTGCGGAGCAGCTCGACGCGTTTCTCGACCCTGTGGAAGACAGCAGCGTCGATCTGCCTCTGCCGGTCGAGGATCAACCCAGCAACTGACGCAGAAGCAGCGCGCCGCCGACAGGGTTCCCGGCGTCATCCAACGAACCGCCCAAGCTACCCCAAGGCGCGACGAACAAGCGGTCCAGCACAGTGTTCGTCTGCATCAGGCAACTCATGTCCCATGCCGGAAATCGCCGGGCCTCGACCACGGTGTCACCCAGCATATGCAGCCGTACATGGTCACTGCTGGCCCTGATGCGGCCGATGGCACCCTCGATGCCATCCGCAGGCCCTTCGATGTACTGCAGGAAGCGCGACCCATCGAACAGCATTGCGCCGGTGACGCCGGCCATCCGGTTGAAGCGCTGGGCACCCTGTACGATGCGTTCAAGGCGGGGGGCATCAATGCCCGGCACAGCGAAGCTTCGATAGGCAACAGCACGCAGCATGGATCAGTCCGGTCAGGTTCTGAAGATAATGTACGCCTTCCCGTCAGGCCGTGCTTGATCATTTCCGCCCAATGGCTCGGCCGTGCGCCATGTGGTTTCACATGGGGATCAACGCTGCAGCACACCACGTTCTCCCCACGACAGGGATGCTTTGGCAGACATCACGGCTGGAAAGACCATGTGCGAGCGAGAGAATCACTACAGCTGCGGCGCAGCCGGCGAGACAGGCCGGTTTCGACTGGAGCGGGTTGAACGCGGTGAGAATGACCGCGGAACGGGGCCAAGCATCGTGAAGGTGCACGCGCACTGCCATACCTGCGACAGCGACTTCGTCGCGTGCGAGCCGGTCGGACTGACCGCGATTTCAGGCGGCGCCGTGCTCAGCTGCACGCATTGCAGCAACCGCCAGGCCATAGGCCAGGGCGTCTTTGACAGCCTGCGAACCTCTGGACGCCCATAGACAGCCTGGAAATAGAACCCCAAGCCCCCGATTCTGAAAGCTTCAGCACGCGGCTCGCATTGCAAATCCGCGTGATGTCGCCGCCACATGGTCTCTACAGCAGGACCGGGATGCTCCCGACTCCCCGGCGGCAAACCCGCAGCCGGAACACAGAGCCTCCCCCATGCGCGACCAGGTCAGATCCACCCGTTACGCCACCCCGTCCCGCGTCCGCGAAGGGCGTCCGTTTCCCCAGGGCGCTTCCTTCGATGGCCAGGGAACCAACTTCGCGCTGTTCAGCGCACACGCCACCAAGGTCGAACTGTGCCTGTTCGATGACCACGGCAACGAACAGCGCATCGAGCTGCCCGAGTACACCAACGAAATCTGGCACGGCTATCTTCCCGAGGTGAAGCCCGGCCAACGCTACGGCTACCGGGTGCATGGGCCTTACGCCCCGGCTGATGGCCACCGTTTCAATCACCACAAGCTGCTGCTCGATCCCTACGCACGCGAAATCGATGGCGACCTGACCTGGGCAGATGAGCTCTACGGCTACACCATTGGTCACCCCGACGGCGACCTGAGCTTTGATGAACGTGACAGCGCACCATTCATGCCCAAGGCTGTGGTGGTGGAAGATTCTTATGACTGGGAAGGGGACGAGCACCTGCTCACGCCCTGGAACCGCACGGTCGTCTACGAGACCCACGTGCGCGGTTACACCCAGCGCCATCCCGAGGTAGCCGAGGACGTGCGTGGAACCTGTGCCGGCCTCGCCCAGCCTGCCGTGCTGGATTACATCCGCGGCCTGGGAGTGACCGCCGTGGAGCTGCTCCCCATGCACGCCTATCTGGACGACCACCATCTGCTGGAAAAGGGCCTGCGTAATTACTGGGGCTACAACACGCTGGCCTTCTTCGCGCCCAAGCGTCGCTACCTGGCCAGCGGCCACCGCGACGAATTCCGCGACATGGTCAAGGCCATGCACGGGAAAGGTCTCGAGGTCTTCATGGACGTGGTCTACAACCATACCGCCGAAGGCAATGAGCTCGGGCCGACGCTGTCGTTCAAGGGCATCGACAATGCCACCTACTATCGCCTGGCCGAAGACAAGCGGTACTACATCAACGATACCGGCACCGGTAACACCTTCAACCTGAGCAACCTGCAGGCCATCCGCTTCGTCTGCGATTCCCTGCGTTACTGGGCGCAGGAAATGCACGTCGACGGCTTCCGCTTCGACCTGGCAACCATCCTGGGGCGGGAGCCAACGGGATTCGACCAGCGCGGCGGCTTCCTCGATGCGGTTGGCCAGGACCCCCTGCTCAGCCAGGTGAAGCTGATTGCCGAGCCCTGGGACTGCGGCCCCGGCGGCTACCAGGTCGGGCACTTCCCGCCGGGCTGGGCAGAGTGGAATGACAAGTTCCGCGACACCGCGCGCAGCTTCTGGAAGGGCGACGAAGGCAAGCTGGCCGAGTTCGCTACGCGACTGACTGGCTCGGCAGACCTGTTCGATCGGCGCGGCCGCCGCCCGTGGGCATCGGTCAACTTCATCACCGCGCACGATGGGTTCACGCTCAACGACCTGGTCAGCTACAACGAAAAGCACAACGACGCCAACGGCGAAGACAATCGTGATGGCTCCAGCAACGATTCGTCCTGCAATCATGGCGCCGAGGGGCCGACCGACGATGCAGGGATCAACGCGCTGCGCGAACAACAGATGCGCAACTTGCTGGCCACACTGCTGCTTTCGCAGGGCACGCCGATGATGCTTGCCGGCGACGAGCGCGCGCAGACGCAGGGCGGCAACAACAACACCTATTGCCAGGACAACGAAACGGCCTGGATCGATTGGGAGCGCGACACCACCGAGGGCCGACTGGCCCAGTTCGTCCGCGATCTGCTGGCCCTGCGCCAAAGGCATCCGATCCTGACCCGCGGCCGCTTCCTCAACGGCCAGTACAAAGAACAGGCCGATGTGCGCGACCTGACCTGGCTCAATCCCGCAGGCCGGGAGATGACCGATGAGGACTGGAATGACGCGGGTGCGCGCTCGGTCGGGCTGCTGCTGGAGGGCAGGGCACAGGTATCAGGCGTGCGCGAGCATGCCAGCGATGCGAGCCTGCTGGTGGTGATCAACGCCTATCACGAAGGGGTCGATTTCGCCCTTCCGGACGACGAGGGCGCCTCGCTCGCCTGGTCGATGCTGTTGACCACGGATGCAGCCCTCGCGAGCGAACAGGAACTGCAGGGTGCCGGCCACTTCCTGGCCCCACCGCGCAGCCTCACCGTGTTCCGGTGCGGGACCGTGTCTGCAGGCTGAGCCATATACAGAAGCCCCGCTTTCGCGGGGCTTCTCTTGTTTAGGCAATATCCCACTTGTGCGCGGACGCGGGCTTCTGCTTGTAGATCCCGCCCACGAAGTCCACATGCAGCTCCATCCAGTCGCCATTGATCTGGCGGGCCAGCACCTCAAAGTGCTTGGGGTGACGCTGCGGCTCGCCTGCGGGTGTCCATCCCGCCCGCTTCACGGCATCCAGCGCGACGGCGGGGTCCATCTGCACGTGCTTCCCGGCATGGTGGCCTGGCCCGTGGTGCGGCTTCTTGTGCTCGATCTCCACCCGCTTGCCACCTTTACGGGCGATGCTGAGCACCTTGATCTCCGAAGGGCGACGTTCGCCTTCCAGAGTGACGGCCAGGCCGGGCGCGATGGTGAAGGCGTCGGCGCCCTTGGGCCCTAGATCCGCCAGGTAAGGCCGGCCATCTGCCAGCAGGGTGAAACGGTGGGCGAACACGTGTTCAACAACGCCGGACAAGGCGATTTTTTCGTGGTGCGGCATGTATTTCTCCTGAGGGCGCCCATGCTCGGGCGCAGGAATCAGGTGGGTGCCGCACCGCGTACGCTCAATGGAGCGCTGCGCAGAGGTTCAGCGCAGGTTGCCCGCTTCAGGTCAGTCGAACACTCAGCCAACGCCGGTCGGCCCCTCCAGGACCAGCCGGACCTTGCGCAGCAGCTGCTGCCGGTTGAAAGGTTTGTTCAGCACCTCGTATTCGGAACCGCCGGCGTCGGTACGCTCCAGACTCGCTTCCGCATAGCCGGTCGTCAGCAGCACCTTCATCCTCGGCAGGCGGCGCTTGGCCTCACGGGCCAGCAGCACGCCGTTCATGCCACCCGGCATGATCAGATCGGTGAACAGCAGGTCGAATACCTCGCCCTGTTCCAGCAGCGCCAGCGCCGAAACGCCATCGTTGGCAATACGGGTCTGGTAGCCCCCCGCTTCAAGCAGCATCTGCGCCAGTTCGGCAACATCATCGCGGTCTTCGACAATCAGGATGCGCTCGCTGCCACCCCGGTCCATGGCCATGTTGGTGGGTGCGGCATCCTTGGTCAGCGCATCGTTCGTGGCGGGGAAGTACAGGCTGACCGTTGTGCCTGCGCCGGGCTCAGAGGCGATCCGTACGGTGCCGCCAGACTGCTTGACGAAGCCGTAGACCATCGACAGTCCCAGTCCGGTACCTTCACCCTCCTCCTTGGTGGTGAAGAACGGATCCATCACCCGCCGCACGATGTCCGGCGACATGCCACTGCCGTTGTCCTGCACTGAAATGCAGACAAGACGGCCCGCCGGCAGGTGATCGAGTTCATTGGCGGCCGCAGCCTTGGAGACCTCCACGTTGCGTGTGGTCAGCAGCACGCGCTGGTCCGGGCGTCCTTTCAGTGCATCGCGTGCATTGATGACCAGGTTGAGGATGGCCACCTCGGCCTGGGTCGTGTCGATCCTGCAGTTCCACAGCCCGGGCGCCAGATCCATCTTCAACGCCACGTCTGCGCCGACACGCTGCTCGGCCAGTTCAACCGTGGAGGACACCAGCGAATTCAGATTGACGGTCCGCCCTTCCAGCTTCTGCCGTCGCGAGAAGGCCAGCAGCTGCTGGGTCAGCACCGCGGCCTTGTTGGCGGCAGACTGCGCCTGCGTCGCCGCGCGCCTGACGAAGCTGTCGGGTCGAAGCTCCTCCTCCGAGGTGCCGGTGATCATTTCCAGATAACCGGACATGACCTGCAGGAGGTTGTTGAAATCGTGCGCAATGCCACCTGTCAACTGGCCGAGGGCTTCCATCTTCTGCGCCTGGCGAAGTGAATCCTCCGCATCCCGCCGGCGCGACACATCCAGCTGCGAACCAAAGAAGTACACCAGCCTGCCGTCGTCATCGAACACCGGCGACACAAAAAGTGCATTCCAGAAGGTCGAACCATCCTTGCGATAGTTCAGCACCTCGGTTGCGGCCTCGCGGGTCTCGGCGATGGCTTCGCGAATCTCGGCGATCGCGTCACGATCGGTTTCCGGCCCCTGCAGGAAGCGGCAGTTGCGGCCAATCAACTCGTCACGCTCATAGCCGGTCATTTCAACGAATGCCCGGTTGGCGAAGATGATCGGATTATCGGGCTGGTGCGGGTCGGTGATGATCATCGGCATCCGCGTGGTTTCAACGGCGCTGAAGAAGATGTCCGAGCGCTTGTCACCGATCGGCAACGCGTTCTCGCTTCTTACCGACGGCGAAGGAAAGCCCTTGAATTGATCGTTCGACACGCGATTCCCTGTTCGGTTGGATCGGATCACCGGAATGGCACCGGGCCCATCAGAGCCCGGCACCTTGCCACAACCGGCGTGAAAATGACCGCGTTCAGTCTTAACAGTTCAGTTTAAGCTGCACGTTGCTCAGGCGATGCCCGCACCACCCGTTACACCGAAGACTTCACCAGTCAGGTAGCTGCCTTCCTGGCTAGCCAGAAGCACATAAATCGGCGCGATCTCCACCGGCTGTCCCGGGCGCTTCATCGGCACCTGCGTGCCGAACTTCGTCACCGCCTCGGTCGGCTGCCCACCGGAAGACTGCAGCGCGGTCCAGAACGGACCCGGCGCAACCACGTTGGCCCGGATTCCCTTCTCGACCAACTGTGCCGACAGCGCCTTGGTGTAGGCCACGATGCCCGCCTTGGTGGTGGCGTAATCCAGCAGGATCGCCGAGGGGTCATAGGCCTGCACCGATGCCGTGGTGATGACCGCTGCGCCCGGCGGCAGGTGCGGAACCGCTGCCTGGCAGATCCAGTGCATGGCGTAGAGATTGGTCTTCATCGTCTTGTCGAAGTCCTCCGCGCTCAGCTCGGCAATGCTTTCGCGATATTGCTGGCGGGCCGCATTGACCACCAGGATGTCCAGGCCGCCGAAGGCTTCCACGGTGCGCTCGACCATCGTCCTGCACCACTCCGGGTCGGTGATGTCACCCGGCAGCGCCAGCGCCTTGCGGCCTTCGGCTTCGACCAGTGCGAACACTTCTTCCGCGTCCGAGGCTTCGGACGGCAGATAGGACAGGGCAACATCGGCGCCTTCGCGGGCATAGGCAATGGCTGCAGCGCGGCCGATACCGCTGTCGGCGCCGGTGATCAGTGCCCGGCGTCCGCCCAGCTTGCCCGAGCCCTGGTAGCTGGTTTCACCGTGGTCCGGCACGGGGTCCATGGCTGCGGCCTTGCCCGGCACGGGCTGCGGCTGGGCGGGGAAGGGCGGCTGCGGAAACTGGCTGCGCGGGTCCTGCATTTTCAGACGATCATTCATGGTCGATCCTTATCGTGGGGCGGGGGAAAGTGGGCCGCTCAGGGGCAGCGCTGGGAGTCTGCAACAGTGGCCATGGCCATCACCTGGGCCAGGTGGCTCAGGCCTTGCGGGGTGTTGCCGAGGTAGTGGCCGGTGTCCGGGTCCACCATTTCGCTGAGCACGCCCTGGCAGCGGCCAAGTGCGCCGTTCAGGGCATCCACGCGGGCGCGGGCGTCATCGACGAAGCCCAGGCGCGCATAGGCCTCAGCCATCCAGTAGGAGCAGGCGATAAAACAACCTTCCTCTTCGGGCATGCCCGAGTAGCGGTAGTGGAAATCCGACTGGCCCAGCTCGCGGTCGATGGCGCGCAGGGTGGCCAGCAGGCGGTCCCGGCCGTCGAAGCGGAAGCGCACCGCCAGCGCCACCGATGCATCCAGCTTGCCGCTGCCGGGGTACATCTCGAACGCCTGCAGGGCATCGGACCAGCAATGGGTCTCGATCCAGTCACTGATGCGGTCGCGCTCGCGCTGCCAGCGGTCACGGCACGTGGTCGGCAGCTGGCCCTGGTCGGCCAGCTCGACCGCCCGCGCCAGCGCCTGCCAGCAGCTGATCTTGGACATCGTGTAATGCTCCAGCTCAGGCAGTTCCCATATACCGGAATCCTTCGCGCGCCAGTGGTCCGCGCACAGGTCGGCAATGCGGGAAAGCAGCTCTGCGCTGGCCCCATCCAGAATGTTGCCGGCCGCCACGAAACAGAACGCGGTCTCGAAGATGTCACCGTAGATGCCATGCTGGTGCTGGTCGCCGGCAAGATTGCCTTTCACCACCGGCTGCGTATCGCGGTAACCGCGCATGGACAGTTCCTGCACCGGCTCCACCATCTCGCCATCCAGAGTGAATACCACCCTCGGCCCATGGCGTCGCAGCTGACGCAGCAGCCAGGTGAATGCCGCTTTGGATTCCGCCTCCAGACCCGCGGCCAGAAACGCCTGGATCGTGTAACCCGCGTCGCGCACCCACGCGTAGCGGTAGTCGAAATTCTTGTCGCCGCCAATGCGCTCGGGCAGGGAGGTCGTGGCAGCAGCGGCAATGGCGCCAGAGGGCGAGTACAGCAGCAGCTTGAGGGCCAGCGTGCTGCGCACGAAGGTGGCTCGGTCCCAGCCGTTGTAGGACACGTTTCGTGCCCATGCCTTCCATTCCCGATCGGTCAGATCGATGCGGCCGTCCACTTCCTCCACCGACGGTGCCACCAGCGGCTCGTCCTCGCCGACCACCAGCGCGACAGTCACGCGCTCGCCGGCACTGACCGCACATTCGCCACGTGCGCCCTCGTCGGTCCAGTGGAGTTGCAGCGCCGGATGATGGATCACTACGCCCAGCAGCCGCTGCACATGGAACACCGTGTGCTCGCCGATGGAGGAACAATAGGGGCTGGCCGACTGCGCACGGGTGCTGGGGTACATGTGCACCGCAAAGCGCACTTCACCCTCCAGGCCCTCGATGCGGCGCGCCAGCTCGCACCACGGCAGCCGACCGGCGTTGCCGCTGTTCAATGACTCCGTCAACGACGCGCGGCCGGATGCCGTCGTAAACACGGTTTCCAGCACGTTGCTTTCATCGCGATAGCGGCGCTCGACCGTGCAGGGCTCGGTGGGAGCAATGGTGAAGTAGCCGCCGTTGCCGCCGTCCAACAGGCGATCAAACAGCGGCGGGCTGTCCATGTTGGGCGCGCACCACCAGTCGATGGACCCGTCGCAGCCGGTCAGGGCAACAGAGCGACCTTCGCCCAGCGCCGAGTACTGTTCGATGGGCAGCGCACCGTCGCGCCTGCGCCCACTCGCGACGGGCGACTCACCGATCTTCCTTCTATCGAGGGCTCTCGCTTCCGGAAACGTCGACATCAACGCCCCCTCCGACAAGCGTTCAAAGCTGCCGGAACAGCAGTAGGGGTGCACATGATGAACATCCAGACGTGGGGTGCATCGAACCTAGAGAGCCGCGCGCGCAGACAGGGTGAGGCAGTGTTCAACGCCGTGTGATCATTGCGCGGCGTTGACACCTGCATGCACGCCCCATGGACACGCGGACGACCATGCTCGCGCCGCTACACGCTGAGGTCTACATGCAACGTCCTGTCCTTTTTCTGCTGCACAGCCTGGGCGCAAGCCATCAGGAATGGAGCGCCGTGCGCCGCGCCCTCGGCGATCGATTCGACTGCGTTGCTCTGGACATTCCTGGCTTTGGCGGCACACTCGCTGGCAACGCGACCGACATTGATGCCCTCGTGGACTGGTTCCAGCAGGAAGTCACCGCGCGTGCGCCCACCTGCTGGTTTGTCGTTGGCCACAGCATGGGCGGCAAGATCGCAACGCTGCTCGCCGCCCGCAGCCGCGACGGTGTGCAGGGCCTGGCAGGCCTGGCCGGCGTGGTGCTGGTGGCGGCATCGCCCCCATGCCCCGAGCCCATGGAAGAGGCACGCCGCGAGGAGATGCTCGGCTGGTTCGCCGAAGGCGGCCCGTTACGCGCCGATGCTGAGGCATTCATCGACGCCAACGCGCATCGACCGCTGCAGGGTACCACCCGCGAAGCCGCCATCCTCGACGTGCGGCGCACCGACCCCATCGCCTGGCGTGCCTGGCTGAAGCAGGGCAGCTGCGAGCATCGCCAGGAAGAGGCAGCCCACCTGCACGTGCCGGCGCTGATACTGGCCGGCGCGGAGGATGGTGACCTGGGTGAAGCCGCCCAGCGTGCGCTGAACGCGCCGCATTATGTGCACGCGAGCGTCGAGATCGTGCCGGATGCTGCGCACCTGATTCCCATCGAACAGCCGCAGTGGCTGGCCCAGCGCATTGCCGCGTGGGCGCTGCCGCTGGCGGCACGTGCACTGCCGCCAGCCTTCGTCCAGCTGCTGGACGAAGAACGGGTTGCGCCGCGCATGCGGGCCCGCCTGCTGGCCCGACATGCCGCGCCGCTGCCGCTTCCCGAGTCCGCGCTGCCCGCACGGCACCTGGCCGTGCTCTCTGCCTTGGCGTCATGCCTGGTACCCGGCGCAGATGCCGAGGAACTTGCACTGCGCGTCGGCCACGCACTGGTGAACCATGAGAGCGACGGCTGGCGTTTTGCCGACCTGCCAACGGATGCGGACGCATGGGCGCGGGCGCTGGATCAGCTGGATATAGCTGCCAATGGATTCAGCACGCTTGCTCCCGCGGCACGGCACACACTGCTTGAGCAGGTGCAACGGCAGAGCGCCGCTGTGCCGCCTGGCGCCGTGCTGGACCCCGCGCAGTGGGCACACTGGTTTGAGGATGCGCGGGCATTGTTTGCCAGGACGTGGATGAGTCTTCCGTCGACGTGGGCTGCCGTCGGCTATGACGGCTTTGCTGTTGGCGGCAAGGGCGCGCACAGCCCCGGCTATGAGCACGCCCAGGCCGGGGTCATCGACGGGTGGCAGCTGCCATGCTGAATCGAACCCACCGCAACGACGGCAAGGCTGAATCGTTCGATGCCGTCATCATCGGCAGCGGCGCTGGCGGCGCCCCGCTGGCGGCCCGTCTGGCCGAGGCCGGCGTGTCAGTGCTGGTGCTTGAGGCGGGTCGAACCTTCAGACCCGACGACCACCTCGCCGACGAACTGGCCACCGACATCTACTGGATGGAAGAGCGTCTCAGTGGAGGCCAGACCCCTACCGCTTTCGGGGCAAACAATTCCGGGCAGGGCGTAGGTGGATCCACCCTGCACTGGGGCGCGTTCTGCCCGCGGCCGGACCCGCGGGATCTGTGCCTGCGATCCCTGGCAGGGCAAGGAGCCGACTGGCCCATCGCAGCGGCAGAACTGCAGACGTATGTGCAGCGCGTCGAGACCTTCATCGGCGTATCAGGCCCTGCGCACTACCCGTGGGACCCGGCGCGTCAGTACGGCTATACGCCCGTGCTGCGAAATGCTTCGGCCCAGGCCATGCAGCGCGGTTGCGACGCGCTGGGCATCATCGCAACCGATGCGCCCGCCGCGCTGGTCAGCCAGGCCCGCCAGCAGGCGCACTGGGGCGTGCGCCACGCCTGCAATAACTGTGGTGCCTGCCACCAGGGCTGCAGCAATGGTGCCAAGGCCAGCATGGATACCTCTTGGCTGCCGTGGGCAACGGCGCACGGCGCGGCCATCCGCGACCAAAGCCGGGTGGTGGACCTGGAGCGCGACGCCCAAGGCCGTATCAGCGCAGTGGTTTACCAACGCGACCATCGCCTGCACCGGGTCAACTGCTCTGCGGCGTTTCTGTGCGCGGGCGGCGTGGAAACGCCACGCCTCCTGCTCAACCTGGGGCTGGCCAACAGCAGCGGCCAGGTCGGTCGCAACTTCATGGCCCACGTGGCCACCCAGGTGTGGGGCTTCTTCGAAGCCGACATGTGCATGAACCGAGGCTACCCGTCTTCGCTGATCACAGAGGATTTCGTGCGCCCGCACGACGCTTCGTTCGCCGGCGGCTACCTGGTGCAGAGTCTGGGCGTGCAGCCGGCCACACTGGCCAACACCCTCGCCCGGGGTGCTGGCCTATGGGGCCAGCCACTGGTGCATGCACTGTCCTCCTACCGGCACCTGGCCGGCATCGGCATCAATGGCGAGTGCCTGCCGCAGGAGGGGAACCAGCTGACCCTCAGCGATGAACGTGATGCCTTCGGCATGCGCCGCGCGCGGGTGGACTTCAGCTATGGCCCCAACGAAAAGGCACTGGACGCGCACGCCCAGGCCGCGCTGACCCGCATCTGGGAAGCCGCAGGTGCCACAGGCATCTTCACCGCCGCGCGCTCGGCCCACACCCTGGGCACCTGCCGCATGGGCGACTCGCCCGACACCGCTGTGGTGGACGCCGACGGGCGCAGCTTCGACATCCCCAATCTCTTCATCTGCGACAACTCCGTCTTCCCCAGTGCGCTGGCCGCCAATCCGGCGCTGACCCAGATGGCACTGGGCCTGCGCACCGCCGAGCGGTTCCTGCAGACGCTGCCAACGCGCAGCACCACTTTCTCCCCAACAAAGGACACATCATGGATCTCGGAATAGAAGGGCGCATCGCGCTGGTCAGTGGCGCCGATTCGGGCATGGGCAAACAGACCGCACGCGAGCTGCTGCAGGCTGGGGCACGTGTAGCCATCACCGACGTACCCGACGGCACCCTCGATGAGGCCCTGCAGGAGCTGGCGCCGCTGGGCGAAGTCATCGCCGTCGCCGGTGATGTCACCGATGCCAAGGATGTGGAGCGCATCTGGGCCTCGGTGCGCAGTGAACTCGGTGACCCCGACATCTACGTCAACGCCGCCGGCGTCACCGGCGCCACCGGCGATTTCCTGGATGTCGACGATAACGGCTGGCTGCGTACGCTGGATATCAACCTGATGGGTGCAGTGCGCATGTGCCGCCAGGCCATCCCCGCAATGCGCGCCAAGGGCTGGGGTCGCATCGTGCTGTTCGCCTCGGAAGATGCCGTGCAGCCGTATACCGACGAGCTGCCTTACTGCGCCTCGAAGGCGGGCGTACTGAGCCTGGCCAAGGGCCTGTCCAAGCAGTACGGCAAGGACAACGTCATGATCAATACCGTGTCTCCGGCCTTCATCCATACGCCGATGACCGACGCGATGATGCACAAGCGCGCCAAGGAAAAGGGCATGTCGTTCGAGGAGGCCATCCGCACCTTCCTGGACGAAGAGCGTCCCGGCATGGTGCTCAAGCGCCGCGGCCGGCCCGAAGAGGTCGCCGCCGCCGTCCTGCTGCTGTGCTCCGAACGCGCCAGCTTCATCAACGGCGCCAACATCCGCGTAGACTCGGGCTCGGTCTTCACCCTGGCCGGGTAAACTCTGTCTCCGGCCCAGGTAGTGCCGGCCGCTGGCCGGCACCCCACCCAAAATTCATGATGCCCACCATCGCCAAAGCTGTTGACTGGAAAAACAGGCCGCTCCCCACCCGCCATATCGTACTGATGCTCGACTTCCACCTCGATGCGGCGGAGTCGGCCAGCGTTCGCCATGGGCTCCTGCCCCTGGAAATGGAGGACAAGTGGTTCCTCTACTGCGAGGGAACTACGCTCTACATGCACCGGAGCTGGACCGGTGTCTGCATTGCCCGGGTTCACTTCGTGTCCGAGGGCGACGGACTGCATGCCGTCAGCGCCGAGATCAATCGCGACCCTGAGCAGTATGCGGGTACCGACGATGCCGCGGATATCGCCCTGATCGAGCGCATGGTGCGTGGGATGGGGGCTTCACAGCGTTACGTCGAGCAGCGGCAGGCCGGTCGCCATGGCTGGCTGACCATTACCCCGACAACGTCGCGCTGAATCACCCGCGGTCACAACAGCAGCAACGCACCGATCAGGGCGGGGGGCATCACCAGGATGCCCACACGCAGGAAATCCAGGGCGCCCACGTGCTCGCCCTCACGTCGCAGCGCAACCAGCCACAGCAGGGTGGCAAGGGAGCCGGTCACGGACAGGTTGGGCCCCAGGTCCACGCCGACCAGCAATGCGGCATGCACCTGCGCAGGCAGATCCACCGCCTGCGCCACGGACCCGGCCGCCAGGCCTACCGGCAGATTATTGGCCACGTTGCTGAGCAGCGCGGCGGCAACGCCTGCAACCCAGCCGGCCTGGCTGGTCGAGCTGCGCGCCAGGGTCTCCAGTGCATCCGCCGCCTGCTGGATCACCCCGGTCTGCGCCACCGCCTCCACCAGCACGAAAAGACCCGCCACCAGCGGCAGCACGCTCCACGACACATGGCGCAGCAGCGGCAGGGGGCTGCGCCGTTGCGCCAGGGCTACGACGGCCACGCTCAGCAGCCCGGCACAGAATGTCATCAGCCCCAGACGTCCATTCAGCGCGGAGGTGACCACCAGCACCGTCCCGGTAAACACCACACCCGCCGCTGCCAGCTGGCCCCCGCGCGAAAGCGGCTGCTGCGCTGGCGAAACCGAAATCGGCTGGGCGATCTCGCGCCGGTACAGCACCCTCAGCACGGCATACGTGGCGGCGATGGCGGCCAGCGAAGGGGGCCCGAACTGTTTCAACCATTCCAGCAGGGGCGGCATATGTGCGCCAAATACCACCAGATTGGCAGGGTTGGAAATGGGCAGCACAAAACTGGCGGCATTGGCGATGAATGCACAGACGAACAGATAGGGCAGGGGCGTGACCCCGGCCACCCGGCATGCCGCGTACACCGCAGGAGTAAGCACCACCGCCGTGGCATCGTTGGACAGAAGGATTGTCACGACCGTGCCGACCAGGAACACCAGATCGAACAGGCGCCGCCCCGAGCCGGCCGCATGCTGCACCGCATACAGCGCCAACCAGTCGAACACCCCTTCGCGCCGTGCCAGCTCGGCCAGCAGCATCATGCCCACCAGGAACAGGTAGACATCCTGGCCCTCGGCCACCGCACCCACGAAGGTGGCGACCGGCAGGGACCCGGTCAGCGGCAGCAACAGCGCGGCGGCCACAGCCCAGACGTATTCGGGAATGCGCAACGGGCGGAACAACAGGCCGGCAATGGTCACTGCCACGGCGGCCCAGATGATGATCGACGAAGCTTCAGCGTGCATGTACTAACCAGACCTCATAAGCGTTCAATTCCCGGCGCACTCCGTGTCTCCGGTACCTTCAGCGCCAGCAGCAATGCCGCTGTGGCGATCACCGCCAGCACCAGGAAAGCGGCATCATAGCCTTCGCGCTGCACGATGAACCCCGCCAGAGCCGGGCTCAGTGCACCGCCTACCCCGAATGCCGTGGTGACCGCGCCCAAGGTGACGTTGAAACGCCCGGTCCCCTCGCTCAGGTCGCTCACCATGACGGGTATGAGCGCACCAAAGATGCCCGCGCCGACGCCATCCAGCAGCTGCACGCCCAGCAGCCAGGCCGGGGCATCGGACAGAGGGTAGAGCGCAGCACGGATCGGCAGGATCAGAAAACCCGCCAGCAGCAGCGGTCGTCGGCCCCAGCGATCAGCACGCGCGCCCACCAGCCACGCCACCGGAATCATCACCAGCTGTGCGGCAACAATACAGCCGGCGGTCAGCGTGGTCGCCAGGGCAGGGCTGCTCATCGCCAGTTTCTGCCCGACCAGCGGCAGCATCGCCGCGTTGGCGAGATGGAACAGGCAGCTGCACGCGGCCAGCAGCAGCAACCGACGATCCCGCAACAGCAGCCGCGCGGGGGAGGGAGCGTGTGCCTGCCTTGGCTCGTCAGCCAGGCCGCGCGCCCGCGCATCGTCGACGGCCGCTCCCGGAATCGCAGCCGTGGCGGCCACGCTTGCCAGTGTCATCACTGCCATCAGGTAGAACACCACCGTCGGCCCCCACAGGTAGGCCAGGCCACCGGCCAGCAGGGCCGCCACCACGTTCCCGGCATGGTTGAAGGTCTCGTTGCGCCCCATGCGCCGCGCAAACGCGCGCGGCCCGCTGACGCCCAGCGAAATGGCCGCAATGGCCGGTGCAATCACCGAGGCCGCCACGGCACTCAACGCCTGGGTAGACGCCACCACCGCGAAGCTCTTCGTCCACGGCAGCAGCAGACACGTAGCGGTCACCAGGACGGCAGCGATGGCCAATGTCATCCGCTTGGCGTGGAGCCGGTCCATCAAGGCCCCGGCAGGCGTCTGGGTCATCAGCCCGATGACGGCCGACACCGTCATGACCGCACCGATGCTGGCCGGCTGCCAATCGTGTACCGACAGCAGATAGATGGCCAGATAGGGGCCCAGCCCATCGCGCACGTCTGCCAGGAAGAAATTCAGGCCATCCAGGCCGCGTTCTGCGCGCCGGCGCGCAGGGGCATCGGGGGTGGGGTCGATCACGGGGCTGCTGGAAGGGGAAGGCCGGCAGTGTTATGCGCGCCTCGCCGTGATGGCGATGTGGCGTCGCGACGCATCAGTCAGCGCCTGAAGGCCGCCTCGCCACCACGCACGCGTTCGGCAGCAACCTCTCGGCGATCTCCAGCAGTGCCCGCAACCGATCCATCTGGCGCAGATCCTGGTGGTAGCCCACCCAGATGTCACGCCCAGGTGGCTGCCCGAAGCCGTCAATGCGGTGCAACCCGCCTATCTGCTCACCCAGCGGCCGTGGCAAAACCGCAACACCAAGACCGCGGGCGCACATCTGCGCCTGGACGCTGCGGCTGGTACTGGTGAACGCCGGTTTCGACTGCGGGAAGGTCTCGATCAGCCAAGTCACGTCGGGGAAGTGGGCCTGCGCCGAGTTCATCAGGATGAGCCGTGCCGCACGCGGATCCTCTGCCACCACGCGCACCGTCGCCTCTGATCCATACAGCCCATAAGGCATGGTCATCAGCCGGCGCTGGACGATATCCGGTTCACTGAACGGCACGATGCGAAACGCAACATCCGCTTCGCGGCGGGACAGATCGAGCAGCCGGTAGCTGGCGATGACTTCCGGCACCACGCCCGGGTGGCGCTGCGCCAGCTCGGCCAGGCTGGGCGCCAGCACATAGGCGGCAAACCAGTCGGCCGAAGAGATCCGCAGGGTTCCCTCCAGCCGCTCCTGGCGTCCCGCCAGGCGCCTCTCCATTGCAAGTGCGGACGCCTCCATCGACTCCGCCAGTGCAAGCACTGCATCGCCAGAGTCGGTTAGGACCAAGCCGTCCTTCGTCCTGCGGAACAGAGGCTGCTCGGCCTCGTCTTCCAGCACCTTGACCCGCCGGCCCACCGTGGGGTGACTGACGCCAAGGCTGCGGGCGGCCTCCCCGAGGGAGCGGCTGCGGACCACTGCCAGAAAAACGCGGATGTCACTCCATTCCACGGCCAGGCCCACCCGTTCAAAAATGAACATGAACTATGCAGCAGTGTCACCGCCCAAACAATCCTGCAAGGCCCACCATGCACTCCCCGCCCCATACCGGGGCAGCAGGAACCGGAATGCCACGCAATGGGCACACTGAACGGAAAAGTCGCACTGGTCACCGGCGCTACAAAGGGCATCGGCGCAGGCATTGCCCGTCGCCTGGCCAGCGATGGCGCACGCGTCGTGGTCAACTACGCCTCCGCGGAAGATGCGGCCACGGCCCTTGTTGCGGACATCGAGGCCGGCGGCGGATCTGCAGCCGCGGTTCGCGCCGACGTCCGCAACAAGAACGACGTGGATGCGCTGGTTGCGGCGGCGCTTGACCGCTTCGGCAGGCTGGACATCGTGGTCAACAACGCCGGCATGTACCGGTTTGCCAAGATCGAGCACACCACCGAGGAACTGTATCGTCAGCAGTTCGACCTCAACGTGCTGGGCACGCTGCTGGTGACCGGGGCCACCGTACCGTTCCTTGGCGAGGGCAGCAGCATCATCAATATCGGCTCTGTGGTCACCCGCGTGCTGCCGGCGGAAAGCGCCATCTATACCGGCACCAAGGGCGCCATCGATGCCATCACCGGCGTGTTGTCCCGCGAACTGGGCCCGCGCGGCATCCGCGTCAACTCGGTCAATCCCGGGCTGATCGAGACCCAGGGTACGCATGCCAATGGCGTGATGGGCTCGGACTTCCAGACCTGGAACGAGCAGCAGACACCGCTGGGCCGGATCGGCCAAGCGGTCGACATTGCCTCGATCGTTGCCTTCCTCGCGTCGGCGGACGCGGGCTGGGTGACGGGCGAAAACATTCTCGGCTCGGGTGGCATGCGCTGATACGCGCAGGTCTGAATGACCCAAGGAGAAATCGGTGAACGTGGATCAGACCCCAGGCGTGCATGACGCGCGCCGCTGGCCGGCCCTGGCGGTGCTGCTGACGGGCACGCTGTTGCCGCCGCTGGACTTCTTCATCGTCAACGTGGCGCTGCCTACCATCCGAGCCGATCTGCATGCATCGGCAGATGTCACCCAACTGGTCGTGTCGGTGTATGCCATGGCGTACGCCGTCACGCTCATCCTGGGTGGGCGCCTGGGTGACATCCATGGGCGTCGGCGCACCTTCGTCGGTGGCATGCTGGGGTTCGGGCTTGCGTCGGCCATCTGCGGGCTGGCTGACTCCGCCGCCATGCTGGTGGCCGGCAGGTTGTTGCAGGGTATTTCCGCGGCAGTCATGGCGCCGCAGTCACTCGCCTCCATCCACGCGTTGTTTCCCCCGGCAGAGAAGGGGCGCGCGCTGGGGCTGTATGGCGCCACCTTCGGTATCGCTTCGGTTGGCGGGCAGTTGCTTGGCGGCTGGCTGGTCTCGGTGGATGTGCTGACCCTCGGCTGGCGCAGCGTTTTCCTCATCAATCTTCCGGTCATTGTGTTTTCCGCTCCCGCAGCCCTGCTGCTGGTTCGCGAAACGCGGGCAGGGCACGCGCGGACAATGGACTACCGGGGCGCCGTGCTGATGGCGCTGGCCGCACTCGCGCTGGTGGTCCCCCTCATCGAAGGCCGCGAGCGAGGCTGGCCATGGTGGAGCCTGGTTCTGCTGGCAGCCAGCCCGGCACTGGTCGCGACGTTCTGGCGGTACCAGAAACACCTGGAGCGCATGGGCGCATCACCGCTGGTGCCACCGTCTGCCCTCACCATCGCCTCGGGCCTGCCACGCGGACTGCTTGCCGCTGTGTGCTTCTATGCATTGGCCGCGTTCTTTCTGACGTTCGCGGTGTACCAGCAAGCCGGCCTGCATCGCGACGCGCTTTCCGCAGGCCTGGCCATCCTGCCGCTGGGCATCGGACAACTGCTTGGTCCGAGCTGTGGAATTCGCCTGTCGCGCTGGTTGGGTGTGCGGGTTGCGGCCTTCGGCATGGGCGTGGAAGCGCTGGCCCTGCTGGCCGTTGCCGGCCTCGCTGTCTACGGCAAGCCCGGCTGGCTCGTCGGGCCGCTGCTTCTGCTGGGCATCGGGCAGGGCATTGCCTTGCCGGCGCTGGTGCGCCTCAATATTGACCGGGTGGAACCGCGCTGGGCAGGCCTGGCCGCCGGTGCGATCACCGCGGCCATGCAGATGGGTGCCGCGCTTTCCGTCGCACTGGTGGGCGGGGTTTTTTTCGCATTGGCACCGGATGGGGCAGGGTCCGGCGAAATCAGCATTGCCTTTGCGGTGGCCTGCGTGATGATCGCCATCGCAATGGCTGCCGCCGCGTATCTCAGCCTTGCGCGCCCACGACCGGCCTCTGTCGGCCTGGCTTAGAGCCCGGAGCGCCGGCCTCCGCCCGCGGCCGGTGCGCACCTGCAACAATCATCGACCTGCCGCTGTGGGTGCGTTTGGCTGAGGCGTTGGAACCACCGCTGACGCCAGCAGCGCCTCACGGTCGGGCTCGAAGGTCAGCCGCTCCAGCGCACGGGCCATTGCCCGTTGGGCATGCCTGCGCGCCTCGCGGGCGATGTCCGGATCGAGCGCCAGCTGCAGCGCGGCAAAGCCCTTCTGCAGCCGGATGTTGACCTCCAATGAGCCTGCGGCGTCGCGGGCAATGGGGGTGAAGACATCATCGAACAGGTCGCTGGCCTGCAAGGGGGCGACGTGTACGTGCGGGTATCGCACCTCAGCGTGGGTAGCGTCCTGGCGCAGCTCGGCCCAGCGGTGCAGCAGCCGCACGCACGTGCCTATCACATCGATGCAGGTGCCGGGATCGTTGATGGATGCGGACATTGCGCGCTGCCCCACTTCCGAGAGGATGACCAGGCCATAGCGCGGATCATCGTCGATGGCCCGCGCATCGCTGCAGCTCAACGTCGCCAGCAGCAAGCCGCGCGTTTCCTCGCTGACCTCACCCTCGACCTCCATCAGCGGACGGTCCGGCGAGGCAAAGGTACCGACCTGGCAGAGCAGATGGATGCGCAGGGTCTTCTCCATGGCCAGGGCCTCCAGCCGCGCCATGTCGATATGCTCCACATAGGCGATGCGCTGGTCCGAGAGCCGCATCGCGGTGGCACTGGCGGGCTGGGGTGGCGCACCGCCCAGCAGTGGGTCGGCTGCGCGGCGCTTCATTGCGGCCAGCGTTGCACGTTCCACAAGATCGATGGTCTCCCCCAGTCGGCCGAACCGCGAGAACTGTTCGATGGCACGCAGCAGCGTGATGGTGATGATCACAATGACGCCTACCGTCGCACCGAACAGCACGAGCCGACCGCTGTCCCCATACAGGCCTGTGCTGAGCGCGATCAGCCCAACGATGGAGAACAGGAAAGCACCGATGAAGGTCGCCAGCGCGCCCTGCGCCCGGCTGTCCTCGATCAGCAGGCGCGCAGCCCGGGGCGTCGCACTATTGGAGGCCGAGCCGTACGCCGAAACCATGGTCGACAGCGAGAACGTCGTAACTGTCAGCATGGACGCGGCCAGGATGCCAAGGATGTTCCCGACCGAATCAGCACCGATGCGCGTGGCCAGTCCGGCCGGAATGAGGAACTTCAGGAACGCGCCCGCCAGGGCAGTGGCCACGCCCATGGCACCATAGAGCGTTGAGCGGAACCACATCCGCCGCGTCATCCGGCCCAGATAGAGTTTCCATAGGGTCAGCATCGTGCAGGCTCCGCAGATCGGCCATGTTCCGGTGAAGAGTACCCAGTAGATCCACGCCATGCGTGGATGAGCCAACCGACAGCAGAAAAGCGCACAGCGAAAATGCCGTTACGCAGCCGGGCCCCGCCGAGAGCACTCAGCAGGGCCATGGAACCCCGGCCTCCGACGTGATGTCTTCAAACAAGGGCAGCCCAAACCAATACCCCTGCATCAACCGGATACCCAGATCGGACAGGCAGCGTGCCTCGTCAGCCAACTCAATGCCCTCGGCAATGACCTCGATGCCGAGCTCTCCACACATCCCGACCACGCCGGCCACGATGGCCCGACGCGACGGACTCTGGTGGATGCCGCGCACCAGCGCCATGTCCAGCTTGACGATATCCGGCTGGAAGTCGGCCAGCAGGTTGAGCCCGGCAAAACCGGCGCCGAAATCATCAATCGCCGTTTTGAAGCCGATGCGCTTGTACTCCGTCAGAATTTCCGCCAGCCACTTGCCGTCGTTGATTTCCTCGCCTTCCACCGTCTCGAAGATGATGCGCTCGATCGGGAAGCCGTGGCGCCGCGCCGCTTCCAGCGTGGAGCGGATGCACACCTCGGGCCGGTAGATCGCGTTGGGCAGGAAGTTGATCGAGAGAAGGGACTGCATCTGCAACAAGGCCGCGGTCCGGATTGCCTTCTCCCGGCACGCCTGGTCGAACGCGTACTGGTGTTCCGTACCCACCTGCGACAGCACCGAATGGGCCGACCCGCCGTCGGGGCCGCGCACCAGTGCCTCGTGCGCGAAGATCGTGCGCGAACGGATATCCACGATCGGCTGGAACGCATAGCTGAAATCGAATCCAAGCGCAGGGGCGTCCCGGCACAGGGCGCACCCGGCTCGCTTGTCGAGGGTGGGCATGGAATGCTCTCTGGACGGCAGGGAGGGCAGTGTAGCCACTGCGCCGACAAGGCCAGGTGCAGGTACGCCGTGGCCACGTCATGGGCCGGATTACTTTGGGCAGGCGCGATCCTGGCGGCGCACCGCCATTGTCTGCGGCAAAGAGTCGCCAGTCGCCCCAGGAATCACATGAAACCGTCGTTGTCACCCGCTGTGCTTGTTGCCCTCGCGCTTGCAGGCGTCTGCAGCCCTGCCTTTGCACGTTCCGATGCGGGGCCGCGGTACGTGGCTTCGCCCGTACGGGTGCCGCAGCCGGTCGATCAGGCATTTTCCGGCGTCATCGAGATCGAGGTCGACGCCACGGATGTGCAGCGCAGGCTGTTCACGGTGCGCCAGCGCATCCCGGTTGCCGGGGCGGGCCAGATGACGCTGCTGTATCCGCGCTGGGAGGCGGCCAGCCATGGGCCGAGCCTGACGGTCACCGATCTGGCCGGGCTGCAGATAACGGCGGCGGGCAAGCGGCTGGCATGGCAGCGGGACGGGTACGAACCACACGCTTTCCATGTGCAGGTTCCCGCAGGGACGCTGGCGATCGACGTCACGTTCCAGATGGTCAACGCGGGCAACCTGCTGACGCCGGACATCGTCAGCGTGCCGTGGCAGCGCCTGGTGGTGTATCCCGCCGGATGGTACGCGCGCAACATCCCCATGGCGGCGACCCTCACACTGCCCGCCGGGATGCGTGCCTTCACCTCGTTGGTGCCGGAGCGCAGCCAGGCGACGCCCCTGGCCTTCCGGACGACATCGCTGGAGGCGCTGCTCGACTCGCCCGTGCTGGCGGGGCGGCATGCTGCACGGGTGCCGTTGGACGGCGACGGCATGCCGCCCGTATCGCTCGACATCGTCGCGCTGCGTCCCGGCGATCTGGAGGTGCCGTCTGCGCGCGTGGCCGAACTGCGCAGGCTGGTCGCGCAGATGCGGTATGTTTTCGGCCCCGCGCCGTTTCACCGCTACGAGATCCTGGCCCGGCTCAGTGACGAGGGATCGACCGGTGGCACCGAACACCGTGCTTCGAGCGAAAACGAGCTGTCGTCGTCCCACTTCCAAGCGTGGGACGATCAGATCCTGTTCCGCGATCTGATCGCGCATGAGGTCATCCATGCCTGGAACGGCTTCCACCGAACGCCGGCCGATCTCTGGGCGCCCACCCCGAACGTCCCGGTGTCCGGCAGCCTGCTGTGGATGTACGAAGGGCAGACCGAATTCTGGGGGCGGGTGCTGGCTACCCGTGCGGGGCAGTTCAGTCCCGCCGAGCTGCGCGACCGCCTTGCCATCGAGGCAGCGGAGATTGCCAATCGGCCTGGTCGCGCATGGCGCCCGCTGTCCGACGACGTCAACTATCCGGCTTTCATGCTGCGGCAGGCGGTGCCGTGGCGGGACTGGCAGCGGCGGCGGGATTATTATTCCGAAGGGGTCATGCTCTGGCTGGCGGTGGATGCCCGGCTGCGCGAGCTGACCCATGACCGCCGCAGCATCGATGATTTCGCCGCACGGTTTTTCGCTGGCGCCACGCCGGACGGTCCGACGCGCACCTACACTTTCGAAGATGTGTGCAGCGCCTTGAATGCGGTGGCGCCTGCCGACTGGCCAGGGATACTGCGCAGCTGGCTGGACGCGGACGATGAACTGGACACGCAGCAAGGCCTGAACCGAATGGGCTGGAAGCTGGTGTACACGGAGACGCCGACGGCAGCCTTCACCGCGAGCGAAGACGAGGCCGGCGTGTCCGATCTGAGCTACTCCATCGGCATCGCCGCGCGCGACAACGGCGTGATCCGCAGCGTGGTGTGGAACGGCCCCGCATTCCGCGCCCGCCTGCGCGCCGGTACGCGCATCGTCAAGGTCAACGGGGAGCCTTATACCGCTGCCGGCCTGCTGGCGGCAGCCCGGCGCTCGGCGCAGCACCCGGTAGCGCTGGAGATCGAGCAGGACCAGCAGTCATCCAATGTTGTGCTGGATTACCGCGGTCCGCTGCGCTATCCGAGGCTTGTGCGCCAGGCTGATCAGCCCGATCGCCTGTCCAGGCTGCTGGCGCCCCGCTGAGGGGCAGGGTGGGACGGAGGGGGATACTCGGTCCGACGCCCACGCGCCTTGGAGTGTGGGCGCTGGACTGCACTGGCTGCGTCGCGCAGAACGGCTACAGCGCGTCAAGGTTGCGCCGCAGTGCGTCAGCCTGCTGGGCCAGTGCGTCGCGGCGGCTGGCCGGCATCCGCGCCAGCTGCCGGTAGGGCATCTCCAGGCGAGGGTTGCCGCTCAGTGCCGCCGAGTTGCGGGACAGGAAATCCCAGTAGAGCGCATTGAATGGGCAGGCCCTGGGGCCAGTGGGCTGGTTCTGGCGATACGGGCATCGCCCGCAATGGTCTCCCATGCGATGCAGGTAGGCCGCGGCGGAGATGTAGGGCTTGGTCGCCAGCAGGCCACCATCGGCGAACTGGCTCATGCCCACCGTATTGGGCAGCTCCACCCACTCAAACGCGTCGATGTAGATGCCCAGGTACCAATGGTGCAGGGCATGTGGGTCCAGGCCGGCGAGCAGGGCGAAGTTGCCGATCACCATCAGTCGCTCGATGTGATGGGCATGCGCATTGGCAAGGGAGCGACCGATGGCAGCGCGGACGCAGGCCATGCGCGTGTTGCCGGTCCAGAACCACTCCGGCAACGGACGGTCATGGCCGAAGGCATTGCTGCGCTCGTAGCCTGGCATCTGCGCCCAGTACACGCCCCGGACATACTCGCGCCACCCCAGGATCTGGCGGATGTAACCCTCTACCGACGCGATGGGCGCACGGCCTTCGCGCCCCGCCAGCTCCACCCGGACAATCACTTCCCAAGGCGAAAGCATCTTTACGTTCAAGGCAAACGACAGCAGCGAATGGAACAGGCGCGACGCCTGCGCACTGATTGCATCCTGGTAGTCGCCAAAATGCGGCAGGCCATGTTCGATGAAGGCGTCGAGCTGCTGCAGAGCTTCGGTGCGATCCAGCGGCCAACGCAGGGCATCTGCATTGGGATCGCCAAAGCTGGCCACGCCGGCATCGCGGATCGTCTGCCACAGATCGGATTGGTCATGGCAGGGCCGCAGGTCCGGCGGCTCGGCTGGGTCGCCCGGCCAGGGCCTGCGGTTCTCGGCATCGAAGTTCCAGCGGCCGCCCCCGGGCCCGCCATCGGGCTCGATCAGCACGCCATGGCGCTGCCGCATGTGGCGATAGAACACCTCCATCGTCCAGCGCTCGCCACCTCGGTTGCCGAAAAACTGCGCCACTTCGTCGCGCGTGGTCAGGAAGTGCTCGCTGTCCACGCAACGCACTGCGATGGCCTGCTGCGCTGCGTAATCGCGCAGCTGCTGATCCAGTCGCCATTCGTCTGGCGCCTGGTATTCCAACTGACTGGCCCCGTGCTGGTGCAGCAACCAGGTCAGGTTGGCGGGCAATGATTGCTGGTTGGCGGGGTCATCGATGGCCAGGTACCAGACCCGGTGCCCCGCCTCACGCAACTGCTCGGCGAAGCGGCGCATCGCAGCGAAGATGGCCAGGATCTTCTGTGCGTGATGCATCACATAATCCGTCTCCTGGCGGATCTCCATCAGCACATACACCACCTCATCCGATCGCTCGGCAAACCACGCGTGGGCGGCATTGAGCTGGTCACCCAGCACCAGGCGCAGGCGGGTCACGGGGCGCTCCCGAGCGGACGAGGTGGCATCGGTTGGGAAGGCGAGGGCAGGGACATCGGATTCATGGTGGAAGGGGCGTTGACTACGTGAACGTCTACGCGGCAAAGATCGCTCTGGATGCATCCGATTCCGTCCTCGCCGCGTAGGCGAGGGACTATGGCAAAAATGAAGAAGCGAGCAGACCTGCCGCAGAAGATCTGCGCGACCTGTGGCCGGCCATTTTCCTGGCGCCGCAAATGGGCGCGGGATTGGGAGAGCGTGCGCTACTGCTCGGACCGCTGCCGTGACCAGCGTGGGCGGCCGGGCCCTGGCCCGACCCTGGCGTAAGACGCGACCTTCATCGCTAAAGCAGCAGAATGGTGTGCTTTCCCCGCAGAGTAGGGAGGCGGTAGCGCCATAGTGAAAGCCCTTTCTTTTATTGCCGCCAGCGTGCTGGCAGGTATCGCATTTCAGACCAGTGCATCAGGGCGCGGCCCGGATGCAGCGCCCTATTTCGAGCCCGGTGGTGCTGTGCGATTCAACTATGGCTGGCTCGATTACGCGCCCACCAGCCGCCTGCAGCTGGAACTGCTGCGTGCAGACCTCGACGCCGGGGCAGGCCCCTTTTCATTCTCCGCCCAGTACCGCTGGTACGACGGCTTCCACGCCGTGCACCACGTCTATGCCGGCTGGCAGTTCTCCGAGCAGACCCAGTTGAAGGCCGGGATCCAGCAGGTGCCGTTCGGGCTGCTGCCTACGGTCTCGCAGAGTTTCTGGTTTGGTTCTGGCTATTACCTGGGCATCGAGGATGACTACGACCCCGGCCTGGTGCTGGTCCACAACAGTGGTGATACCACTTGGCACTTCGGCTGGTTCTCCGGCGACGAATACGGCTCCGGTGCCCGCTATGACCGCTACTCGTTCGATGTGGCGCAGACCGATGCGCTGCCGTACCGCGAGCGGCAGCTGTTGCATGCACGGGTAGAGCAGGCGCATGCCTGGGCAGGTGGCGAGCTGCTGCTGGGCGCATCGGCCTTTGCGGGAAAGGTGCAGAACACGCAGACGCGCCGCCATCATGGCCACCAGGGCGCAGCACTGCACGCACAGTGGAAGCGCGATGGCTGGACGACGCAGCTGCAGTGGGCGCGCTATCGCTACGACGTCCCCGGTGAGCGCATCGCCATGTCCGCTTTCCAGGCGCCGTTCGAGATTGCGGCGCAGGCCGATGTGCCGAGCGCGAATGTCGCCTACTCGTTTGCGCGAAAGGGCAGGCTCGATGACCTGACCTGCTACAACAACCTCAGCATGGCGCGGCCGGTGGGGCATGGCGCCGGCATCCGCGACTCATGGCAGAACGTCACCGGCTGCAGCCTGCAGAAGGGCATCATGACCACCTACGTCGACTGGATTGCAGGCCGCGACATGTGGTTTGCCGGTGGCGAAGGCATCGGCATCGATGATGGCGGACCCTCGCGGTGGCGCTCCCGGTTGAACGTCAACATCGGCTTCTACTTCTGAGGCGCGCCGGGGCTGATCCCGGCGCGCCACACCTCTGGCGCTCTGCTTACCTGGCAGGCGCCTCATCGTCAGAAGCATCGGTTGGATCGTGCGCGGCCGCAGCGTGTTTCTGCTCCTTCTGCAGCTGCGCCCGCACCTTCCTGGCCAGGCCCGCATCCACTGCAGACGCCGTGTTGCCAAACTCCTGGCGGATGAAGGTCGCCAGCTGGGCGATTTCCTCATCGCTCAGGCGCTCGGCAAAGCCCGGCATGCCCAGGTTGGAGGGGCGTTTGTCCGTGGAGGGCAACGCACTGCCGTGCATCAGCAGGCGCACAACCGATGTAGGGTCGTCCGCCAGCACGGTCGGGTTGCCCGCAATGGCCGGGAACACGTTCCTGTAACCCAGGGCGTCGGTCCGGTGGCAGGCTGCGCAGTTGTCCACGAACAGCTCGGCGCCGCGGCTGTCGTTGATGCCGGCCTGCAGCTTGCGCGCGGTGGCATCGCTGGCAGCAAACGAAGAGGGGTCATGACCGCTGCCCGGCAACTGTTTCAGGTACACGGCCATCGCCCGCAGATCTTCCTCGGTCAGCTTCTGCGTGCTGTGCACCACCACGTCGGACATCGGCGTGCCAACCACGGTGCTGTGGGCATTGCGGCCGGTCTGCAATGTGTCCACGATGTCCTGCTCGCTCCAGCGGCCCAGGCCATCGGCGGGGTTGCCACGCAGGTTCACCGCATTCCAGCCGTCGATGATCTGGCCGCCGCTCAGGTACTCAGCGCCGGATTCGTCCAGTGCCTTTTCCTGCAGCGCAAACCCGCGCGGCGTATGGCAGCTGCCGCAATGGCCCAAGCCCTGCACCAGGTAGGCGCCCCGTGCCAGCTGTGCGTCGCCGTAGCGGCCGGCATCGAAGGCCACCGCATCCGCCTCCGGCGCGAAAGTCTTGCGCCAGATGGCCAGCGGCCAGCGCATCGACAGCGGCCAGGTAATCTCAACCGGCTTGTTGGCTTCCTTGACCGGCTCGATATCGCCATGCAAAAAGTACGCGTGCAGCGCCCGCACATCCTCGTCGGTGATGCGCGCATACGAGGGGTAGGGCATGGCCGGGTATAGCGTGCGGCCATCGGGTGCGATGCCATGCCGCACCGCGCGGTCAAAGTCATCCAGCGAATAGCCACCAATGCCGGTGTCCTTGTCCGGGGTGATGTTGGTGCTGTAGATGTTGCCCAGCGGCGAGGCCACCGGCAGCCCGCCGGCAAACGGCTTTCCGCCCGGCCGGGTGTGGCAGGCGGTGCAGTCGCCCGCCGCCGCCAGGTAGCGGCCGCGTTCAATCAGGGCAGCATCCGGCGCAGGGCCCTGCGTCAGTACACGGGTCTTGGTTGGCACGAACGCGCAGACGAGGGCCGCCAGCAACATGACCAGGCCAACCACCGCGATCCAGAGGAACAGCTTCTTCATGGTCGCGTCCTCAAGCCTGCACCAGCGGGCCCGGGTCGGGTAGGTACTTTTCGCGGATGGCCGTGGCCGCCCAGTAGGCCAGGCCACCCACCAGGCCGGTGGGGTTGTAGCCGTTGTTCTGCGGGAAGGCGTTGGCGCCGATCACGAAAACGTTGGAGACATCCCAGCTCTGCAGGTAGCGGTTGAGCGCGGAGGTCTTCGGGTCTGCACCCATGATCGCGCCGCCACAGGTATGCGTGCTCTGGTACTTGGTGATGTTGTAGCGTTCGCCGACCTTCTTGGCATCGCCGCTCATCGAAAGCGGGTCCAGCACCTTGCTCATCTGCATGGCCTTGTCCACGAAGAACTGCGAGGCCTTGATCTCGTTCGGGTGCCAGTCAAAGGTCATGCGCAGCAGCGGTCGGCCGAAGGCATCCTTGTAAGTTGGGTCCAGGCTCAGGTAGTGCTGCCGGTAGGACATGCATGCCCCCTGCACCTCGTAGTAGAAGTTGTGGCGGAAGTTGTCCGCCGCCGCCTTCTTCCACTTGGCGCCCCAGGCCGGCGTACCGCTGGGTACGTTGATGCCGCGCACTGGGCCCGCGCCGGGCTGCCGCGCCCACACCAGACCGCCGCCCACGAAGCCTGCCTTCGCGTTGTCCAGCTGGTTGCCGTTGAGATCGTCCATGGTGGTGCCGGCGCCGCCAATGCCGATGAAGCCATTGGCCTGCACCGTCTCGTCGAAGAACAGCACCACCCGGTTGAGGTTCTGGTAGGAATAGTTGCGACCCACCGTGCCGGTATTGCTTTCCGGGTCGTACGGCTGGCCTATACCGGACAGCAGCATCAGGTGCACGTTGTAAAGCTGGAACGCGCACAGCAGCACCATGTCGGCCGGCTGTTCCACCTCGCGGCCCTGCGCATCCAGGTATGTCACGCCCGTGGCCTTGCTGCGGCTGCCATCCAGGTTCACCTTCAGCACCTGCGAATGGGTGCGCAGCTCGAACTTGGGTCGCTGGCGCAGCACGGGCAGGATGCAGGCATTCGGGCTGGCCTTGGAGTAATTCAGGCAGCCGTAGTCACTGCAGAAACCGCAGGCGTTGCACGGCCCCAGCTGGCAGCCATACGGGTTCACATACGGGCCGGACGCGTTCGAGGCCGGGATGGGGTAGGGGTGCCAGCCCATTTCCTTGGCCGCCTTGTAGAACAGCTCGCCGCCCAGGTAGTTGGGGTTGGGGCCCAGCGGGTATTCGGCCGAGCGCGAGCCCTCGAACGGGTTGCCACCCTGCTGCACCACGCCGTCGATGACACCGGCCTTGCCGGAGGTGCCGCACACCAGCTCGAACATGTGCAGGTGCGGCTCCAGCTCGGCATAGGTCACCGGGAAATCCTGGATGGTCATGTCGGCCGGTATGAAGGCCTTGCCATAACGCTCTTCCACGTTGCTGCGCAGCTTCATGTCTTCCGGAAGAGGCCGGAAATGCGCGCCTGACCAGTGGCTGCCCGCACCGCCCACGCCGGTACCCGGCTTGAAGGAGCCCATCTGCCGGTAGGGCACGGCCGTATCGGAAGTCTTGTGGCGGATGGTCACCGTTTCCTGCGACAGGCTCTGCAGATAACGCCGGTGTACCGAACCCTCCAGTTCGTCCACCACGTTGGGGTAGGCAAAATCAGGCTGGGTATCGCGGTCGCCGCCGCGTTCCAGCGCCACCACGTGCAGGCCCGCATCGGTCAGTTCCTTGGCCAGGATCGCGCCTGTCCAGCCCATGCCGACGATGACCGCGTCGACCTTCGGTTTCACAAGTGCCATGTGCTTCAGCCTCTCCGTCCAGCCAGATCCACGGGCGGCAAGGGGTAGGCCTTGTCCCGTATACCAATCCAATCCAGGTAATCGGCGCGCATGCCGGGGTAGCCGATCATCTTCCAGGCCCCCATGTCCTTGTTCGCGCCGTACTTGGGGTCGGCGAAGTAGCCGTTCTTCACCTCACCCAGCAGATTTGAGAAGAACAGCTTGCTGGAAATGCCTTCCAGTTCGAGCTTGCCGCCCTCGGCCGCCTTTAGCAGGGTTTCCTGCTCGGCGTGGTCCAGCTGGGCAAAGGTCCTGCCCTGATGCTGCTGGCGGCACTGCGCATCAAATGCAGCAATGCCCACGCGCAGAATGTCACGCAGCACCAGCTTGCCCTGGTAGCCAAATTCGCTGGGCGCTTCCAGGAAGGGGCCCTGCATGTACCAGATATCCCCGGCGGCGTAGGGCGTCTGCATGTGGCGGTCGAGGAACTCGGGCACGCCCGATTCCACCGCGCCGGGCCCCACCTCGTCCGAGGGAATCAGCCGGTCGCAGGCCGCCACCACGAAGGACCACTCGGCCGCCGTGAAGAACTGCGGGGCATACGGCGTGCTTGCATCGGCGCGGGGCGCGGCCTCGCCGGGGGCAGCACCCGGGGCGCAGCCCGGCAGCGCTGCGGCAACGGGGATAAGGGTCAGACCCTGGAAAAAGCGACGGCGGGTGAGCGCCGGCAGCGGCTTGTCGGAGTTGTCGTTCATGGTCTGGCTACCTGCAGGGTGGCTGTTGTGAAGCATCGCGCGCGAGCTGTCGCGAGCGCGTGCGCATTCACGATCAACCCATTGTGTGGATGCAGCAGACTTTCCGTAATGGCAATATGGGAAATGAACTGTTGCCCCAACGGAAAGAAGTGCCGTGATCGATGACCTCCACGAGCTGCGTACCTTCGAGCGCATCGTTCACGGCGGCAGCCTTTCTGCCGCTGCGCGCGACCTGGGGGTATCCCTCGCGGTGGTGAGCAAGCGGCTGACCTCGCTGGAGCGCAGGCTGAAAGTGCGGCTGCTCCACCGCAGTACGCGGCGCGCCTCGTTGACCGATGAGGGGCAACTCTTCCGGGTGCATTGCCAGAACGTGCTGGATGCCGTGGACGCCGCAGAAGCTGCCTTGGAGCAGCGCCAGGATGTGGTGGCCGGCGTGCTGCGGCTGACCGCGCCCAACGGGTTTGGCCGCCGCCACGTGGTGCCGGCGGTGCGCAGCTTCCAGAAGGCCCATCCGGGGGTGCGGGTACACCTTTCACTGCGCGATGAAGTGGTGGACCTGGTGGGCGAGGGCATCGAACTGGCCCTGCGCTACGGCGCGCTGGACGATTCGCGCCTGGTGGCGCGGCAACTGGCTCCCAACCGGCGGGTGCTGTGCGCATCCCCCGAGTATCTGCAGCGGCGGGGCATGCCGCGCCGCATCGCCGATCTGCAGGGCCACGACTGCATCGCCAGCGGCAGCCCGCCGGTCAGCCATTGGCGCTTCCTGGAAGGCAGCCGGACCATTACTGCACCGGTCAACGCCACGACCCTGTGCGATGACGGCGAAGTGGCGCAGTTGATGGCCGTGCAGGGCGCCGGCATTGCGCGAAAATCCATCTGGGATGTGGCAGAAGATCTGCAGGCTGGCCGGCTGGTGGAGGTACTGCCCGACCACGCATTGGCGACCTCACCGCTGAGTGCCGTGCATGGGCCCGGCAAGCAGTTGGCGCCTCGGGTGCGCGTGTTCCTCGACCACCTGCAGTGCCACCTGCAGAGCACCATCGCCTGGCGCTATGCAACCGATCCGAACATACCACCCGATTAATCCGGAACCGCCCGCGAACCGTAGAGTCGAGCCTGCTCGGCTGCTTTTCTCTCGCAGCCCCCGCGTGGGGCGCCGCACCCGAATGCTGGTATTGGCTTGGCCCGTGATGTATCCGCTGGCAGGAGCCAGATCCCTCAAGAAGGCCACGGATAGCCATGAGCCGTTTTATCCTCCTGAGCGCAGCAGCCGCTTCGCCAAAGTAAGCCTCGACATGAACGGCGATGGATTGAAGGACGAAGCAGCGCTGGTCATCGACCGCGCCAGGCACCACTCAGGACTGCGGGTCTGCTTTGCAAAGAAGGAGCCCACATTGCCGCCCAACTGCCACATTCTTGTCGATGATGACCTTGAAGATTCCTATGACGATATGGGGCTTGTTGTGTGCCCCCCGGGCTGTCACCTCTACAACACAAGGTGGCGGACGATGCGTGGCTCGAAATCCGGTGTGCAATCCGACCGGCAGGCGCAAGGCCTCCACGCACCGCCCGGCATGGCCGGCCGACGGATTGCCAGCCGGACTCGCGGGCTGGGGATCGGCTCTGGCCACATTTGGACTGGTTCAAGGCGCCTTGTACCTGAAGGCCTTTTGGGGGTACTTCGGCCTGGACCCGTTCCAGTTTGTCGCGGTAGGGGAACTGGCCCTGGCTGGGTTGGCCGCTATGGCTTTTGTGCTGTTTCTCTTGGCGGTTGGGATGCTGCTCGCCAGCTGGATCGAAGCACGGCTGACGGGCCAGACCGCAAAGGGCGGGGCCCGCGCATGGGTAGTTCCGATAGTCTTCTTCGGCACGCTTGCTGGCCTCATCTGGTGGGCAGAGGCATGGGTCGCGCTTATTGGGATGATCTTGACCCTTTGCTGCGCACTGGCGGTCCAGTTTTCGCCTGTGGTACCCCGTGCCATCAAGGACTCGCCGTGGATGATCCACTCGCTGTTATTGCTGGTCTACGTGTCGGTTGTTTCAAGCTGGCTCGGCGAGAAGCGGGCGGCGGACAGCACTACAGGGGACCAACCCTACACCTCCATCCTCCGCACTGAAGCCGGCACGCGTGGCGACCTGGTCTTGTCAGGGCGCCTTGGTGATACGTATGGTTTGTGGGACCACGCGAAAAAGACGACAACGCTTCTCCCGGCCAGCGACATTACATCGCTCGAAATTGCGCGTAAGGCTACAAGCGTGGTCCCGGGCACGAAGTAGCCGTTTTGACTGCGCCTGCCCGGTTCGGGAAGCTTGGTGTGGCCGCCGCAAGCAATTTTCGTATGCGGCAGAGGGCGCGTTATCAGGGGTAGGGTAGATGTCCGCTCCTGGCCGATAGGGGACATCGGGGTTAAGGAGGTCAGGGCTCGCTATCAGTGATGGATGCAAAACGTCTCTGACGGATTTTCAGTGTAAGAATGAGAAGGCCACAAAGCCATCCTGCTGATCATCCAGGGTAGTAACAGTGACTACTCTCCTGACGTCCTCGGTGGCAACCTGCTGTCACGCTGGTGCCATTCAGGCAGCTGCAAAGCGTGGCGTTTGAGCATGGCCTGGACGGCCGCGTGCGCATGACCTCTCTCAGCGTGCTCGCATTGGTCCAGAATCTCCCCAGCCAGCAATTCAAACTGCGGCCAGAACTGCGCCGGATGCCGCACCTGTACCAACCAGTGCACCAGCATCTCGCCCAGCGCATCAAGCTGCACCTGGATTTCGGGGCGGACGTTCATCCCGTGGCCGCCCCTAGATCAAGCGCAACACGGTAGTGATGGCCGTCATCCCGAAGCACGACGGTAAGGTCCGGCTGCAGCATTCCATCTACATGCAGCGTAGGCTGGCCGTGCGCAGTGCGGGTCACCACGAATTCGTAGAAGCTGCGGCCGAAGCGGTAGCTCAGTTCGAATGATGGCCAGTGATCGGGGAGGCAGGGCGCGAGCGATAGGCGATTGCCCTCGCGACGTATGCCGAGCAGGGATTCGACCAACAGGCGATACATCCAGCCGGCCGAACCGGTGTACCACGTCCAGCCGCCGCGCCCGAGGTGTGGAGATACGGCGTATACGTCCGCCGCCAACACATAGGGCTCGACGCGGTAGATCTGCACCGCCTCCGGATCCAGCGCGTGATTGAGCGGGTTGATCATGCCGGCCAGCTCCCAGGCACGCACCGTGTCTCCCTGCTGTGCGAATGCCATGGCCGCCCACACGGCCGCGTGGGTGTACTGGCCGCCATTCTCGCGCACGCCGGGTACGTATCCACGAATGTAGCCGGGGTCTTCCGTGGTCTGGTCGAAGGGCGGATCGAGCAGCTGGATCAACTGGGCGTCCTTTCGCACCAGATGCGTGTAAAGCGACTCCAGCGCTTGCGTGGCACGCTCAGGTGCAGCAACGCCTGACAGCACCGACCAGCTCTGTGAAATCGAGTCGATGCGGCACTCCTGGTTCTGGGACGAGCCCAACGGGGCGCCGTTGTCGAACCAGGCGCGGCGATACCATTGCCCATCCCAGGCATGCTGTTCGAGATTCTGGCGCAGGCTTTCGGCCTGCTGTTGGCACCACTGCGCCCGGGAGGCATCGCCACGCGCGTTGGCCACCCCGATGAAGCGGTGGAGCGTGTCATGCAGGAAGAACCCGAGCCACACACTTTCACCACGCTGCTGGTCGCCGACGCGGTTCATGCCATCGTTCCAGTCACCGCTCCCCATCAACGGCAGACCGCGCTCGCCAAGCAGCCGGCAACCGCGTTCAAGCGCCAGCACGCAGTGCGCGTACAGGGTGTCGCGCTGCGTCGAAGGTGTAGGCGTGTCGTAGTAGCCTTCCTCTTCCGCGGTCACTGCACGCCCCTCGATGAAGCCGACCACGTCCTCCAGCACACTCGCGTCGCCGGTGATCTCCAGGTAACGGCACGCGCCATGGGGTAGCCACAGATAATCGTCGGAGCAGCGGGTGCGCACGCCCCGACCTTGCGGCGGATGCCACCAGTGCATCACGTCGCCTTCGGTGAACTGGTGTGCAGCGCACAGCAGCAGGTGTTCGCGGGTCAGCTCCGGGCGAGTGTGCACGAGGGCGAGCGCGTCCTGCAGTTGGTCGCGGAAGCCGAACGCTCCGCCTGACTGATAGTAGCCACTGCGCGCCAGGTAGCGGCACCCCAGTGTCTGGTAGATCAGCCAGCCATTGGCCAGTGCGTCCAACGCCGGGTCCGGCGTACGCACCTGCACCGTGGCCAGCACATTGCGCCAGTGGATGCGCACCGCGTCCAGCGCGTCGATGGCCTCCTGGGCGCCCTGGCGGCTTCGTGCCAGCGCCAGCGCTTCCTCGCGGTCGCGGCCGGCACCAAGGCGGAACGTGGTTTCACTGCGGTCGCCTGGCGGCAGCTCCAGTGGCACCTGGATCGCCGCGCAGGGATCCAGGCCTGCACCCGTCCGCCCATCCAGCCGTTCTCGCCCCAGCGCCGCCGGTGCATGCAGGCTACCGTTGCGGCCGATGAACTCCAGGCGATCACAGGTCCAGCCGCAGCCGTCGGCATCGGTGTCGAAGAAAGCCATCCGGCCGCCGAAGTCGGTGCTATAGGCATTTCGCGCCAGCAGCGCCCCGGTCTGTGGATCGCGCTCGGTGACCACGTGCATGCGCGACTTCGCGCGCAGGTCACCCATCACCCACTCGACGTAGCCGATGGCGGACAGCCGCCGTGTCCTGCCCGACAGGTTTTGCAAGCGCATGACCGAGAACTTCAATGGCGCGGCGACGTCGACAAACACCCACAGCTCACTGGCGATGCCGTCCTCGACATGCTCGTAGACCGTGTAGCCGAATCCATGGCGCGTACGGTATGCCCCGGTGCCCCTGCGCGGCAGCGGCATTGGCGACCAGACATGACCGGTTTCCTCATCGCGCAGGTAAAACGCCTCGCCGCCCGTGTCCGAGACCGGGTCATTGAGACAGGGCGTCAAGCGGAATTCGTGCGCATTCTCGAACCACGTGTAGCCCGGCGCACTTTCGCTGACGACCGTGCCCAGGCGGGCGTTGGCGATCACGTTGGCCCATGGCGCCGGCGTCGGCGCGCCTTCGCGCACCACCACGACGTACTCGCGGCCGTCCTCGCTGAAACTGCCGGTGCCGTTGTCGAACTGGCCGGCGCCACGGCAGGGAAGGAACGGCCACGGATCATCCATCTCCTCGTCGTGCTCGGCGCCCGGGGGCAAGCCGGCGTCGGGGCCCGCGTCAGTGACGATGGGGAGCCCCGGCGCCGCGTCCGGCAACACGGCCAGCTCCTGCTGTACCGCCTGCGGCACCAGGGGCGGGATCCGTCGCTGAGGCAGCGATTGGCGGCCGACCTGCGCAGCGAGGGTGCCGTCTTCGTCGCTGATCACCGCCCGTGCCACCGCCTGCAACAGGACTCGGTCCTCGTGAGTCATGTTCTGCACCGGCCGTACGAAGATGCCGCCGGGGCGGTCCAGCAGGCCCGTTTCCGAACTGGCGGCCACCATCCCCAGAATCTGGTCCTGCAGTTCCTGCCGATAGCCGGCCTTGCTGTCGTTCCAGATGACCAGATCGGTATTGAGCCCCTTCTGGCGCCAATAGGCGTGCGCCTGCACCAGCTGCCTGACCAGTTCCACGTTGTCCGCATCGGTGACCTTGAGCAGCACGATGGGCAGGTCACCCGAGATGGCATGGCTCCATAGCCCGGATTGTCCGCGCTGGTTCTGCAGCAGAACCCCGGCACCCGCGCGCAGCAGTGGCCCGGCGTACAGCACGTGGGCGGCCAAGCGCTCGTACAGCGCCGCCTCGGCCTGGCTGGCGTTGATCTGCCGGCGCACCACTTGGCTGTGTGTCCATGCCAGGTCAAAGACGCGGTCGGCCAGGCGGCGGTCACGGTATTTGTCTACCAGCACCTCGCAACCGGGGCGGTCGGCGCCAACGCCATACACCATGTCGAGCTGCACCGTCTGCTCTGGCTCAAGCACCACGCGGACGCGGATGGCCACGATTGGATCGAGCACTGAGCCGTCGGTGCCGGACAGATCGGTGTCGGTGGTCAACGCCTGCGGTGCCCGTGGCGTATTGCCACGGCCCAGGAAGCGCGCACGGTCGGTTTCGTAGGAAATCGAGACGACTGCTGCGTCATGCACCGCTACCAGATGGAACATCCATGGCGGCACCTCGTCGTGCGAACGAGGACGGCGGGTGCATAACACGGCCTGCTTGGCCGCCAGGATCTCGCTCTGCACGAAGAGATTGCTGAAGGCCGGATGCGCATCGTCGGCCGCAGCGGGTGCCAGTACCACTTCGGCATAGGTGGTGACCTCCACGGTGCGCGGGCGACGGCTGCGATTTGTCAGGCGCAGGCGCCTGAGCTCGATGTCGTCCTCGGCGGAGATGGCAACCTGCAGGTGGCTCTCGCAGCCGCGGCGCGTACCACGGAATTCCGCCTTGGCGTCCGAGAAGATCGCCTCGTAATGGTCTACCGCCACGCAGGTGGGTTGGTACGCGGCGGACCAGAACTCGCCGCTGTCCACATCACGCAGATAGCAGAACGACCCCCAGGCGTCGGTGGTGCCATCCTCACGCCAGCGGGTGAGCGACAGGTCGCCATGGCGGCTGTAGCCACCGCCGGCGTGGGTCAGCATGCCGTGATAGCGGCCGTTGGACAGCAGCTGTACTTCCGGGCGGGGGCCGCCCGGATCCTGCAGCACACGCAGCGACGTCTCGTCCTCGGCCATGGCCGAGTGCTCGCCCAGCGCCTCCACCTCGTGCGGGTGGAATACGCCGATGCGCGGGATGCGCTCCTGCAGCAACAGCAGGGTGGCCTGGAACTCGACGTCGGCAAGGAACCGGCGCTGCATTGGCTGATCGCGCAGCAGGTAGTCCAGCGACAGCAGACCCATGCCCTGGTGGTGGGCCATGAACGAACGCAACAGTACGTGATCCTGCCCGGGCGGCACTCGCGCGGGCGTGTAGTCGATGGCCTCGTACATGCCAAAGCGTCCGGTAAAGCCCAATGCCTCCAGCTCCTGCAGGTTCTGGCAGGCTGCTTCCGGCGCCACCATCAGTGCCATCATGCTCGCATAGGGTGCGATGACCCGATCCTGGCCGAGGCCACGCTTGAGCCCCAGTCCCGGCACACCAAACGCCCGGTACTGGTAGTTCAGGCGGGCATCGACGGCGTTGTAGCCGGACTCGGACACCCCCCATGGCAGGTTCAGGGTACGACCGTAGACGATCTGCGCCTCGACCGCCTGCCGCGTGGTCTGGTCCAGCAGCGTGTCCGGATAGCTGGGCATCACCAGCTGGGGCATGAGGTACTCGAACATCGAGCCACTCCATGACAACAGCGTCGGCGTACCGTTGACCTCGGTGAGCATCCGCCCAAGCGCGAACCAGCTTTCCTGCGCCAGCTGGCCCTGGGCGATGGCGACGAAGGCGCACAGCCGCGCTTCGGAGGCCAGCAGGTCGTAGAAGCTGTTGTCGAGGCGATGGTCGTCGACGTTGTAGCCGATCGAGAGCAGGTTGCGGGTGCGGTAGAACAGGAACCCGTATTCCATCAGCGAGAACTGCCCGGCGCGGTGCGCCAGGCCCTGCAGCTCCTCAATGCGCGCGCGCGCGTCCGCACCCGCTGTACCGGGCAGGGCGGCCAGCTGGCGGAGGCTTGGCACCGGGGACTCATCGTCCATCGTGGCATCGGCAGGGAGTTCAGCGAGTGCCGCCTGGGCGGCGTGGCATTCGGCAGCGAACAGGCCCGGCCAATGCAGTTCGCCTTCCCGGGGCGACGGCGGTGCGGGCCACTGCGCCAGCAATAGGTCGGCCAGGCCCGCCAACTCCTGCAAGCGGGCACGAGTCTCCGCCGTTCCGGCAGGGCGATCGATACACGCAGACGCCAGACGCTGGCGAAGGTGGTTGAGCCCCTCGACCAGTGGTGCATCGTTGGGGCGATAACGCTGCCGTTCCTCTTCCAGTACACCGAGGGTATCGGCCAGGCCGTCGAACGTGTGCGGCGCCAGTACCGGCGCATCCACCAGTGCGAGCAGGCCCTGGCGCAGCGTCAGCAGATGGCCGGCCAGGTTGCCGCTGTCCACGGTGGAGACATAGCGCGGCGGCAGCGGCGCAAGGGTTCCGGTGTCGTACCAGTTGAGGAAGTGACCGCGATGGCGCGGCAGCTTGTCCAGCGTATCGAAGGTGAGGGCCGTACGTTCAGCAACCGCGCCCATCTGCAGGTAGCCGAAATCCCACGCCGACAGATTGGCCAGAAGGGACAGGCCGATGTTGGTTGGCGAGGTGCGGCGCGCCACCACCAGCGACGGGTGCTCCTGGATGTTGTCCGGTGGCAACCAATGATCCTGCTCACGCACCCAGGCCTGGAAGAAAGACCAGGTGCGCCGCGCCAGCCGGCCCAGAAACGCCCGCTGCGTAACGGACAGCTCCGCCACGATGGCCGCAGGGGGACGGCCCAACCAAGCCATCAACGCCGGCGCAAAGGTCCATGCCAACAGCAAGGGCAGGGCGGGCGGCAATGCCTGCGGGCGTACGCTGGCCACTGCGGCCAACAGAGCCAGTGACAGCAGTGAAGCCGGCGCCATCACCCTCCATTCCGCACCGCGGTCACTACCGAGATGGCGCTCGACTTCGCTGGAGGGGTTCCACTGCAGCAGGTGACGGCGCGTGACGGCCATGCGCCAGAGCGTGCGCATCACCGCATCACTGGCCAGCAACGCTTCGAAGGGCAGACATGCGACCTGGGTCGACGCGCGCAGCAACGACTGCAGCGTACCGCGCCCGACCTTGATGTAATGCGCCTCCAGTGGTGTGTCGTCCGGAACGCTCAGTGCATCGCGCAGCATTCCTACCACCGGCGGGGCGAACCACAGGGCCAGCACCCACGCCGTCCAGGCAGCAGGGTTTCCGGCATACAACCAGCCCAGCACCAGCAAGGCCAGGGCAGCGATCGGCACCAGGCTGCGGCGCAGGTTGTCCAGCAACTTGCCGCGGGACAGCAGGCTGAGCCGGTTGCGCTCCCGGCCCGGGCCCGGGCGCGGTGTCCACGGCATCAACCAGGGCAACAGCTGCCAGTCACCGCGGATCCAGCGCGCCCGGCGCTTGGCGTCGGCAGCGTAACGTTCGGGGTAGTCCTCGTACAGGCGCACGTCACTCACCAGACCTGCGCGCGCATAGCAGCCTTCAAGCAAGTCGTGGCTGAGGATGCGGTTCTCGGGCAGGCGGCCCTCGAGCGCTTGTTCGAAGGCGTCGACGTCATAGATGCCCTTGCCCACGAACGAGCCTTCGTCGAACAGGTCCTGGTAGACGTCGGAGACCATGCGCGTGTATGGATCGATGCCAGGCTCGCTGCCGAACATCCGGGCAAAACGCGAGGTTCGGCGCCGGCCCAGGCTGGTGCCGACGCTGGGCTGCAGGATGCCGTACCCTTCCACCACGCGTTGCAGCGTCGGGTCGAAGCGCGGGCGGTTGAGTGGGTGCGCCAAGGTGGCGACAAACGCGCGTGCCGCATCGCGCGGAAGTTGCGTGTCCGAATCCAACGTGATGACGTAACGGACACCGATCAACGCAGCCGCATCGCCGACGATGCGCATGAACGCGGCGGCATCGCCCTGCCGGAGCAGGGCATTGAGCGCTGCCAGCTTGCCGCGCTTGCGCTCGTATCCCATCCACACACCTTCACCAGGATTCCATTGCCTGGGGCGGTGCAGCAGGTAGAAGCGATCACCGCGCTCAGGCGCGTAGCGGCTGTTCAGCGCTTCGATCCGCGCCACGGCGTGCGCAAGCAGGGCGTCGTCCATCGCCACCGTGGCTGCCGCTGCGTCGAGAAAGTCCGTCAGCAGTACGAAGCGCAGCTGCGGATCTCGGTTGGCCAGGAAGCGGACCTCCAGCGCTTCGACCAGCACGTCGATTCCGTCCATGCTGGACAGCATCGAGGGGACCGCGACCACGGTGGCGCAGGCGGCAGGAATGCCCTCGCTGAAATCCAGCTTGGGCAGCGGCCTGGGTGCAACCAGCACCGTCGCGGCCCAGTTCACCAGCACGATGCCCAGTTCACTGAACACCAGCAGCGCGAGCAGCGCGGCCAGCCAGATGTGCACAGAACCAGCGCCGGTTGCCAGCAGGGCAGCGGTGGCCAGAACTGCCAGCACGGCGATCGGCAGCAGGTACAGCGCAAGCGGCACGCGGTGTGCCAGTTGCCGCGCCCTGCGGTGGCGCGGTGCTGCCTCCGCTACCGCTTCAACGGTGGCGCTGCGGCCTTCGCCAACCAGCCAGTAGCCCACGTGCGTCCGCGGCCCATCAGGCGGCGTAGCCGCCCGTGCCAGGTCCAGTGCGATGCGGGCAACGCGCTCCTCTGCCATTCTGCTACCGCGGGCGATCTTCTCCACCACGTGGCGATAGCTGTCGCGGGTGGCGAAATCCATCTGCGCGTACACGGCCATCGGGTCTTCCCGCAGGCGCTGCTCCACCACACTCATCTCTTCAACAAACGTGCGCCAATCCATGGTGGACAGAAAGCGCAGGCTGCCGATGCTGTTGCCGATGGATACCTGATCGGCCGCCTGCTGCTGCCCCTCGGCGGCGACCAGCTCGTCCACGCGCTGCCCGGCCGCTGCAGCCCACTGTTCCAACCATGCGACAGGCATGGCCCACGCACCGCCGCGCCCCTGCAGCGAGCGCGTCAGCTCGGCGATGAATGCGCCGGTCAACGGCGGCGCGGACCGTGCCAGGTCGGCAACCACGAGGACCACTTCGGTGGGGGTCTCGGAGGCAGCTTGATTCAGGTTGTCAGCCCATGTCGAAGCCAGGCGGCGGTCGGTTCCGTCGCGCATCACCCGCGCTGCCATGCGCCGCAGATTTTCCAGCAGAGCCAGGCGCAGCATGATGGGAACTGCCCACAGTTCGCCCAAGCTCAGTGGCGCGAGAGACTGGTATGAGGCAATGAACCGGCCCAGCGTGTCTGCGTCAATGCGCCCATCACCATGCGCAATGGCCTGCATCGACAGTTCATATACCCGCGGCAATCCAGCCGAGGGGCCGGAGGCAAGTGAAGGCAGCTGCCGGCTGTAGCCGCGCGGCAGATGCCGGCGCGCGGTCTGGATCTGTTCCTCGATCAGGTAGTAGTTGTCGAGCAGCCATTCCCCCGCCGGGGTCACCGGCCGCTGTTCGCGCACCACGCTGCTGAGTAGCGTGTTGGCGTCTACCAGCACGCGCTCATTGGCTTGCAGGCGACCGAGCAAGCGCTCCGGGCCGGGGTGCATCCGTACGCGATGCTGGCGTGCAAGCGCCCGGCCGTACACTTCCATCTGTTCAACGCTGTACAGCGCGGCGCGCAGTGGGCCCTCGGCGGGCTCGACGGCCGGCGCCGAGGCCTGGTGCTCACGCCATCGCCAACGCAAGCGACGACGCAGGCGCAGCCAGCTGCCAAATAGACGACGAAGGTGGGGCATGGGCTACCAGGGGAGGGGCGCGTCCTGCATAGTTGCATCGGATGTGCATCGCTGGCTGTGAAGGCCAGTCGCGTGCTGGAATCACCTGTGCTGTTCACGGTTACGAGCCTGCTCTCCTTTAAATGCGCGCAGATATCAGACGGGCCAGGAAGCTGATTAACTTCTCTAAATCAGTTGATATCCCAGGAAGGACGGATGGGGGCAGCCGGCCTACTTGAGGTGGGAGCCACCAGGCCTCGACACAGTGACGATTCGCTTGGGCGGCTAGACCCAAGTGTCCGCTTCTGGCCGCAAGCGGACATCGGGCGGAGACGGCGATGAGGAATACTTATCCAGGTCGCTTCAAAAATGGTCGACAGTACCCCGTCAAGACATTGGCTACTGCGGCATCTCCACCACCACTTTGCCCTTGGTCCGCCCGCTCTCCACATGGGCCAGCGCACCCCGGGTATCCTGGAAAGTGAAAATCCGGTCGATGACCGGGCGGATGGCACCGGACTCCACCAGCGAGGTGATCTCGCTGAGCTGACTCCCGTTGGCACGCATGAACAGGAACGTGTACGTTACGCGCTGCCGTTTGGCGCTGCTGCGGATGCCACGGCTGAGCAGGCGCAGCACCTGCTTCAGCGGCCAAGCAAGCCCGCGCGCCACGGCAAACGCGGGTGTGGGTGGTCCGGAGATGGAGATCAGATGTCCGCCCGGCTTGAGGATCTGCAGCGATCGGGTCAGCTCATGCTTGCCCAGGCTGTTGAGCACTACATCGTAGTCACGCAGTTCAGTCGCGAAATCCTGCTGTCTGTAATCGATGACGACATCAGCGCCCAATGCTTTTACCCACTCGACATTGGCCGTACTGGTGGTGGTGGCAACGAAGGCACCCAGATGTTTGGCCAGCTGGATCGCTACGGTACCGACGCCGCCGGAGCCGGCTTGGATGAAAGCCTTCTGACCCGGTTTGAGCTGGGCCGTTTCGACCAACGCCTGCCATGCGGTGAGCGCTACCAGTGGCAGTGAGGCCGCCTCCACCATGTTGAGGTTGCTGGGCTTGAGGGCAACTGAGGCGGCTTTGACCGCGATGAACTCGGCGAACGTCCCGACGCGTTCATCATCGGGACGCGCATACACCTCATCGCCCGGTTTGAAGTGGTGCACCCCTGCACCCACACTAACCACCGTGCCGGCCATGTCATTGCCAAGGATCTGCGGCAGGCGATAGGGCAGGATCAGTTTGAACTCGCCGGTGCGGATCTTGGTGTCCAGCGCATTGACGCTGGCCGCAGATACGCGGATGAGAACATCGTCATCCCGCAGCGAAGGCTCTGGGGCCTCGCCGATGCGGCCGGTTTCCTTTTTGCCGTAGCGGTCGATGAGGAAGGCTTTCATGCGCGGTGTGTCTCTGATGAGGGATGCCGTCGGGCTGCAGGGCAGGGATTGCGGGGACCTGTGAGCCCAAGACTCACTGGGCGGGGCGATAGCGTTCCGCCGCCTGCGCCTGCCGGATGTCCGAGAGCAGGCCTTGGCGCGAGGCGTCCAGCGTGTCCCAGCGTGAGGCCACATGCAGTGGTGGAATGGTGACGGACTCGCGGCGATCGAAACCGACCAGGGCGGCATCGACCAGCTCGCCGACATCCATCACTTCCGGCAACGTGTTGATATCGATACCGGCACGCTCCCAGATCTCGGTGCGCGTGGCGGCAGGCAACACGGCCTGCACGTAGACGCCCTTTGGCGTCAGCTCCAGGCTCAGCCCCTGCGAGAGGAACAGTACGAAGGCTTTGGACGCACCGTACACGGACATGCCGAGCTCCGGCGCCAGCCCAACCACCGATCCAATGTTGATGATCGCGCCTTCGCCAGCGTTTGCCAGGCGCGGTGCAATAGCGGCAGCCAGGCGGGTCAGGGCGAGGGTGTTCAGCGTGACCAACTGTTCGATGCTGTCGGCCGATTGCTCGGTGAAGCTGCCGGATTGGGCGATGCCAGCGTTGTTGACCAGGATGCCGACGCGGGCATCGTCGCGCAGTCTGGCTTCAACGGTAGCCAGGTCGCTGCGCTGGGTCAGGTCGGCCGGAAGTACGTCGACGGCAACGCCGGTGTCGTGGCGCAGGCGCTCGGCCAGTGCGTCCAGCCGCCCCCTGTCGCGCGCGACCAGTACCAGATCGTGGCCGCGGCGAGCAAAACGTTCGGCATAAACGGTACCGATGCCGCTGGAAGCGCCGGTGATGAGGACAGTAGGCAGGCTCATGATGTGTCTCTTGAAATGTGATGGGCGAACGGGGACGCGGCCCGGCGCTGGCCGCACGGTTACTGCGGGAGAGTTCCAGTCAGGGCGGGGTAGTCGGTGTAGCCTTCCGCGCCACCGCCATACAGCGTGGCCGGGTTCAAGGCGTTCAAAGGCGCGCCGGTCTTCAATCGTTCGACCAGATCCGGATTGCTGATGAAGGCACGGCCGAACGCGAACAGGTCGGCCTTGCCAGCGGCGAGATGCGCGTCGGCCAGTTCCAGGTCATAGCCGTTGTTGGCCAGGTAGGTGCCGCTGAAACGGTGGCGCAAGCCGTCGAAATCGAACGGGGCGACGTCGCGCGGGCCCCCGGTCGCGCCTTCGACCACATGCAGGTAGACGATGCCAAGCGCGCTGAGCTGATCGACGATGTAATCATACTGCGGCTGCGGGTCGCTGATGGTTGCGATGGCGTTGGCCGGAGAGACCGGCGAGATGCGCACACCGGTACGATCGGCACCGATCTCAGCAGCCACCGATGCAGCCACCTCCAGCAGCAGGCGCGCACGGTTTTCTATAGAACCGCCGTAGGCGTCGGTGCGCTGGTTGGCGCCGTCCTTGATGAATTGTTCGAGCAGGTAGCCGTTTGCACCGTGGATCTCGACACCGTCGAACCCGGCGGCAATCGCATTGGCGGCAGCCTGGCGGAAATCGTTGACGATTTCGGGTAGCTCCTCAATCTCCAGGGCGCGCGGTTCGGACACATCAACAAAGCCGTTGTGGACGAAGGTCTTTGTCTGCGCGCGGATCGCCGATGCGGACACGGGCGCGGCGTTGCCCGGCTGCAGGTCCACATGCGAGATGCGGCCCACGTGCCACAGCTGCACGAAGATGCGTCCGCCGCGTGCATGCACGGCTTCAGTGACCGTGCGCCAGCCATCGATCTGATCCTGCGTATAAAGGCCTGGGGTGTCTTGGTAGCCTTGGGCCTGCGCCGAAATCTGGGTGGCCTCGGTGATGATCAGGCCGGCCGAGGCGCGCTGTGCGTAGTAGGTGGCGGCCAGCGGACTGGGCACCAGGCCGGCAGCGGCACGGTTGCGCGTTAGTGGCGCCATCACGATACGGTTGGCCAAGGTAAGCGGGCCAAGGGGATAAGGCTGGAAGAGGGGCGAAGTCATCATGGTGGATGCAGGGTCGATCGTTGTGGGGTGACAAGGACGGGCCGGCAGTGTCGCCGCCTGCATGGCGGTACAATGATGATGACCGTAATCTTAGATGTCAATGGTTTGATGATGACAATCATCTATCCGTGATAAACTCTGCTTACAGCAAGGCAGAGCATCAAGAGACAACCCGTCATGAAGGTCACCAAGGCGCAGGCCCAGGCTAACCGGGCACACATCGTCGACACCGCATCCACGCTCTTCAGGGAGCGCGGCTACGACGGCGTGGGCGTGGCGGACCTGATGGCGGCTGCCGGGTTCACGCACGGCGGCTTCTATAAGAATTTCGCCTCAAAGGCCGACTTGATGATCGAGGCCGCGAGTCACAGCTTTTCCAAATCGGCCGAAACTGTTGCCGAAATGGATTACCGGACCTTCGTGGCCAGCTATCTATCGCGCGAGCATCGGGATGCGCCGGGTCGAGGCTGTACGATGGCAGCCCTATGCAGCGATGCCGCTCGCCAGCCAGAATCTCTCAAGGAAGTGTTTGCCGCAGGTATTGAAGCCCGACTAGCAATGGACGTGGACTCAAAGGATCAAGCGGATGCCACGACCGTGTCGCGTCGGCGAGCCCAGCGCATTGCGCTCATCGCACAGGCAGTGGGGGCAGTGGTGCTGTCGCGATCATGCCCGGATGAGTCCTCACTTGCGGACGAGATCCTCAGCGTGTGTCGGGAAGAAATCCTGTCAAATCTGGAGTGACCATGCGAGGCGGCCTTGACCTCGCTGCCACCGTGCGTGGGTGTCCCGACGGTGGATTAGCCTGACGGCGACCAGCCGCTGTTCCGGGACACCGCGTTCGGACATGCGCTTCGCTGCCCGTTCCGACATGCGGTAGCGTTCCCACCGTCAGGGTCTTCCAACGCCGTCTGCCGAGCTGGTGCGATTGCCCGCTTACGGCAGCGCAGAGCCAAAGCGCCTTGGCGCTGCTTGCATGGGTGGCACGGCGATGCGACGTCTAAGCAACGGCTGGGAACAGCTGCGTAACGCCAAAGGCGAATGGCTGCGCTGCCGATATCAGCGATCCGGGTGCAGGGGCAGGGCCCCTACGGTCAACGCCTTACCCGCGCGCACGGGGCTTCGGCCCCGGCTTTGTTCCTACTGCCATGGGTGGCTCGGCGTCAGGACCAGCCATCACTCTGGACAACCTTAGCTGGGGTCGGGCCATCAGTGTGGCCACATCGACTGCCTTCAAATCGCTTGCGCTGCACTGGTTTCGTTCCGGTGATCCAGCAGGCTTGCCGCGGAGCTGCTCCATCATCCGCCGCCATTCCTGCGCTTGGCAGACGGTGAGCGAAAGCCGGGCCAGATCCTCGGGCAGCAGCTCGCGGCCTTCGGGCGTAATCAGCCGTTTGCCCAGGAAAGTAAAACCGGTCCAAGGGCCGGTTAGTTCAGTGCGGTTGTACGGGTCAAATTCCATCACGCTGCCAGTTCGTCCTTGTCGGGGGAACGATCCCGGATGTTTGTCGTTGAATAGGCCTCAGCGCATAACATGTTGATTTACAAGGAGTGGTCGGTCAACTCCAGGTCCACTTCTGCATTGGGCGTTGCAGACAATGCCGATGTAAGAATGATCATTTCGGAAAATACTGGTGCACTAGAGTTCATCGCAGAAAGTATTGACTCGCCGAAAATCATTGCAGAATAAATTGAAGTGCAACTGAGCATTGCAGAAAATTCTAGCTCCCCAGTGTCACCCCTAGGCACCCTTCATCTGGGAAAATTTCTGGAGATGCATCCTGGCGGACGTGATGGGCCCTCACTTTGCGCTCGGATCCGGGATCCAGAGAAGCTTCACATCACTGCGGTGAATCCTGCTTCGTGTCACTGCGATAGGGCGCAGGGGAGGGGGCGGCCTGTTGCAGGCGGAGTACTCGACCTCGCTGAGAACCTTAAATGCGGCCCGCGCATATGCCCTGAATAGTATGCGGCTAAAGGCTCGGTAGTAAGCCGCCAAACGAGAACTGTCTCCGGAATGCATGGAGATAGCGCCAGCTATCTCCCGCAAGGTGGCTTGAGCGGATCGAGAAAGCACCCTTCCGTCGAAGAACAGCCTTCCCTGAACGGCATACGCGACCAGGAGGATGACGGAGACCCTAGAGAATGGGCGCGGCGATTCATCAGCTGCTGGCATTCCTAGCAGACGCCTCTCACGTTCAGAGAAGTCACCCGGGGGAAATTTCGATGCTATCGAGAAGGTGACTGCTTCTAGGGCAGCCTCCATTTCCTGTGGCAACTCCAGGAAGAACTCCGCTGTGTCCGCAATGGCCGGCGCCAAGTTCGCCAGAGCGTCTGACGATAAGCACTGCTCAAGGGTAGGCGGGTGCTTTACCTTCGAAGAGCGAAAGAGCACTCCTGATGGCCCGTGCGTCTCCGCGTTCCAGGAAGCCCCCCGTGGAATGAACAATCTAGAGCTCGCTTCAATCAATCGCGGATCATCCTCACAGCCAAAAACGTCCCGACGCGACCGGCTTGCGTTAGCCCAGGCAAGGTATCGCCGCACTTGAGATTGTCGTGCTCCAGATCGCCCGTCAGGATCGGACAAGAGTAGGGACGAGTGAACATGGTCGCGCCCACAGGTACAAACGAAGGGCGCAGCTTCAGATTGAAACGATCTCCAGAGGGGGGCGCTACAAGAAGGGCATTGAGCCACGGTGCGAATCCGGTGCCAAGGACACTGGTTGACCCAAGGCAACTGGAACATCATTGAGTGATAGCTGCTCTTGAGGCATTCCAAGCAGGCTGTTAGATAGGGCCTCCACTGCGCAGCCTCACCACTGAGCGCGTGCCACTTTCTTGGGTTCCAAAAATAGGCCAATGTCTCAGCGGCAGGCGCGCTTTTCACAATCGCAGCTTGGGCACTCTGTGAGTGGCAAAGCTGTCGACACCAATCATCCGAATACTTTGGCCTAACACCGAGCAAACCAAAGCTGTCACGGCAGTCTACGCAATTTAGTCGAAGTGTCTGAGCTAAGAAGCCCAAGGGTGAGATGCCTGACAGCTGGTCCGGTGAATGGTGAAGTATCGCGCTGAACGAATGTCCGTCAGACATCCTCATCCTCCTGCACGCCCTCAGGATCAGCCGCATTTCCCCGATCGGGGGTGAATTTCAGCTCTGCACACGCGCTGTCGTACTCAACAAGGTCCGAGTACCCGATTGCCAGTCTGATGTCATCGTCTGTCATTTCGGTGAAGCCAGGCTTGGTGATGATCTGCCTAGCGATGTACCGGGCCATCACGCTCACTGCCTGCAGCGGCCATTCATCAAACTCTCCCCGCCCTGCCGCCACTCGCTGCTGCACGCCGCAATCCCACAGCTTATCGCTGAATTCTGCAATCCTGAACGGCCCATCGTAGAGGTGAGGCGCCAGACTTCTGGGCAACGTTTCGCCAGCGCCCGGCCTCATTTCTGCGTCATCTTCAAACTGCTGGAGGAAGTCCTTGAGATCCGATCTCGATCGAATTCCATGGAACTGATGAAACTGTGTAAAGAAGCGCCCCCTGATCTGCGGAGGAGCATAAAGCTTATTGATCTCCTCTTGCTTGTTGGAGGTGTGCCTATCCTGGAACAAGAAAACTACGAAGATCGACTTCCCACGCTTTTCCAGTTCGTTATCAAGTGTTGCGAAGTGCTGCAATGCAGCTGTTTCAAGCAGATGCGCATCATCGACAACCAAAAGCAGCCGATCCGTGTCGGCGTTTTTCAACATCATCTCGATGGCGTTGATGACGCGATCAAGCCTGTTCTGTGCCGATTGCCGCGCAATCGGTCGTTGCCCCAGATCAGTTATTATCCAGTTCATAAACATAGATTCCGCATATCCGAATGAGCGCGCAATGGCGCAAACGGCCACGTAGGTGTATGCGCACCAATCCAGGCTTTTGCAGATATACCAAGAAAGGAAAGTCTTACCAAAGCGGGATTGCGAGTGAAATCCGATGCCGCGGTATCCCTTCTCAATTGCCACGACAATCCTATTGAGGGCATCTTCCATCGACGAGGTCTCGATAATTGGCTCGCCCTTTCTTGTGAAAACCGTCTGAAACGCCCCAAGTGCTCGGGTGGATCTTTTTTTTCGCCCGGCGGTCATTTCGCATGCTTCCTTCTGCCGATCCTCACCCTCCCAGCAAGCGGAATGTCGAGTTCCGACAAGATGGAGGGATGCGGTGCGCTCTGACTGGGCCTACTGGCGACAGTTTTCGGGATCACCCCCGAAGTCTCGGCGGCGTCAAGGCTCTTCTTATGTTGGAGCTGACTAGAAGCTGCCTCTTTGCTTTCACAGAAGCGCGCCCGTAACAAGGTCTTGTATGCAAGGACTGCGTCCTCGACACCCAATAGGTCGATATCACCTCGAACGGCCCTCTTGTGGATTAGCTTGCGCAAGGCCAGGCTATGGGCTGTTCTCCCCCAAGGACGCAGTGCCCGAAGCACCACGAAGAGATTTCCCTCCTTGGTGTACAGGTGCATTGTTCGGCCATCAGCGATGTCCACCTCAGCAGAGTAGTCAGTACCAACTAGATCCCATCTATTCTTCAACGCGATCGACCGATATCGTGCGTGTGCGAACTGGACATAGGGCTGCCGGCGATGTTTTTTACTTCCCTTGATCCGGGCACTAATGATCATCTTCGACATCGCAACTGCTCGCTCCTCAGCGTTGCGAGTCGCGAAGAGCCAGCCCCCAGATGCTGCGTAGCTCCGGAGAACGTCGTAAGGGTCGCGCCCTTGGTGGGATCCGTGGCTTTCGATGTTTGACTTGGCGATAACCACATCCATGAGATCTTCAAGTGCATCTCGCTGAAGTGGATAGTTGTCCGGATTGCCTCCATTGACATGCGTCTTCTGTGACTCCTCACCCTGGGGTCTAAATCCGCCAGGCAACCTGCGAATGGCCGTTTCTTCCCTCCGCCTGTTCCATGCCTCAAGAAGCCCTCGGGTTTCAGGGACCCCGCTTGCTCCGAAATGGATGACACCTCTTAACTCAGTCACCATGCGCTTGCGATTGATCTCCAGCCTGTGTGCCATGGCGTTGTCTAGACTTGTGATAGCCCCGGTAGCAACGAACCCAAGTACAGGCCAAGTCCCGATCCCGCTTCCCGCGAAATACTTCATGCTCGGGCTGACGAGCTCTCGAGGCTCCCAATGCCGAAGGCTGTTGGCGCAGGCTGTATTGAAGTCGGTGCCGTTGTAGTTCGATGCAAACGACAGTGACCAGCTGCAGCAGATCCGAAGCAATGCAAAGTACCCGACGATGAGCCAGACGCACCCGATCTTCTGGAGGAACGGGTTGCCATCGCCATCTTGGCCCTCTACGGAGAAAGGAGCGTCTAGCTTGTGGCCATCGTATTGAACCCAGTCGCCTTGCTGGAGGGCGAACACCTCCTGCAACTGACCAGCGGTAACAGCATCCTCCACCTCGAAGCCTTCGTCGACGAATGGTCCCCCGCGGCGCGAATCCTTGATAAATTCAACAATGCTGCGTCGTGCATAAGTCGGATCGTTCGCGGGATAACGATCGTGCGGAACCCTATCGCGAATAAGCGCCCTGACTTTTTCGAAGAAGTTGTCGAAGGCACTGCTAGGAAAATTCCTCTTCGGCAGCTGCCCTGAGTAACCCGTGAGCCGCTCTTCAAGCTCGGGAAGCAGCTTCAGCAGCTTCAGCAGTTTCTTGAATGCCCCTGGGCCAGCCAATTGGGGAAAATCGTCGGGAGATGCCGCGATGTGATTTCGGACCTTGTGTGGCAGGCAAGCGCGCCACCCCCAAGGATTTCCATCAGGCGCCAACATCTGTGCGTTTCTGATCGTTGATCCCAACGTCCCTGGATTCACGCCGTGGCGCGCTGCCGCGTCTGCGATGGAAACGCCTGCGGCGACGGCTTGAAGGGCTGCACAGCGGGCCATGTAGCTGCGATAGGCTTCCGGCGCAAGTTGGGATGGGGCAATTCGATCCCATGATGAGATCTGCTTCAGAGTTAGCATGCTCATGAGCCTGCAACCTCCAAGCGCACCTGCGTTCCTGCAGTAAGCCGTTCGCTAAACTTGATGCTCAGAACGCCCTGATGGATGAGCAGGCAGGTCGCACACCGGATGTCTCGCCAGTCGAACGTACCGCTCAGGCTAGACTCAATGCCGTGGAAGGAGCTCAGCGGATGGGCATTCATGTGGAGCAGCACAGCCTCAACAAACACATCCTCAGCATTTAGGTCGGCTGCTGATTGGACATAGGGAAGGAGTTCAAGCCGCGTCGCATTCGCGACCCGTGCGGTGACCAATGACTGCGGCTTCCGTATGGTTAAGACGATTCCAGCAGCCCGAGCTGCTTCCATCAACTTTGCGCACAGCGCCTCTTCGGTCCGGAGCGCATTGACGGTGGGCTTGGTCTGCCGTCGGAACGCGATGAAGCTCTCCGCGCCATCCCTCCTGACCAGCCAGAAGCAAAGTTCGATCTGACAACCGTCGATAGTGAGAGTGCGAGGTCGCTCCACGTAGCTTATGACCGACAGGTCAAACTCTAGCTCCAGGGCCAGGGCCAATCGGCACGGCTCGATAACAGTGACGGTTCGGCCACCGTTCTTCGGGGAGATGAAATGGTACGCGTCTAGCCTGATCTGCTCCCGATGCGTGAGGTCTCTGGCTGAATAGGGGGCGCGATAGTGCGCCTTCGCGCTGTCCGAGATTGCGCTAGCCATGATGCCCCCGATCTAGCCGGCAGCCAGGTCCTGCGAGCTCACGTGCATCCTCTTGAAATGTTTCCGATTTGGTAGACATTTTGCTACTCCAATCAGCTCTTTCCCGCACCCGAACTTTCAGAAAGAAAGGGGTGGACGAATAGGCGAAATGGGAGTAGTTTCGGAGGTGGGATTGAACCCCTAGAGCTACTCCACGCCCGGTTGCCGCCGGGCGTTTTCATTTCTGGCTTCTGCCGCTACATCTGCTCTTGGGGCGCCCGTAGTAGGCCGGCGCAATCACCTGATTTGACCGTGGTCGCGGCGGGCCATGGGTCACAGACAAGGGTTCAATTGGTGTTAGATGGGTAGTGCCTGGTCTGGGGCCAAGAACTGAGAGGCCAACCAGTGGGCCACATCTCGGGACAATGCGAACTTCCCGCGACGCCTCTCCAGGCTGAATACGCGAACTGGAACCGTTCCGCGGGCCTGCGCCTGTCGCAGGCCGTCCAAGGACATGTATCCCAAGGCGCGCCAGAGTTCGTCCTGACCAAGTAACGGGCCATAGCGATACAACAAGTCTCGGGCCAGAATCTCTTCAAGATCCTCTTTAGAGAACGACCGGCTAGCTGCTGGCGCGCCACTCACAACCCACCTCAACCTAGGTTCGTCAAGACAACAGTAGCTCAGGCTTGGTAGGAGGGGTTAGAGTAGAGGTGCAAGCCAACTTTACTCTAGTGCAACTGGGCCACTCATTGGAGACGCCCTGATGTCTGATGAGGGCTACGACACATACGACCTCAAGCGAAGGGCCACGCTTCTTGCCCGCGCTGAAGGCGATGATTCCGTCAAGTTCTTGGACCGACAAATCGCGGTTCTGCGGACAGGAGCGTGGTTTGAAGCACTTCGGCTGAAGGCCCGGAACAACGGGAACAGCTCGTCAGCATACGCAGTGGGGAAACACTGGGATCCCACTGCCTACATCCCTGGCAAGGCTGGCTATACGAGGAACATGTGGGCCAAGCGAGCTGCTGGTACTCATGTGCCATCGCGCCGTACATGCACCCAGATTGATGAGATAGCACCCGGCACAAGAGATTGGATTGAAGCTCCTTGCTGGAGGCTGCTCAACTGCAATCGAGCGTTGCATGCTGATGCCCTTGCGCTAAGAGAACTGCCGCCACCCATCTTCGACGCGATTTTTGGGTCGGAGCCTAGCGATCGCAAGCTCCTTAGGACTAAGGACTTGCAGGACATCTGCTTGGATGAGCTGGCTGCCTGCGTCAACGGCATTCAGGCACTCTGTGCAGCAGTCTGGGTGCTGCGTGACGCTCGCGAGAATGGCGACCAGTGCACGTGTCTGGAGGTGGGCGCTCACCTCCACAGAATCCTACTCATGACGGTGTCGTTTGGCGTTCCGTTTCTACTGAGATCCTCGCTCATCACCTTCTTTCATAGGCACATATTCCCTCTTGCTGGCTCATGTGATGTGGTCATCAACCCATCATTGATGGAATTGCAGGTCTCGGCGGATGATTTCTTGGTGCATCTGACACGCCTGGAAGACGAAGGGGTCGTTGGAGATCACCAGCCAGGGGATACCTCACAGTGGCGGATGATGTTGGACGGATCGCTGGGCGATGATCTGTGCCATGGACTCTCGCCCGGGTACGAGCTGAGAGCAGGCTCTACATCGGCTGACGCGGCAGAGTTCGTTTTCAGCCGCACAGCGCTGAAGGCATGGGGCAAGGAGACCCTTGATGGCGGTAGTCGCCAACCTGTTGTCCCCATATCAGTGAGGCGCCAGATTCAAAGCTCTGACCTCATTGATGCGATGACGCCTGCAGTCTCATAGCCCTACGGCGCTACGACAACCTACGTCAACATTGCGCTGCCGATTTTAGTCAGGGTAACCACAACCACTGCGCGCGCTCAGGGACGGGCTTGGATCGCGCGGGGGCTGAAGGGTAGGCATGTCCTGGTTGGAAATTTCATCGATCGAGGGGTTTAGCATTCCTCGACTTGTCTCCAGCAATGGCCAAGAAGTTAGTGCAAGTAGCATCAGGCCGAAACCAATTCCTATTCCCGTCACGATCCCGCCTGAGTCGGATCCGATGATGCGTCCCAACACGGCAAGCACCACGGAGGCCAACGCTAGTTTCCCAATGTACTTCCACCTGAGGCGAACCCCCTCCAAATCCATGGCTGATGCGTGTACTTTCTCACGGCCGCGCTCTCTGAGAAGACGACGTCTCTCCAATGGAAGTAGGTCGACGCAGTCAAAGGGTCCTTGCCATTCAGGATCCACATCTCGATAGAGATCTTTCGCCACTGAAGAAGCCTCCGGCCAGTTCGCGGGCCAACGAGAGGGCAGAGCAACGCCGTACTCTCTTAGCAGCCGTTCGCCAAGCTCACCCAGTAGAATGGGCTGGACCCATCGACGGTCTAGGACAGCCCATAGTTCGATGCGTCCTACGACGTGGACTCTGAAAAGTTCTATGCGCTCGGGACCAGGATACGCGTAGAGCGTCAGATGGGCTGGCACGTGCGTGTTTCCGCAGTCTCGCAGGAATTGAACACGATTCTTGCCCTCATGTGCCCAGTAGATGCCTAAAGCAGGCAAGCCCACATAGCTAGCCGCCTCCTCTTGCATTAGGTCACTGCGATTTGGATGGCTAAGCCACTCTCGCAGGCGATCGACGTCGTCGCGCCTAACGCTTTCTGTAGTCCAGCGCCAACTATTGCCCAAGAGCCGGCTTAGTGGCACCAATGCGGCCGCACTGGATTGGACTCGAGTTGCCTCATGCATCACGAACGGAACAACCGCACGAATCAAGGTTTCGCCGCAGATCGAGCCGGTGAGGTCAATGATCTGCAGGGGTACGGGCCCGCCTGGAGCGTCGTGCCGGCGGGCAAGATCAAGCCGCACTTGCCAGCTAACTACCGCAGCGGCGGCGGCGCGAAGGCCCTCACTGGCTGGCTCTGGCGCAAGAGGAAGGAGCGCCAGTGTCTGGCCCATTGCACAGTGAAGCGGGTCTCCGGAAGAAGGGCCTCGGCTAGGCTTGCTACTTGACATATTCGCTCATGGAATGAGGCATGGGATGAGGCTAATGGCTAAGCCCACGCGACACCATCAGGAAGAATCTGACAACACGAGGCAAGCAGGGAGTTAGAGTAAGCGTCAATTTGGCTCGAGCCGCTGGTGCTTGCGGCGATTACCTACCCATTGCTTCGCTCCTGAGACGCTCTCTTCGCGCCACCCGCGTCAAATCACGCGGACCTACTACTCGGATCGGACTGGGCAGAGGACAAGACACAGGCAAGACTGGAGAGACCGCGCATTAGTGGGTGAATCGAACGCTTACCGATGCGAGGTGAGCCTTCACTCCACGCCGAGTTGTGTGGCGGTTATGCCAACCATGCGAACAAGTGCAAAAGTATGATCGGAGGCAAGGCCGCCCCCGATCAATCACCCACCTTAACCAGCGAGGAGCGCCTGCCTGGTGATCTTTTTGCTGCTTAATTTATTCATTCGCTCACGTATCGCCGCAGCCCATGCCGCCAGCTGATCAAGATCGGCCTGCAGCTCATTCGGATTAGGGACGGGAAGCCGGCCCACAGCTGACGCCGCGTCGTGTTCAAACTTCGACGCTTTGCTCATTCCCGCTTCAATCTTTGCGTAGTCCTCGTCAGTCACTGTTACGTTCTTGAGCGCCTGCGTGTGTACGCCCTCACCGAACCGGACAACTGCGCCATTCAGTAGAACCTCTTCGATGCATCGCTCCCAAGCCAATCGAAGTTGGTGGTAGAAGCGAGAGGTCAATGCACGGTGCCCGTCTTCGTCTCCGTTCTTGAGAGTCCTCTCAACGGCCACTAGAAGCTCCCGAAGACGGCCTACGCGAGCATTTGTGCCGAGCACATCAAATGGCAGATCTTGCGAGGATGAGCCGTAGCCATCCTTGGTGCGCCTAATGTAGGTCTTGCTTAGAGCCGCACCGGCCTCTTTTGCCTTCTGCTCCAAGATCAGCAGGAAGTAGATGTCGTGGGTGAAGATCACCACTTGCCGAGTCAGCGACTCATGGGCCAACCGATGTGCCACCTCCCAGCGCCGACGATGATCCAATGACGACACTGGATCATCCAAGACCACCGCGCCACTCGATTTTCCAAGCTGAACCTCGGCCAAGAATGAAGCCAAAGCTATTGCGCGCTGCTCGCCTTCGCTCAGAATCGTGGACGGCGTTCCGCCACCCGGCAGCTGAAGAGCTAGCTTGAACTGAGTTTTACCGCCCGGTGACTCGGGCTTCATGACTACCTGCAGGGTCTGGACATTGAGACGCTCAAGCTCCCGGTTAAGTGCAGTGGCCAGCTCTTCGCTGGCTACCGTTCGGGAAAGCTCGGTAGACTTCCGAGAGATTGATCCAGCGGCCATGCTGTCGGCACAGCGCTGCAACTTCTCCCCGAGTGCATGCCTCGTCAACGCATCAAGGACTGCGGCCTTCACATCGACCAGTCGACGCACTGCATCGAGCTCGGCACGCTCACTCGTCATCGCGAGCTTCAGTGCCTCATCTGCAGTCGCTTCCAGTGCGGCTGCCTCTGCGTGGAGTGCCTCTACCTGAGCCGCAAGGTCGTGCGTAACGTCTGCCGGCAGTACTGGAACGTCCTCCCACGCAGTCCTTCCGGCGGCAGCGCTCATAACGGCAGATCGCCTGGCGGTGAGGGTCGCCTCAAGCTGAGTGCAAGCCTCGCCGATTCCCGCACTGGCAGCAGTCAACTCTTCGGCGAGCGGCTGGGTGTAGTGCAGATCAAGGTTGGCCTCCTGGAACTGCCTGTAGAGCACAGTAGCCGCGGCACGAGCATTGACCGCTGCCTTCTCCGCTGCGGCTTGAATGAAGCTGTCAAAACGCAGAAGTCGAGCTGATCCCTCCTGTCCTAGCTTGTTCTGGCAGAGCGGGCAAGCGTCCTCTGGGCGAAGGTTCGCCATATCAAGCGTCGCATCACCGTCCCGGACGAATGCTCGCGCTGCCTCGAAGAGAGCTTTCCACTGGTCATTTCCGGTACCAGGAAGCTGGTCCGGCACTGCGACGAACTGAGTCGCAGCCAGCTCAGCAGCAGCTTTGGCGGCATTGGATCGGGCCACCGCTTGTTCAAGTGCCACAACCTTCTCTGCACTTAGCTCCGCCATGATCGCGCGGATGCGCCGATGCAGCACATCAAATCGACCCGCCCGTTGACGGAGAGTGGTAGCCGTCTGCCTCGGGTCCGCTTCCGCCAAGGTTCTACTAAGCAATGCTAGCCGCTCAATCGCGGCTGCGTCGAAGTGGGCTAGATCTTCTACGTCCTTGGCCGTCGTGGTTCTTGGAATCCCGCGCAAGGCCTGAGCAACACGCGTTGCTCCAATGGACAGCGCGGCGTAGGCAGCGTCGCTTGGAGCATAGGCCGCCTTCTCCTGTAGTGCTCGCGACTTAAGTTGACCGCATGCCCCTACAAGTCCTTCCAAGATGTCCAGCCCGTAAGGGGCATAGGCAAAGTCACCTTGATTGTCAATGTACGCGCGAGCGCAATAAGAATCGAAGATCGACACATCGGCAAGTTCAGGGGGCGGCGCAATACCATCCTGCCATACCAATTCGGCGCCCTGACCGTCGATGGTGACATTGAACATTGCGGTAGCGGGGCCACTCTGGCCAGCAGGAACGTTCGCATTAGGTAGAATCGCCTCGCGACGGTCACGTGCTCGGCAGGCCTTCTTGAACACCCGAGAGAATCCAGATTTACCCGCGCCGTTCTCACCATAGATGACCGTAATACCCGTCTCCGAGATGGGCAGCTCTGCGCCCGGCTTAAGTGCATTGACGTTGTTCACGCTATGCAGGCCAGTGAGCACGATGCTGCGGGCAATGTTCGCTGGCGGAGCTAGGACTGCGTCATCGAGAACGTTGGGCACGCGCCCCTGCGGGTCAGGGATGCCGACTTCAGCTTTGGCTAGCGCATACAGATCATCCAGATCCGCAGCGCTTAGCGTGCGGTTGGCGTAGAGCCGTGCGATTGCATCCTGTTGCCAAGCAGGTAGTTGCTTGGACCAGGCATGGATTTGCTGCAAAATCGTCATTGGCGTCCCCCTGATTGAGCCAGTTGGCCGACCAAGGGTGGCAAAGTCGATTCATGGCCACCCCTTGGCCGTATTGAGTCCTTTTGAGAGCAGCGACGCGTGCGTGTGACAGGTACCCGAGGGCCCCCAAGGCCACGTTTTCACAACTGCGTCACACTTTCAAGAGGGGAAGGGCAGGGGAGTCCGCACCCAGTTGCCGCGCAAGCTCTGCTGATCGGGGTAGTTGCTACGTGCGACCCTCCGCGCTAAGACCGCGCTTACCCTTGCAATTCACTATGTGCCAATGATCGCCTCCGCAGCCGATATCTGCGTTGGCTCCTGCAGCTGTCTGACCAACTGCTCGCTTGAAGTGTCAGTAAGGTCCTTACGCCGAAGTCGCAGGCTTTCGATCAGCGCCCTATTGGCAAGCTCATGACCGTCGAGCAGCGTGTACCAGTTGAGGACATAACGTTTGGACTTCCCATCGTTGTGGTACAGCCCCGGCTCACCTGTGGCCCCCTTGTCGCGCAGCCGGTCAGCAATCTCAGTGTCGGCGTCAGAGATCTTTCGACCGACCAGGATCAGCTCAAACTTGATGTGATCACTGCTGAAGGCCGCGTGCTTCCTGAGAATCGCCGCATAGTCGTCTAGCTGACGCATATGCTTGATGTTCAACGAAACGCTTGGTCGCTTGATCTCGATTACAACGCAACGGTACATCGCCTTGCCGAAGCTATCGAAGTACGGCACCTTTCGGGCCAGGAACAGGTCGGGCTGTCGTGATGCACCGGCGAAAGTAGCATCGCCTTCGAGGTCGTCAGAATCAATGCCATCGATACCCGGAACCATGTCGCGGTGCTTCCGTACAATTTCAGTGAAAGTCGTCTCCTCAGCCCCCAGGATCTCGTACTGGGGGCCGAAGAGCCAAGTGTGATTCTCTATGATCTTCTGCAGATCGGGAGTCTCCCTAACCTTGGCATAGTGCTCCTGCATGAGCACCCTCAGCTCCTGGATGGCATTGATCCTTCGTTGCAGGACCTCAATTGTATTGACGATGTTTTCGAGTGTTGTTCGCTGCAGCTGAGCAGCAAGTGCACTGGATGCTTGCTGATCCAGGTCCAATACCCCGTTCAGGATTTCCCAGAGAGAATCGTTCTCATTGGACACTGCCAAGCGATCAAGGAGCCGGATGAGAACCTTGATCTGCTTCTTGTTGAGTGAGAACAGCGCTGGATCGGCAACATAGATGTTCTTAACGAGCTCTTTGGTGTTCTCAAGGCGCCAAGACGCCTCAGGAGGCTCCAGTCCCGCATAAGTGGGGAAATGACCATCCGCCTCAAACTGCGCAACCTTCTTCTCTGCCTCACTGCGCAGGAATTGCTCATAGATCGCCCGCGTAATTGCGGATACGTTCCTCTGCAGCTCCACCCAGATGCGCGAGGCCTGCGTATTGGCCTTGGGATTTAGAAGGTCGGCGGTATCGGCGTAGGAGTCTGCCCATGGTGAGGTCACATATACACTAAGATGGAAGTTCTTCTTGTTGTTCAGGCTGCTCAGCTGGCGATGAACTGTGCAGTCGGCGCTGTCGATTAGATAGACATACGACTTTTCATCGTTGGGCCTGTCGATCCAGCGAATGACGTCAACCTTAAAGGGAGCTCCTTCAAGCTCGAGCAGATGACTGTTCAACTCGTGCGCGGGGATGGGTACTACTTCGCCGTCAATGCGCAGCTGATTCCTAGTATGCAACGCCAGGTACCAACCAAAGGTCTGACTAAACGCCGCTAGCAGCTCTTCCCGAGCAGGTAGCTGGCTGTGCAGATGGCTAAGAACCACTGTGGTGCCGGAGACGCCGGTGACGTACTGCCCAACATCCTCTTCTGTGATCGAAAACTTTCGAATGTCGCTATCGTCAATGGAAATCAACGCATCCTTGCCGCGATGCCGGGTATGCCACTGAGCTCGGTGTGATAGACGGTGAAACGCGAGCCTGCCACGGCCATGCGACCCATGCTGGGCCACGTCGAGCTTCTTCGCCGAATCGTTGAAGAGGCCGAAATTGCCCTCCGGTGCGTCGAAGCGGATGCCTTCACCGTCGTCTTGCACCAATATCTCTGTGACACCGCCCAGCTCATTTCGAAGCTGGCGCACGGCGACCTCCGACGCACCTGCATCGAGTCCGTTCCACACCAGCTCGTAGACAGCCTGGATTGGGTCAGTAGACCTGAAATGCTTCTTGATGCCTTCGCCCGTGATTCGGGTTTCGCCAGTTATAGTGCCAATCGCCACGCTCGATCCTTGATGCCTGGAGGGGAGGTCGGTCCGCATGCAGAGCTCGCTGTCCATTGGACGCAGGGTGCGCGCTGGAGGTCTCAGAGACTGAGAATTTACCGCAGCCAAGCCTGCCTGTGAATGCGACTCAAGGCTGGAGGGTCCGAGCATCCCATCGCAGTCTCGCGACTTTAAAATGCCCCGGTCATGTAGGCCAATCTAGGTCGCTGTCTCCGCGTTGATGCTGGTACGTGGCACTGTCGCGGCGACGAAATACTGCGCCCTAGAGTCACTCCTTACCGCGGTCCGGGTCTTGGTGGACTTCTTCCCCATCAAGCATGCGGGCAGCGGGATTGCTCCCAACTGATCCTGCTTGGAAGTATCCGACAACACTAGCCACCGACCGGTGATCGGTCATAGCCATCAGCGCTGGCAGGGAGATGCCACGCCGGGCCCCCTCGGTGACGAAGCCTGAGCGAAGGCTATGGCCGCCAAAGTCCCCCTCCAAGCCGGCCATTCTGGCTCGCTTCTTCACGATCTTTGCCACGGTGGTTCCGGACAAGGGACCGCCGAGCTTGTTCGGCCAGACGCGGCGAAAGATCGCCCCGTCTCGAATTCCGGCTGACGCCAGCCAATCCTGCAGAGCGAAGGCGGCTTCACCCAGGATAGGCTTATCTGGACTCCCCCCGGCCACCGGCCCCGACTGCAGTGTCTTGCCCTTGTCCAGGTGATAGGCGAAGCCCCCCTCCGGGAGATGTCGCAGGTTCGCGATCGTTGCAGTGGCAACCTCACTGCGCCGGCGCCCACCACTGGCGAATGCGAAGTAGAGAAGGGCGCGATCACGCTTTCCGATCAACGAGGCATCGCAGGTGGCAGCCATGGCCCTGACGTCTGCCGCCAGCAGGGCGGTCTTCTTTGTCGGGCGCTCCCCGCGCTTGTGGGACGCACGCCGCCCCTTGGACAGCAAGGCCCTGACCGCTCGATCCTCACAGGGGTTGTCTTGGCGGGCCTGCTTGTGCGCGGCCGACAGGACCGCCACACGATGAACCAGGCTGGAGAAAGCCAGGGGCCCTGGCTTCTTTTTCAGGCCGGCCATTACCAGTGCCCGGTCTAGCTCAGGCGGAAGATCCCAGCGAAGGCCTGTGTCACCAGATCGCCCCATGTGGTCGACCACGAACTGAACCACGGCGGCGGGCGGGACGGGCAGGGTGATCGGCTGCCCATAACGGCCTTCGAACCATCCGGCCCAGTACCGCAGGGCGCTGGCATAGCTGCGGGTTGTGTTGGGGGCTTCCGCTTCCTGAAAAATGTCCCGCACGGCTTCTGCTGCCGACGCCGCAAGACGCTCAGGAACGAGATTCGGGACAATCCCATTGGGCACGATAGTGATATTATTCATATGTACTACGTAGTGCACACTATGATTGACAAGGCAAACGTTTGATAAATATGCCTTATCAGGCGTGACGTGCCAAACCCGACCTTCTACACAAGGACTTCCCAATGGCCAAGGGCATCAGCGAACTCGACGTGCACCAAGCTGCCGACGACATCATCGCAACTGGCGAACGTCCTACCGTCGAAAAAATCCGTGCCCACTTAGGTACGGGGTCTCCCAACACTGTCACGCGCTGGCTTGAGACTTGGTGGCAAACGGTAGGCCTCCGACTGCGCCAGCGCGCCGTTGAGGCCGCCGCACCTGGTGTACCGGAGCGGGTGGCAAACCTAAGTCAGCGGCTGTGGCAGGCAGCCCTGCAGGACGCTGGCGAACTGGCAGTGGCCCAGACCGACTCCGCGCGGCAGGCCTTGGATGAACGTGAGCGAGCCCTGGAGAGCGAGCGAGTAACAATGGTCCTGCAGATTGAGGCGAGCCACAGGCGTGAACTGGAAGCCCAAGCTCAGGCGCGGGCAGCGGGAGCTGCCGAGGAGCTTCTGACCGCTCAGGTGTCGCAGCTATCCACACAAGTTCAAGACCTGCTGCGACAGCGGGACGGTGCTTATCGGCGCAATGAGCGGCTGGAGCAGGAGCTTGACGCTACGCGCCGAAGCTTAGGCGAGTCTGCTACTGCTCACGACGAAGAGAGGAGGGCGCTCCAGACACACGTAAGGGCGGTGGAGGATCGTGCACACGCGGAGGTCGACCGACATCGGCTGTCGTTGCGCTCCGCCGAGCAAGGGTGGGAGCGGGAGCGCGTTGCGCTGAGCACTGCTCTGCGCGAGAGCGAGCAGCAGGCCGTCGCCGCGACCAGTCGGGAGCAACAGGCCGTCCGCCACGCGCAAGAAGCGATCGCGCGGGCTGATGGCCTCGAAGCACAGCTGACTTCGTTAAAGGAAACCACAAACCGCCTTACTGAAGCGCTCCGTCACACCACCCCCTCTACACCCGTGCTGGACCAAGAGGGCAAACAACGGCGAACATCCAAAAAACGACGCCACAACGCCTCACCTCCACCCCTTTCGGACAAAGCAGGCCGCTAAGCTCGCGACGAGGCCACTTCCGCACCTAAGCGACGATCAACGTCGTGCATGGGGTCGGGCGGCCGAAGACATCGTGCGTACGGGCTCACCCATGTCTATCTCATATTTGGCAGGTGAGGGGGGGGGGGGGCTGGTGCTGGCGCGCTGCTTCGTGCTTGATCTGCTCCCGCTTGGACGCCTGCTGGCGGACCTGTGCCGCGTAGGCCGCACCGATGGCCTCACCGGCCTGCTTAACCGCAGAGCGACACTGGCTGATGGCACCGACCAGCCGCGACAGGCGCGCCGCTGGGCACCGGTCCAGTGGCGGTCACCGCCAGCACCAGCCTGGCCATGGATGACGGGCATAGCGATCTGGCCGGGCTGATCGCCTGCGCCGATGCCGCACTGTACCGAGCAAAGGCCGAAGGCCGCGACCGGCGGGTGGCGGCTGCCCAAACGGCCTAGCGCGATTGCCCATCGCCGCCAGCGCCTGCTGGCGATGCGGCGTGCGTGGCTGGGTCGCCGCAACGCGCAGCGTCCTTGGAGTTGGCGATCAAGGTGGCAAACGGCGCTAGCAACGATTGCCATTCGGCCGGGGTGCGCTATCCTCCGTCCCTGCTGAATCCATAGCCGAGGCGGTTTGCGTTGGACATTCTGGATGCTGAAGAATTGTTTCATGTCTCCCTGAGTGCCATGCGCCAGGGGCGGGACGGTGAAGCGCTGGAAGCGCTGAAGCGATTGCTGGCTGTCGAGCCAGACCACGCAGATGCGCGCCATCTGCTGGCTGCGCTCTACGCCCAGTTGGGCATGATGGCGCGCGCCGAGGCATGCTGGTCCGCCCTGCTGGATCTGGCCCCGAGCCATGAGGCCGCACGCTTTCAGTTTGGCAAACTGCTGACGCTCAAGGGGGATGCCGATGCTGTGCAGCAGGTATTGCAACCCTTGATCACGCGTACTGACGATATCGGCTGCTACGCCCAAGCGATGGTCGCCGGCAGTACGGGCGATGACCTGCAGATGGAGCGATTGCTGGCTGAAGGCCTGTCGCGAGCCCAATCCAACCCCGCCCTGGCGGGTGATATGTCGCAGTGGCTGGAACATCTGCGACGATCGCGCGACGGCGGTCCGGTTGCTGCGCCGGCCCCCTCTCTGCCCGAAGTGGCTGAACCAGTCTCCGTGCGCCTGAGCCGCTACGGTCAGCACTGACGCCGATGAGCTTGGGACCGGTTGGATCCGCATCGGCGCTGATGTCCCTGCTCAGAGCGGAGCTGGGTGCCGGTGCACGAACAAGGAAGGGTGTTGACGCGGCCCCTGCAGGAGCAGAGGCAGCGCCGGCAGGCGCTGTGCACCCCTCCTTGCGGCAACAGCTGGTGGAGGCGATGCGTGCGGTCGACATCGACGACCCCAAGGCCGTGAGGTCTGCACGCAGACGCGTCATCAGGATGGTGCTGATCGCGCACTTTGGTGCTGATCTTCGCGAGCACAGTCACTGGGAGGCCATGCTCGACTCCATCGAAGCCACCCTGGAACAGGACGACCGCCACCTCGCCCAATTCAAGGCACTCCTGGCGCAACTGCAGCGCCAGTCCTGACCACTTCTGCCGGCTGATACGCCGGCCCTAAACTTTTCCGCTCACGCCGGGATTGCTTCCTGTGATGGCCCGAATTCCTTCCGGGCCCACATTGGAACGGCAGGGAAACGGTCATGGTCGCAGTGTTCACAGGGAATGGTCTGGGCTTGTTCAACGCAGGCCTGTCCGGCACAGGGACAGGATCGGCCCGCAATGGGCAGGGCACCGACCGCCAGTACGTGAACGTTGCCAACGGCAACCTTGTCTTCCAGTCCCAGGATGAGCAGTTGCTGTTCCGGGGAATCAGCATCGGCAATGTCCGGACCTACAACAGCATGGGTACGGTGGCCCAGTTCGGAGCGGACGGCTGGGTCACCGGCTTTGAGCGACGTGTTGAACTGCTGCAGGGTCAGGCGGGGCAGGTCGGCAGCATCATGCGCCGGCATACCGGTGATGGTGGTTACCAGGATTTCGTATATGCGGCACCAAATGTCTACCGTTCTACGGATGGCGACGGCGCGCACGACCAACTGAGCTGGGACGCCGGTACTTCCCGTTGGACCTACGTGGAGGGTTCCTCCAGAGCGACTGAAGTCTATGCCTCGCACAGCGACGCGCAGCAGCGCGGGCGCCTGCTCGGCTTCAGTGACGGCCATGCCAATGCCACCAGCTGGGTCGTTGACTACGATACGCAAGGCCGCATCACCGCGGTGCGCGATGCCGATTCGCTGGCCGCATTGCGCTTCAGCTACGATGCATCCGGCCGCCTGCAGAAGGCCGAAGTGCATGGCGAAGCAGCGGGCCAGGTAAGTGGTCGCGTGAGCTACGGTTACGACACGCTGGGCCGCCTGTCATGGTCTTTGGTGGATCTCACTCCCAGCAACGCAAGTGACCGCTCGCAATGGAACGAGGGCGGTGGCAACGATGGCCTGCTGTACCGCACGTCATACACTTACGATGGCAACAGTCTGCGCATCAAGCTGGTTCGCCAGAGTGACGGCACACTGTTGAGCTTCGGTTACGACGCGCAGGGGCGTGTCACCACGGCCACGGTGGGCGATGACAATGCCAATGACGCCGATGGGCGTGGCCAGACGGTTACCTATCGCTATGATGCGACGAACCGCCGAACAGATGTCAGTGACGCGACGGGATCTACCTGGAGTTACAGCTTTGACAGCGCGGGCCGACTGACACGGGCTGAGCTGCCTGCGCGGGCCGGCCAGCGCGATGCTACCCAATATACCTACGATGCCGATGGCAACGTCACCCGTGTGGCAACCAGCCGGGGCGGTGAAGCACTTGCGCAGACGGATTTCGCCTATGACAGCCAGGGCAATGTGCTCTGGCAATGGGAACGTGCGGGTGCCGACGGTAGCGCGCGTGCTGTGCAGCGGACCTACTCATCCAGCAACCAGATCACCAGTGAAACCCGTTACACCGGCCTGGATGCCGACGGCGCAGGGGCTAATGCCCAGCCTGCCGGGGGCGAGAGCACACTGTACGTCTATGACGCGCAGGACCGTCTCCGCTTCGTGGTCAGCCCCACAGGGGAAGTGAAAGAGTATCTCTACAACGCTGCCGGATCGGGGATAGGCCAACTGGCCAGTGAGCGCAGCTACGCCAATGCACGCTATGACGGCAGCATCACGCTTGCGGGCCTGACCGCATGGGCCACGGCCAACGCGGGTGCTGGCGGCAGCCGCGTTGACTACGCCTATGACCTATGGGGGCGCGCGTCGGGCAGAACCGAATTCGCCAGCTTGGATGCAGGTGGCAAGGGTGTGCTGGATGCCGCTGCGGTGGTGCGCAGCAGTACCTACGATGGACAGGGACGCCTGCTGAATACCCTGGCCGTTCGCGGGACGCAGAGTGCGCCGGTGCAGGAAACCACCACCTATACGTACGATGGTCTGGGGCGCCTGCTCTCCGAGGTCAGCCGAAGCGACAGCACGCTCCTGGCCAGCAGTGTCTGGAACTATCTGGACGCCGGCATGAGCGTGCGCGTAACCCAAGGCGGCGCCGGGAACGCCCAGCGGGTAACGACCGAAGTGCGCGATGCATATGGGCGCACCGTGAGCGTGAACAGCGCCAGCATCGACGGCAAGCTCAGTGTCACGCGGCGGAACTACTACGACAGCTACGGTCGTCTGCGCGCCAGCGAAGACGCATCAGGCGGCCGCCGCTATTACTTCTACGACAACCAGGGCCAATTGCAGGCCGAGGTGGGTCCGACCGGTGCTGCCGTGACCTACGAGCGGGACGCCTTTGGTCGCGTGGTTTCCACGACCGCTCACGCAAAGGCTCTGAATACAGGCAGTTGGGTGCAGGCAGGCGTGGTGCAGGTGACTGAGTGGTCGCAGTACCGCCCTGCTGTGGATAGCAATGACCGTACCGCGCGAGATGAATATGATGCTGCCGGATTGCGTGTGCGCAGCCTGGATGCTGCCGGCAACCAAGAAATATACCGCTATGATGGCGCCGGTCGCCTGTTGGAAGCCACCGGCACCAACGCTGCGGGGGATGCCGCCAGCACCCGATCCAAGCGCTATTTCTACGATGCCAGCGGTCGACAGATCGGCACCCTGGATGCGGGTGGGTACCTTTCCGAGCAGGTCTATGATGCCGCAGGCCGCATGGTGCGCAGCATTGCTTACGCTACTGCAGTGACGCCCGCGCTGCGCACGGCGGCGCAGTTGGCCGATCTGCGTCCGGCAGCACATGCTGATGATCAGGTGGCTCGCAACTTCTACGACGGCCTCAATCGTCTGGTGGGGGTGCTTGACGGAGAGGGCTATCTGACGGCGGTGGTCTATGACAGCGCCAACAATGCACGCGCAACCCGCACGTACCTGCAGCGTCTGACCGGGCTGACGGGCAACGAGACATTGCAGGCGCTGGTGACCAAGGCCTCGGCCGGAGGGATGCGCGAGAGCCGCACCAGTTTCGATGCGCTGGGCAGGGCCACCACTGAGGTCAATGCCGAAGGCACCGTTACGCGTCATGAGTACGACACGCTCGGCAATCTGGTCGCTACGCGCGTTGCTGCAGGTACCACCGAGATCCGCGAAGGCTATCTGCGCTATGACGCGCTGGGCAACCTGATTGGTGAACTGACCGGAAATGGTGCCACAAAGCCGCTGCCGGGCATGACCGAGGCACAGTTGGATGCAGTATTTGCCCAGTACGGCGTGCGACACACCTATGATGCGGTTGGTCGTCGCATTGAGAGCATCGACGCGCAGGGAAGCCGCACCTGGTACTTCTACGATGCGGCTGGGCGTGCGACCCACACCGTGCGCGGCGTCGCCGATGTGCAGGGTGTGGCCAACGCCGCAGGTGAGGTGACCGAGACACGCTACGATGCTTTCGGGCAGGTCATCGACACCATCGCGTATGCGGGACGGCTGACGATCCCCAATCCTGGCAATCGCAGCAGCGTTGCTGCTGCCATCAGCACGCTGCAGTATGTCGCTGCCACCGACGCTCGCGTGCAGATGAGCTATGACCAGCGAGGCCTGCTGACCGTACGGACAGATGGGCTGGGCAATCGCCGACGCTTTGAGTACAACGCTTTCGGCGAGCAGACCTATGATCGCCTTGAAATGGGCCCCGGCGTTGAGCAGGTCAGCTTCAGCAGCTACGACGCACGTGGTCTGCGCATATCGCAGGTCATTGGTGATGCGGCGCTGAAGACCCAACAGAGCTGGACCTACGATGCGTTCGGCCGGGTAATCAGCCGTACTGACGGTCGTGGGCAGGTGCAGCAGTGGTCGTATGACCGTCGCGGCCGGCAGGTTGCGACCTGGCAGACCGTGGATGGCGTGCAGCAGCGCCAGTCTGAAACCTACGATGCAGTTGATCGTGTTCTGTCCCGCACCAACGCCGAAGGTGCAGTGACAACCTGGACGTACGACGATGTCGCGCGGACAGTGGCAATGCGATCGCCGGAAGGCATCACCGTGCGCACCGCGTACAACCGTCATGGGCAGACGGTCAGTGTCACCGATGCTCTGGGTGCGATCACCCGCTATGAGTACGACGCCGATGGCCGACAGACGGCTGTGGTTGCCGCCGACGGCAGCCGCCAGACCCAGGCCTTTGATGTGCGCGGGCTGCTCACACGTACGCAGGATGCCAGCGGCCGCATAGTCGAGTACCGTTACGATGCCGTGGGTCGCCTGCTGCAGCGCACGGTGGATCCGCAGGGCCAGGCACTGACAACCCGTTACAGCTACGACGCCGCCGGTCGCCAGCTCAGCGTCGTGGACAACCGTGGCGTGGAGACCCGCAGCAGCTATGACGCAGCGGGCAACCTGGTCGAGACCCTCGTGGATCCCGCCGGACTTGCGCTGAAGACCACGTATGCCTGGGATGCAGCGGGGAACCAGCTTACTGTCACCAGTGCAGCCGGTACGGCCGCGGCCACCACCACTGACTATTCCTATGACACGCTGGGGCGCCGCATCAGCCAGACGGTCGACCCGGGTACCGGACGGCTGAATCTCAAGACCCAATATCGCTACGACAGCAACGGAAACGTAGTAGCCAGCATCGATCCGGCCGGCCGTACCACGCGAATGGTCTACGACGCCGACAACCGCGTGCAGTTCAGCGTGGACGCCGCCGGCGGCGTTACCCGTCGCTGGTACGATCGCGAAGGACGCGTTGTTGCAGAACGGCGCTATGCAACCGCCATTGCCCTTACCGGCTTGGGGGAGGCCGTAACTGCGGCGCAGATACAGGCAAAGCTGGCAGCTGATGACGCCCGCGACATCCAGCAGTACTTGGTCTATAACAAGGACGGCCAGCTACGGCTGAGCCTGGATGCTGCCGGTGCTGTGACCGGCATTGACCGAGACGCGGCTGGCCGGAGCGTCCGCCAGGTCCGCTACGCCAATGCCCTGGACTTGAGCTCCCGTCGTGCCGGACTGCTGGCGGGCAGCCTGGCGCCAGCAGATATCCTGGCAGGCCTGACGATCGACATAACCCGCGATGCCGTCAGTTGGCAGGTACGCGACAGCGTTGGTCAGGTACGCTATGAGGTGGCTGCCGATGGTAGCGTCAGCGAGCGCCGCTACGATGCGTCCGGTCAGCAGGTGGGCGTGATCTCGTACGCCACCCGTATTGATCTGACCGCGCAGCGGCGCGTCGATCTGGCTGCGGGCAAGCTGACCGTTGCCACGATGGCAGGCTTGCTGGCCAACACTGCGCAGAACCAGAACAGCTATGTAGTGCTTGATGCCGCAGGCCGCGTGCGCTTTGAAGTCCGTCGCGATGCAGAGGGTCGCGGCCGGGTGACCGAGTACGGTTACGAAGGCTCGATTCGAACGCTTACCACGGTCTATGGCAGCAGTGTGATCTTCGACGCCCAGCAGAGCTTGGAGTCGCTGGATGGACTGCTGGCCCCGCTGCGCAGTGCCGGCCAGTTCCGCAGCGAGCGTATCGTGGTGGACGCCGCCGGTCGGCAGCGTTTCAGCATCGATGCCAGCGGTGCGGTACGTGAAATACGTTACGACGCGCTGGGCCAAGCAGTGGCCACGGTCAGCTTCCTGCTCAAGCCGGACACCAGCAGTGTGCAGACCTTGGACACGCTGACGACTTGGGCGAACGCCCGGACAACCGCCCAGCGGCGCCTGGACAGCCGCGCTTACGATGCCGCTGGCCGCGTGAGCACGCACACCAACGCACTGGGACAGATAGAGCGTTTCACCTACAATGGCGCCGGTCAACTGACCCGGTTCACCAACACCGCGAGCCAGGTCTGGAACTACACCTACGACGCGGTCGGCAACCGGTTGAGCGAATCCTCACCGCAGGTGAGCGTATCCACCGTTGCCACCAACGGCCAGATCAGCACGGCCACCCGTGCAATCATCACGCGGTGGGTCTATGACGCGCTGGGTAATGTCGTCCGCCGCAGCGAGGATGCAGATGGCGGTGCCGCCCGCGTCACTGAGTACCAGTACGACAATCGCGGCAACCAGATCCGCACGACGCTGCCGGATGCCTGGGGCATCGATGAAGCAAGTGGCCTGTTGGTGGCCAGCGGTCAGCGCAACACGATTGAGGTCCGTTACGACACGTTGAACCGGGCCGTCGTGCAGAAGGACGTGCGCGGAAACTACACCTACAAGGTGTACGACGTACTGGGTCAGTTGGCCTACGATGTTGACCCGGAAGGCTACGTCACCAGCTACAGTTACGATGCATTCGGCAGCCAGACCAGTCTTCGCCGCTTTGCAACGGCACTGCAGTCCGGCGCGCTTGCCGGGTGGAGTGCCGGCACCGCACTGACCCAGGCGCAGTTGCGTGACGGTGGTGGACTGGTCGCGAATGCGGCCGACCGCCAATTGCTGACCAGCTACGACAGCCTGGGTCGCAAGACAGAAACCGTGTCTTCGCAGCGCGAGTACTACGGCCCGGATGGCGTTGCGCGCCAGGGAACGCCGACGGTCCGTTACCAGTATGACGGCTACGGCAACCTGCAGCGTCTTTCCGAGCTCATGTCGGGACAGGCCAACCAGGCCGACGCGCAATGGGCGCACACTTGGAGCTACTACGACGTCCTTGGCCGGACGGTCATGGTGGTCGATGCCGAGGGCTATGCCACCAGCACCGAATACACGGTGACCGGTGAAGTGGCGTCGCGCACCGAACACGCCCGAGGCATACCGCTGCAGAGCCTGAGCGAGCAGCAACCGCCGAAGCCCACCACCGGTGACGCCGTCACCGGCTTCGATCGTCGCACCCGCTTCACCTACGATGCATTGGGGCGGAAGCTCACTGAGACTGCCAGCCGCCAGTTCCAGCGTGCCGATGGCAGTGCTGGCCAGCGCGACATTCAGACCACCATCACCTACGATGCACTGGGCCGGGTAGCCAAGTCCGCGGACGAGAACGGTACGATCACCACCGCCTACGATGCGTTGGGGCGCGTGGTCTCCGTACGAGAGCCCGAACGCAAGGCGCTGCGCACCGACGCGGAGGCGCAGTTGCAGGCAAACGCTGCGTTGGATCTTTCCAGCGAAGCGCTGTATGCGCTGGTTTCGCCGTATACCACCTCGCTCTACGACGCCTTCGGCAACGCCGTGCAGACCCGTCGCTACGCCAATGGCTGGGTGAATGGGCAGGCGTCAGCCGTGGCCGATGATGGCCGAGACCAGGTCCAGACCCTGCAGTACGACCGTCAGGGCCGTCTGGTTCGATCAACGGATGCACTTGGCAACCAGCAGATCAACCGCTACGACGCGGCAGACAGAATCGTACGCACGCGGCAGACGCTCAGCGGAACCAGCGCTGAGCGCAACGCGGTGGTGGTGATGGAGTACACCTACGACCGCAGTGGGCGCCAGCTCTCCAGCACCGCACGAAGAACAGTGGCTGGCGTTGAAACGGTGGATTCGGGCGAAACGGTCCGCTACAACGGCTTCGGCGAAATTGTGGCCAAGTCCCATGCAGGTTTGGCGGGCGAGCTGCAGTACGCTTACAACGCAAGTGGCAACCTCATCCAGTCTAATGAGGGCGGGGCAGACCTGCGCCTGGGCTACAACCTGGCCGGATACCAGGTGCGGCAGACCCGCAGCAGTTGGAATGGAAGTGCCAACGCGACGGCCGTGACAGTCATCCAAACCGATCTCCTGGGTCGGGCACTGCGCACAGACCTGCCCAGCTTCAATGGCAACGCCTCTACTGCCTCATCACTGATGCGGCAGTTTGATCGCTGGGGTAATGTCATCCAGATCATCGATGGCCGCGGCTATCAGACGAACTACCAATACAACGGCTTTAACCAGATCACCCGCGATGAGCGTCCCCTGGTCGAGGTGGTGGCCGAGACGGGCGCCCGCAGCTGGGTTCGACCGGTCAATGAATGGTATTACGACGTCTTTGGGCGGCTGGTTGCTACGCGCGATGCAAATGGCAGCATGCGCACCAGCGATTACGACGCCGGTGGCCAGCTGGTGCGCTCGCGCGATGCGGTAGGTGCCAATACGCTGCTGGCTTACGACGCGTTGGGCAACCAGCGGCTGCAACAGAACGCGCTGGGCTACGTTACCTTCAAGAACTACGATCGCTTGGGCCAAGTGGCATCCATCGGTGACTACCTGCTGAACGATGCAGGTACTGCTCGTTATGCCACCACGCTGCAGCAGTATCGGCTGAACGAGAACGGCGACCGCCTAGCGGTGACCGACGCGCTGGGCTATACGGCGCTGTACGACTACGATACGCGTCATCTGGTGGTACGCAGCCAGACTGCCATGGGTGTCACGCAGCAGTTCGGCTATGACGCACTGGGCCGCAAAACTCGTGAAACAAACGCGCTGAGCGTGGCGGCCGGAACTGACCGCGATGGTCAGCAGGTGCAGCGCAATGCGTTGAGCTGGAGCTATGACGTCTTCGGTCGAAGCAGCGATCACAACGACCTGTCCACCCGCGACTTCAATTACGAATACGGCAGCAGTGGTCAGCTGCAGCGCGAGACTGGCAACGGGGGGGGCGTGGGCGATACGACCCGCAGTTACCAGTACTACGCCAACGGCCAGTTGAAGCGCGTCGAGGAAAGCACGGGCAGCTACGCCTACTACGAATACGACGCGTCCGGAAACCGCACCCTGGAGGAGTCCTACAGCCGCGATGGTGCGGGGGTGCTGGTGCACACCTTCACCCGCACCTGGTACGACAGCCACAATCGCGTGCAGCGCGTTGTACAGGACGATGCATCGGCTGGCGGCAATGCCCGCCGCCTGTTCGACATTCGCTATGACTACGACGCAGTGGGCAACCGCCGCCGAGTTCTGGTGCAGTCCAGCTACGGTGCCAACGCTGCCGCCATGCCGGTTACCAACACCGCGCCGACGGTGGCTAAAGCGGTCGCTGATCGCACGGTGCGCAAGGGCATCGTGTCCGAGTTCAACATTCTCTTCAGTGATGTCTTCCGCGATGCGGAGCAGGACGCGCTGACGCTGGACATCACCCAAGCCAACGGACAGCCCCTGCCGTCCTGGCTGGGTGCACGCTATGACGCGGCTACCGGCGAGATCATCTTCAGTGCTACCCCCGCTGCCGGCAGCGCCGATACCGATATTTCGGTAAAGCTGATTGCACGCGAGACCGCAAATGCCGCCAATTCGGTGGCGACGGTGTTCACCGTGCGCAGCCGCACCAATACCACGCCTCGCCTGCTGGACAACGGAGTGGGCCAGCTCAATGCCAAGACGGGCCGTGCCTGGGCCGCCGAGTTGCCGGCCACAATGTACTTCATTGATGACGATGTGGGCGATGTGCTCTCGCTGAGCGTGGACAGCGCATCCTCGTTGCCGTCCTGGCTGAAGGTGGACCTGAGCAACCCGTACGTGCTGCGCCTGAGCGGTACCCCCACCAAGGATGAGAGCATCACGATCAGCATCCGCGCCAAGGACCAGAACGGCGCGGCGGTGGTGAAGAAGGTGCAGTTGCGCACGGCGGCCAATGCCGGGCCGACCGTTGTTGGCACCCCGACCTTGCGTGAGGCTATCCTCGGCCGTGGCTACGCCTGGAGCCAGTCGCTCGGCAGCCTGTTCGTGGATCCCAATGGTGACCCGTTGCAAGTCAAGGTCTCCGGACTGCCGAACTGGCTGAACTTCACGTTCATCGACCAGGCCAATCCCGTGCTGCGCCTGGATGGTAACGTGCCCTCCACCGTGGCTGATGGCACCACCTATCAGATCACGCTCACAGCTACTGATCCTGACGGCCAGAGCAGCACGATGACGCTGCAGTTGGTGGCGAAGGCAAATCGCGCACCGGTGGTGCTCACGCCAGCCGGCTATCAGCTGCCAGGCATTCGCGTGAATGACAGCATGGACGTCACTGTGGCGATCAGCAGTCTGTTTACTGATCTGGAGGGTGATTCGATCATCGCTGAAGCCCTCGACATGCCGACCTGGATGAAGGCGAGCATCGATGCCGCGGCAGGTACCATCCGCTTCATCGGCAAGCCGAACAACGCCAATCAGGCCGGCTCCTTCTCCTTCCGTGTAACAGGGCGTGACATCGCAGGCCTGACCAGCACAGCGAAGCTGGCCATCCAGATCGGCAAGGACATGCCGCCGGAGAAGACACCTGGCGTCAAGCTGAATGACCTGACGCTGAGCATTGGGCGCAACTTCAGCTATTCGCTGCCTGCGAATCTGTTCACAGATACCGAAGGTGACGGGATCTTCTACTCCATGTCGATGGTCACCGAATCATCCGAAACGATCGACACGGTGCCGCCCACGACCCAGTACACGATCAAGCACGCAGCGCTGCCATCCTGGATGACGTTCGATAGTGCGACTAACACCCTCCGAGGAACTGTGCCGGCAGAAGAGAGCCAGCGCTCGTTCACCCTGCGCTTGGGCGTTCGTGATGGTCGTGGCACATCTGCCAGTGTCGCCTCGCGCGTCGGCAAGGCCGGTAATCCGGACGATCTGGACATCGTGGTTTCGCTTCGCCCCTTCGTGAACACTGCACCTGTCTACAGTGCGGGCAGCATGCCTGCACGAACGATCAACCACGGCACACCGGTTAATTTCGTGCTCCCGGCAGGTGCGTTCGTAGAGCCTGATGGCGATGCACTCACCTATTCGGGTTGGTTGCAGTTGCCTGACACCTGGGAGTACGTTCGTGACCCCCGCAACCCTACCGAGTTCCTGCCCGACCCCGTCCTGCGTGCTGGAGCGCTGGTGGAGCTGGGCAAAATTGGTCTGAGCATCAACGCCAGTACCGGCACCATCACGGGAACTCCCAGTAACCTCGAATACCTGAACTACCGCATTCAAGTTAGCGCCCGCGATCCCCAGGGGGGAGTGGGTACAGGGAAGTTTGATCTCAACGTGCTCAACGCAGCGCCGCGGGCACCTACGTTGGTCAATCAGACGGCCACCGCGGGCGCTGCGTGGAGCTACGGCATTCCAGCGTTCCCGGATGCCAACAACGAAACGCTGACCTACACGGTCAGCAACATGCCCGCGTGGATGCGCTTCGATGCGGCGACGCGCCGTCTGACTGGCACCCCCAGTGCTGTAGGCAGCTGGACGTTGACCATCAAGGCCACGGATGCCGCGGGGGCAAGTGCGTCCACGACGCTGACCATCACCACCCCGAATTCAGGCCCGGTGCTGACCAGCCCGTTGCCCTCGCATGAGACCTGGCGCAACACCGCGTGGGGTTACCAGATCCCCGCCAACACCTTCGTCGATGCCAACGGCGACACGCTTACCTGGAGCATCAGTGGCCTGCCGGCGGGTATCAATTTCGATCCGGCTACCCGCTATCTTTCCGGTTATGCCACCACGTTGGGAGCCTACAGCGTTACCGTCAGCGTCAACGACGGGCGCGGCGGCACCAACAGCACCAGCTTCGTCATCAACGTCACCAATGCCGCGCCGGTGTACAACGGCGGCCTGGTGAACCGCAGCGCGCAGCTCAATGAGCAGGTCAACTGGACACTGCCGCCGGGCACCTTCAGCGACGCCAACAGCGACAAGCTCACCTACTCCATCATGGTGGAGCACCCCGGGTATGAAGAGTACTTCTGGGATGAGCGCGATGCCGCGTGGTCGATGCGCTACGTCGAGCCGCAGTGGATAGCCTCCTATTCGCTGGCCATTGACCCCAACACCGGGACCGTGACCGGCACCATGCCGGCCTACACCCGCCCGCGTCACCCGCAGACCGGTGGCGGAGGTGGATTCATTCCCTCGTTCCGCATCAAAATCATCGCAAGCGACGGAAAGGCCACAGCCGAGGGCATTTTTGGCGGCTACGTGAACTTCGCGCCTGTGGGCGGCCAGAACAACCGGATCATCAAGTCCAACGTTGCCACCAGCATCCAGATCAATGCCTTCAGTGATGCCAACAATGATCCGTTGACCTACTCGGTCAGCGGCCTGCCTTCGGGCATGTGGTTCGATGCCGCAAGCCGCACCATCAATGGTGCAGCCGCCGCCGGCACCTACGCCATCACCATCTATGCCAACGATGGACGCGGTGGCGTGGGCACGGCCACGTTCACCCTCACCGTACAGGCCAACAACAATCCCACTGCACCCAGCATCGGCACCCTGCAGATGCAGGTAGGTACCGGTGTGGGCGTGGTGCTGCCCGAGTTCCCCGACCCGGACTACGATCCGGTGACCTACAGCATCTCCACGCTGCCGCCGGGCCTGTGGTTTGACGCGAACAGCCGCACCATCGGCGGGACGCCCTCGCAGCCAGGCACCTACTGGGTGCAGTTGGACGGCCGCGACAACCGAGGCGGTGTGGGCTCGGCCGTGTTCGTCATCAACGTTGCCGCAGCCCCCATTCCCAACCGCGCCCCGTATGTGGCCGTACAGCCGCCATCCCCGGCCGGCCACTTCCAGGCCACCAATCAGTACTACGTGCAGCCGAGCGGGTTCACGTTGTCCCCGAACACCTTCATGGACCCGGACAACAATCCGCTTACGTACACCATCCTCACCAAGCCGGCGTGGCTGAGTTACGAGTACAACGCCAACGGCCACAGCTTCTGGGGCAAGAGCAACGACACCCGTTCCTGGGCGAGCTGGACCATCACCATCCGCGCAACCGACCCCAGCGGGTTGTACGCGGACGTGAGTTTTACCGTGACCTCCGAGTACTGGGGCACCAATCCGGGTGGCGGCGGCGGTACCGTGCCGCGCCGCGTGGCCGCGTCCGCGGATGCATCGGCTTCAGCGATGAGCGCATCTTCCAGCGGCCTCGGACCGCCGAGCACCGGCCCGCAGCCGGGCGGCCCGATCGATCACATCGACTTCGAGGACATTCCGGAAGATCCGCCGGCACAGACCGAGCCACCGGTGCAGACTGCGCCGCCGGTAGAGAGCACCCCCGAGTCGGTACCGACCCCGGCGCAGTTGCTTGCTGCGCCGACGGTCACTGCCTGGGCAGGCCCGGTGCAGATTGCAGGTGGTTCGGCACCGTCTGGACTGGGCAACGTGTCTCGCGCCAGCGGCACGGGTGCCGTGCCGGTGGAGACCAAGGACTACTGGTACACCTACGACGCTGAGAACCGGATCCTGGTGAACAACGGTTCACTTCAGAACGGCCAAGTGGTGCTCACCCTCTACGGTGAGGATTCCTACAGTCTGGCCTATGACGCCGTTGGCAACGTCGTCTCGCGAACCACCAACCGAAGCACCGGTGGCGCTAGCTTCTACTGGATCGACCGCACCGCTTATGATCAGCGCGGCAACCGCCTGTACGAGTACTACACCGACTCTATTCGCAATGGCGTGTTTGAGTCAGGCAACGGTGTGCGCAAGAAGCTGGTCTATGACGCAGCCAATCACCTCACCGCGTCGATGACTTACTACTCCAGCAACAGCGTCTGGAATGATGAGGTCAACCCCGGCAAGAGCAACTATGAGATCTATGGGATCTATTCGTATGGTGGCTGGCTTTCCGCGGCCGAAACATACAGCTATGACAAGGATGGTCGCGTCAGCGTCCAGCAGAACCTGATCCGCAACAGCAACTGGGACATGACGTGGTTACGTAAAGCGGACAATACCGGTGGCCGACAGTCCAATGATCTGGGCGTACTGAAGTACGACACCGGCACTGATTACAGTGGCGGGTACGACATTGCTGGCCGCCTGGTTGGCTACAAGTACGTTACGACCCAGTACACCCATACCTACACCACGGTCTACGAGGGACGCGAAACCTGGCTGCAGAAGTCCGTGACCGGCAGCAGCACCAACACGAACTACCGCACTACGACCAACACGCTCAGCTATGACGCCTTCGGCAGGCTGATGTCGCAGCGCGAGACCACGCCGTTGAAGTCGGGCAGCATTGACGATCGCATGCGTTACTACGCCAATGACGTTGACGGACGCGTAGTCAGCCGACGGGAAGGTACGTTGGCCAGCAACGGCACCTTCAAGCAGGAAGGCGTAGGTGGGCCCGCCAACTACCGCCTGGTGCAGGCCGCTGGCCAGCAGATCGCCGAATTGAGGGAGGGCTTCCAAGGGACGTTTGCTGGCCGCGCCTACACCACCACACAAATCCAAAGCGTGGCTGGGCGTGGCGTCTACGATGCCGGTGGTGGCCAGGTGGTTGCCCAGGCCGGTGACACGCTGCGCAGCATTGCCCAGCGCGTCTACGGTACCGACCAGATGTGGTACGTGCTTGCCGATGCCAATGGCTTTGGCGATGCCGATGCGGAGATCGGGGCGGGTACGCGCATCGTCACCCCAGAAGCATCGGTGAATCGCAACGACGCCCGTACGTTCAAGCCCTACGATCCGTCATCGGCCATCGGCAGCACCACTCCAAGCCTGCCGTACATCGCGCCGCCACCGAGCGGCGGCTGTGGCACGCTAGGCATGATCATCATGATTGTGGTGATCATCGTGGTCACAGTGTATACGGCGGGTGCGGCCACGCCGGCGGCGACCGGTGCCGCAAGCGGCGCCGCAGCGGGTACAACAGCCGCGGCGGGCGCTAGCACAGCGGCAGCTTCCACCGGCGCCGCTGCCGCTGCCGGTACAGCGGCGGGATCCTCAGCCGCAATCACGTCCGGTGTCGCGTCTGGCATGAGCGCGGCAATGACAACGGCAGCCACTACCGCTGCTGCAACCACTGCCACAAGCGCGGCTGCAGGTTCGCTTTGGGCCACCGGCCTCTCCTCGCTTGCGGGCGGAAACCTTGTAGCCGCAGGAATTGGCGGATTCGTTGGCAGCGCTGTTGGCCAGGCTGCTGGCAGCGCCATGGGTGTAGCCAGCTTTAGCTGGCGTAACGCCGCTGTAGCGGGTGCAACTAGCGCCGCCACTGCCGGCTTTGGCGGCTTGGTACAGAACGGTACCGGTGCCGTATCTAATTATCTGCAGAACACCAACTATGCCCGCGCCGCAGCAACATCCATGATTGGGGGGGTGTCCAGCTACGCCGCAGAACGTGCCATTGGTGTGAATGCCAGCTTTAGCTGGCGGAACATCGCGGCAAATGCCGTCTCAGCGGCGATCAGCACACGCGCAGGCGATGGATTGGGCTGGAACCCCACGCCAGACGCCGGTGGTAGCGGGGGCTTCTGGACTGACATGGGTAACGGTGTGCTCGACGGCGTGGTTAGCCTGCACACGCGTCGCGCGATGGGCTTTGGCGACCGGGTCGACTATCGCAGCATCGGCGCGGATGCGTTCGGCAACGCGCTCGGTAATAAACTGGTGAGGGATTTTTCTGCAGGTAAGGAACTGAAGCGTGAAGATGCCGCCACCGCGCAAGGTTCCAACCAAAGCCAGTCTGCCGAGGAGGAGGCGTTCTTTGCAAAGTACGGCGACGAGCTGGCCGCCCGTGCAATGGGCCAGTACAAGAATGCAACCTCGTTGTCTCCACAAGGTGTTGGATCAACTACGGATGAATTCATCGGAAAGTATGGGTACTACGTGCCCACCGAGGCTGAACTTAATCCCTTCTCCAATCCTGCATGGCAGCAGGTCGCCGAAAAACTGTACGAAAACACGGCTCTGTACGCGATGGCAAGGGGGCTGAGCGCGCCTCCATCCTGGGATGATTCGTACGCACTGTTGGACTACAACATAAAGCTGCAAGAGCAGCTGTACGCGGCACCTGCACAAGCCACCGTGACGCAAACAGTGTTTGGGGTTATCGGTGGTGCCGTCTTGGCGGCCACCGACTACGGTCGTGAGACTGTAGCAGGCGTCGTGACGCTCACACGTAACGCAGCCGCATCAGCGCTCTACAAGTCTGACCTCGCATTGATCATGGGAGTCGAGCCATCAGCTCACATCTATAGCAACGAGTTCAGCAGGAGTATCGATGAGCTGAAGGGGATGTTCTCTGTGGACACGCCCGGAAAGATCTGGGACAACTACGCGACCACTCTGTCCAATGCAAACGCCAACTGGGCCAAGGGAGATGTGGATGGCATCATCTCGGCATCCAGAAGCTACACGAAGACCGGAATAGAGGTAGTCAGCGTTGCAACTGGTGTATACGGTGTCGGTGCTGCAGGTATAAACATCGTTCGCGCAGGTGCGAAAATTGGACGCATCCTGCTGGAGGATGCCCTGACTAGCAGTCCCATGCGGGGCTCTATGATGGCGCAACGAGGGGCAATTGGAGATCTCGGAAACGCGCGGCGTGCCGGCGTTGTGTCAGTATCCTCGGGACCGAACGCGGCTGAGATGGTCATCGAAGTCCAAATGAGACGTTTGACCGCAGAGGGGCATGGCGTTCAGAGGCATGGGCCGCAAGTAACGAGAAATCAGCTCTACCAGCGTGTGGTGGAGGGCCTGGATCCTATGACAGGGACGCGAGTTGATGGCGTCCACGGCGGTCAGCATCGGTATGCCGAACACGCAACGAAGATGAACAGCGACGCCGCGTACGTGATGGCAGAGTCGCATGCTCGGAGCAGTCGTTCCTTCAGAGACTTGACGATGAATCCGCCGCCTTCGGGCCGAATTCAGGTTGAAATTCCTTTGTCCGACGTGTTTGGATCAGACTTCAGAGACCATGTGTTTGGGATTAGCCGTTACGGGACGAAGAACAACCCGTTAGGCGCGGGTCCTACGCAGTTCAGCAACGATGCGTACGCTATCGTTCGGTACAAGCAGGACCCCGCAGGAGCATGGCTATTTGATACGATGTTCCCGCAACCATAACCAATGCCGGTGAGTTTTCTTCCAATGAATCGTCTGCCCGATCTGCTTCGAATGATTTTGAGGGATTTTTGCTTTGTTGAGTGGTACGAGGTGAATGAGTTGTCAGCCTTGGTAAAGACGGGGCAGGCGAAGTTTGATGTTGAGCAGTTGAAGCGGCAGTTGACTGAGGCTATTGATCTTCATGAATTTCCCCTGGATGAAGTAAATCAACTTACGGGGGAAGAGTTCGAGTGTAGCGATGATGCCCGGTCATGGATGAAAGAGGTTCGCACGCAGGTATTTGGTCTCTAGTCCCTGTCAAGTTGAAGTGGCTCCTCATGCCCGCAGGCTGATGAGCCAAGTTGAGCCAGCTAAGTTCCCGGGGTTCGCGCCCGCAACCCTAAGATTTCCCGCTGGCTAGGCCATGGAATTATCTTCAGAGGCGAGGCTGTCGGCGGAGCACGGGCGTGCTCGATTCGTAATAAGGGGCTAGGGGCGAGCCGACAGCATTCCTCCCGGATTTCGGCGTGGATTAGGAGGTCAAAAGGAGGCAGTACCACACCGCTGCGCAGCGGCAGCTTTGTACCGGGAACGAAAACCCCGTCCCAGCTCTCGCGAGAGTTCCTTGGGCAACTATTCCGTCGCTCGAGGTCTGTGCACTGCATTGAAGTTGATGTCTCGGATCTGGCGGCAATCAAGGGTCGAGAAGGCGTGTCCGTTGTTTCGGACGACCTTCCGCTTGATCTGAATGGTCAACTGATTGGTAACGGTGAAGTGCCATTGAGATGAAGTACCTTAAGGTTAACTGGATCCACTAATCGTCAGCTCATCGTGTTTCCTCTATTGGCTGAAAGTTTCGAAGGGCTGTGGAGTGACGTTTTCGGGCGTCTAGCGAAGTAGTAGAATGCATGGCCGCGCTGACGGCCTCTGCGATAGCTTTTTTCTTGCATGCCGTACGTGCAGCTTCAGGAAATCTGATGCTGCACCTGCCGTGACGGGATGCCGGTGCCCAGGTCAATTGCGCTGTCTAGGGTTGCCATTTTCTGAGGCCGAAATAGCTGACTGACCGTTATCAATTTGCTGGGATTGGTTGCTGTCCTATATGGAATGGCGTTTGGTCACATCGAGTGCGTGCTGTGCTACGTGAACATCACCATCGCGGGCCGGATGCCGAAGAAGCATTAGGACCGGACATTGCTAACATCCGCGTTTTCCGCTGTGCTTTTTGATGATCGGAAGCGGACAAACGTTGACGACGAATTCGCCTGTAAGGAAGCACTCCAGGTGGATGAGGTCGACTTCCTCGGCAGCGTAGCGGCCCGGGCAGGGAAGGGTTCTCTCAAGTGATGCGGGTTGATACAAGACTGTCCGGTGCCCGGCTCCTGCCTGGCGTGATGCCGGTCCTCGTCAGGGCGTCTCTACGCCCCTCAAAGTCTTAACGAAACAGCGCTTGCATTCACGTAATTTTCACGACATGATCCGCACTGAGCTGACCCAGACAGGGAATGTTCAGGGGGAGCGCCAGCGCGGAAGCTGCGGCGCTGCATGGAAGTCGACAAGGGTTGTACTCGATCATGTTCCGCAGGGATTCGCGTGCCGCGCGTTTGCGCGTGTTTTTGGCTTCAGATCCATCCAATGAAGAGCTGGCCCTGGCGCTGGCAGACGAGTTGGCCGTTGATGGCCAGCCGTTGGATGCGATCAGCGTCCTTCAGGCACACCCCGCAGCTCAGACCCCATCTTTCAAGCATCTCAGCGCGCAGCTTGCGCTGAGCGCAGGCGACTACACGCTTGCGCTGCAATGGCTTGATGATCTGCGGCTTTCCGCTGGCCGTGCGCCGGCAATCGACCACGACCGTGCGTTTGCTCTGCTCTGCCTTGGTCGCCTGGATGCCGCGCGGCAGGAAATCGACGCCGCCGTGGAGGCACACGGGCCATTGCCGGCCCTGCTGCTGCTGCGCGCGCGACTGTCGATGCTGGAAGGTTCGCCAGAGCAGGCTGTGGACGCGTTGAAGGCGCTGGAGCGTGAACAGCCCTTGGATGCACAAGCGGCGGGCGTCCTCGCGCTTGCTCTGTTCGATCAGGGCAACGATGCAGAGGCCGCTGCGCGTGCCACACAGGCACTAGACCTTCAGGCCTTCCAGCACGAGGCATTGCTGGTGCTTTCCGCCCAAGCGCTTTCGCAGCGGCTTCCGGAGGAGGCCATCGCAGGCTACCAACGTGCGCTGCAGACTCATCCAGGTTCCGGCCGAGCGCTGTCTGGCCTGGGCCAGGCACAGATGATGCTGGGTGATCTGGTTGCCGGCGAAGCCACGCTGCAACTGGCCACGCGCGCCATGCCCGAACATATCGGTACCTGGCACGCACTGGCGTGGTCGCAGTTGTTGCAGGGACGAAGGGACGATGCGCGCTCCAGCTTTGAACAGGCCTACGCCATTGACCGTACCTTCGGTGATACGCACGCTGGCCTCGCGTTGGTTCACGCCCTGAAGGGCGAAACCGCGCAGGCCGAGGATGCGCTGAAGCGTGCTAAGCGACTCTCGCCGGAGTCGATGACCGCCCGTTACGTCCAAGAAGTGCTGCTCGGTGGGCAAGGACGCGCCTCGTCCGCTGAGCAGAGCCTGATGGAGCTGCTGCAGACGACCGGCATCGAAGCGGGTATTCCGATGCCTGTGTTCGCCGATGCCTTGGCGAGCCTGCTTTCCGGGCGGCCGACGTCCCGGCAATGACCGCAGATTTTGCTATCCGCCTGCTGATCGAGACGTTGCTTGCAGCCGTCAAGATGAGCGCCCCGATCCTGCTGGCGACGCTGGTGGTGGGGCTGCTTATTTCGGTCGTACAGGTCGTCACCCAGATTCAGGAAATGACGCTGACGTTCGTGCCCAAGATCATCGTGGTGGTGATCGTCTGCGTGATGCTGGGGGCGTGGATGCTTGGCGTGGCGGTTGAGCTGGCCAAGCGCATGTTTGAAACCGCCGCCGGACTCTGAACATGTCTGCCGTCCACGACTTCCTCGCGACCTACGTGCTGGCCATGCTGCGGTTCCTGCCGACGGTACTGCTGGTGCCGCTCTCGCCCTTGCGCTGGGCTCCGGGCTTGGTGCGCATCGCGCTGCTGATGCTGCTCGCCTGGCTGGGTACCACTTTGATGCCCGCGCCGGTCAGCCTGCAGGGAGCGGCGGCATGGGTATCCGCAATCTGTGGCGAACTGTTGATCGGTACGGCCTTCGGGCTGGCCATCATGCTGCCCAACGCGGCGCTGCACACCGCCGGCTGGGTGTTGGACGTACAGGCCGGCAGCAGCGCGGGGGTGCTGTTCAACCCGGGTACCCAGAACGATACCCAGGCAGTGTTCGGTACGGCACTGATGCTGGTGGCCACCGCGCTGTTCTTCCTGCTCGACCTGCATCTGCAGCTGTACCGGATGCTGGCGGTGAGCCTGCAACTGGTGCCGCTGGGCCGCGGAGGCGTGCAGCTGCAGTGGGATGGACTGGCCGGCATGCTCGGCCAGAGCTTCCTGCTTGGCTTCAGCGTGGTGCTGCCGGTGATCCTCGGCTTGCTGCTGGTGGATGTGGGAGTGGCCTATGCCACCCGCTCCATGCCACAGGCAAATGTGTACTTCCTGGTGTTGCCGCTGAAACTGCTGGCGGCCGTGGGCCTGCTGATGGCCACGCTGCCGTTCGTGCCGACGCTGTTCGCACGCCTGTTCCGCGACGCGTACACCCGCGTGCCTTCGTTGCTGGGGGGCTGATCGTGGCGGAAGGCGACCAGGACAAAACCGAGCAGCCGACGGCGTATCGCCTGGAGGAGGCACGCAAGAAGGGGGAAGTGCCCCGCAGCCAGGACGTCACCGGTGCGCTGGTACTGGTGGTGTTTGCCAGCGTGCTGGCGCTGACCGCTGCCGACGTCGCCCATGCCATTGCCCGCGCCAGCCAAGCACTGTTCCAAGTGGCCGCAGGCGCACCTGCTCCAGGCATGGCGCTGATGCGTGCCGTGGCTGCACTGAGCACGCCGGTCGGGCACGCGTTGGCGCCGCTGGTGCTGGCCCTGCTGGTCGTGGCCGTACTCGGCAATGTGCTGCAGACCGGGTTGATGTTCACCACGCATCCGCTCACCCCGGATCCGAAGCGAATGAATCCAGCCAATGCGATCAAACGTCTGTTTGCCCTGCGCAGTCTGTGGGAGCTGGGCAAGATGGCGGTCAAGTTCTCGCTGCTGGCAGTGCTCTGCTGGATGGCGTTGCGCCATGCGCCGGCACTGGTGGAAATGGTTGTCCGCAGCGCACCGGGTGAGGTGGCCAGTCTTCTGCTGAACGGCTTCATCCGCGTCTCCGTGTATGTCTTGATGATCCTTGCCGGTGTGGCGCTGGTGGATCTGTTGTTCAGCCGGCGCGACTTCATGCGCAAGATGCGCATGAGCCGTCGTGAGTTGAAGGACGAAGTGAAGCGCCGAGACGGCGACCCAGGGATCCGCAGCCGCCGTCGCGAAAAGCTGCGCGAGCTGCTGAAGAAGACCCAGGCATTGAGCCAGGTGGCGCAGGCCGACCTGGTGCTGACCAATCCGACCCAAGTGGCGGTGGCGCTGCGCTACCGACCAGGCCAGACCCTGGGTCCCGTTGTCGTGGCCAAGGGCGCGGGGCTGATGGCCGCGCACATCCGCCGACTGGCCGGGAAGCACCGCGTGCCCGTGTGGCCATCCATGGCGCTGGCGCGTGCGCTGTATCGAGAGTGCGACATCGACCAGATGGTGCCGGAAGCGCAGTACGGTGCGCTGGCTCCGCTGTACCGCCGGCTGTGGGCGCAGCGCGGGGCCGCAGCATGAGGGCGCTGTTCGCACAGCTGTGGCAAGGCAAGCGTGACCTGGCAATGGTCGCGCTGGTGCTGGGCGTTCTCATCGTGCTGTTCGTGCCGGTGCCGCCGATGCTGCTGGACCTGCTGCTGGTGCTGAACATCAGCATGGCGCTGCTGATCCTGCTGGTGACGTTCTTCACTGATTCGCCGCTGAAGTTCTCGACATTTCCGACGATCCTGCTGCTGTCCACGCTGTTCCGGCTGGCACTGAACGTCTCGGCCACGCGGCTGATCCTGGAGGGGGCCGACGCTGGCCGGGTGATCAATGCCATCGGCGAGTTCGTGGTGGGCGGCAACTACGTTGTCGGTATCGTGGTGTTCATCATCCTGGTGGTTGTGCAGTACGTGGTGGTCACGAGCGGTGCGCAGCGTGTGGCCGAAGTGGCCGCGCGGTTTACTTTGGATTCGATGCCCGGTAAGCAGATGAGCATCGATGCCGACATGAACATGGGGCTCATTGACGAGAAGGAAGCCCGCCGTCGCCGCAGCCTGATCGAGCGCGAGGCCAACTTCTACGGGGCGATGGACGGTGCCACCAAATTCGTAAAGGGCGACGCCATTGCGGGCATCGTCATCATCCTCACCAACATTGTCGCGGGCCTCGCTGTGGGCATCGCCCAGCTGGGTCTGCCGTGGGGCGAAGCAGTGCAGCGCTTCACCTTGTTGACCATCGGCGACGGCATCGTCACCCAGATTCCCTCGCTGGTGATCGCGGTGGCCACAGGCATCATCATCACCCGCGCGGCAGCGGACGCGCAGCTTGGTTCGGAGATTCCCAAGCAGATTCTGGCCAATCCAAAGGCGCTCGTCATCGTAGCCGCTGTGCTGCTGCTGGTACTGGTGCTCCCGGGGTTCCCGGTGGCTCCAGTGCTGGTGGTGCTGTGCCTGCTGGGCGGCTTGGCCTGGCTCGCCACGCGGGCGGGAACGGCCGAGGTGGAGCCTGCTGCTGAGGCCAGCGATGAAGCGCGCGGACCTGAACATGCCGCTGCCGCGCCGCAGGACATCAACCAGATCCTGCGTGTTGAAGCCATCGAAGTCCGTCTTGGTACCACCTTGTGCGATGCCTTCGCTGGGCAGGACAGCGACCTGATGGACCGCATTGACCACCTGCGCCGCCAGTTCGCGCAGGACCTGGGTTTTGTAATGCCTCGCGTGCAGCAACAACTGCGCACCGAGCTGGCACCGGATCAGTACGAAATCCACTTCCATGGTTGTCGCGTGGGGCAGGGCAGCCTGATGACCGACCGCGTGCTGGCCATCAACCCCGGCGGTCAGCGGGCGCGCCTGGAAGGGCCGGATACCCGCGACCCGGCCTATGGCCTGCCCGCGCAGTGGATCGACCGCAGTGCCCGGCAGTCCGCACGCACGGCAGGCTACACGCTGGTCGAACCCGATACCGTGCTGATCACTCACCTTAGTGAGCTGGTGAAGCGGCAGTCGGCCGATCTGCTGACCCGCCAGGATACCGAGCGCATGCTCAATCGCGTGCGCGAGCACAATGCCTCGCTGGTGGAAGAGCTGGTTCCGGCGATCCTGAGCTTCTCCGAAGTGCAGAAGGTGCTGCAGCTGCTGCTGCGCGAGCAGGTGAGCGTGCGCCACCTCGAAGCCATCCTGGAAGTGCTGGTGGATGCAGGGCGTACGGTCAAGAACGCCGAAGACCTGGCCGAGCGTGTGCGCGAGCGGCTGGGCGGCACCATCTGCCAGGCGCTGCGCGACGCCAACGGCGACCTGCACGTCATGACCCTGGCTCCCGAGCTGGAACATGAACTGCTTTCCAGCGCCCGTAGCAGCGAGGGGCGCGGCAGCCTGTTTGGTGAGATCGCCCAGCTTGACGGGTTCATGAAGAGTCTGGCTACCCAGAGCGAATCGATGATGGGCCGCAACCTGGTGCCGGTGCTGCTGTGCCCGGGTCCGGTGCGCCGATCGTTGCGCCAGCTGCTATCGCGCTCGATGCCGTACCTGGCGGTGATCAGCCTGAACGAAATTCCCGCCACGCTGCCCGTGCGTTCCTTTGCCGCGATACGGAGCCAATAGCCGATGACCGAGACCTTGCAGGCGCTGGGCCGACAACTGGGCGCGGACGTGGACACACTGTCGTCCATCAGTCGCAACGTGGCCAATATCCAGACGCCGGGCTACCGCGCCGAGCGGATGACCGCTGACTTCGCCACCCAGGCCGGGCTCATGCCCGCGCTGGACCAGCGGGACGGCAGCCTGGCGCAGACCGGCCGGGGGCTCGACCTTGCCCTGCGTGGTCCGGGCTTTTTCGTGGTCGAGCGACAAGGCCAAGCGTTGTTGGTCCGTTCGGGCAGTTTCCAGATCGACGCGGACGGCAATCTGGTCACCCGCCATGGCGACCGCGTGCTTGGCCAGTCCGGGGCGCTAACCCTCGACCCGGCTTTGATCACAGCCGACGCACCCATGCGGGTGGAAGCCGACGGGCAACTGTGGGCCGGGTCGCAGCCGCTGGGCCAGCTGCAGATCGTGGCGGTGGAACAGCCGCTTCAGCTACGCGCGATGGGCAACGGCGCGTACCGCTACGACGGCGCCCCGGCCCAGTGGCAGGGCAGCGTGGTCCAAGGGGCCGTCGAGGGGGCCAACGTGGACCCGGCTGACGAAATGCTTCGGCTGATGGAACTGACCCGCCATGTGGACGCCGTGCGCCGGGCGATGAGCACCTACGACCAGATGCTGGATGCCGGCATCAACCGAATTGGCGAGAACTGAGAGGGCACCTCATGATTGATGCATTGCATATCGCTGCCAGCGGCCTGCGCAGCGGCCAGCAGCAGCTGGATACCATTTCCAACAACGTGGCCAACCTCCAGACCCCGGGCTTCAAGCGGGGGCGGGTGAACTTTGCCGACATTGCCACGCCGCTGCCGGCGCTCGGCGCGGACCCGCAGACGGTGATCGCCGAGCAGCGTCCGGGGGGCGTGCGGATCATCTCGACCAGCACCTCGTTCGAGCCCGGGGAGATGCGCCAGACCGGCAACGCACTGGATGTCGCGATCGATGGTGCGGGCTTTTACGAATTCGAAGCAGCCGATGGTGGATTGGTCTATTCTCGCAGCGGCCAGTTCCGCGTGGACGAAGACGGCTTCCTGCGCAACTACCAGGGCCTGCGTCTGTCCGGCGATGTACAGATTCCGCGCGAAGGTCGCGACATGAAGATCTCGGCGGAAGGCGAGGTCAGCGTGCAGATGCCCGATGAGGTGGATCGTACCGTGGTCGGCACCATTGAAGTGGTGCGCTTCGCCGCCGCCGAGTCGATGCGTTCAATCGGTGACAACCTCTACGCGGTCACACCGCAGGCCGGCAGCGCGGTGTACGGCCGCGCGGGCAGCGACGGCGCAGGTCGGCTGCGCCAAGGCCAGATGGAGATGGCCAACGTGGAGATCATCGAAGAGATGTCCGGCCTGGTGCTGGCCCAGCGCGCCTACCAGCTCAATGCTCGAGTGCTGCAGGCGGCCGACCAGGTCATGGACACCATCAACAACCTGAGGCGTTGAGGCATGGCCTGGCTGACATCGCTGCTGGTACTGGCTGTGGCCGCAGGTGGCGTTCCCAGCGCCGAATCGATCGCCGACCAGGTACGGACCGAGCTTCAGGCCCGGCTCCAGGCCCAAGGCAGCACCGCTGATGTTTCGGTAGCGGCCGTGAGGCTGCAGTCGCTGCCAGCTGGCGAAGTGCGCTTCGAAGTGGGTGACGTTGCCGGTCGCTGGCCGCGCGCGCGCGCCTCGGTGCCGCTCAGGGTCCACGTAAACGATCGCCTGCTGCGCACGCTCAGCGTACCGGTGACGGCACGCGATATGCGCCCGGCGCTGGTTTTCGAGGCCGACTACGTGGCCCGAACCAATGTCGATGCCATCGCCCTGCAGCATTCCGAGGTCGATATGGCCTGTCGCACCGGCAGGGTCATTCTGGAGCGTCCGGTGCACAGCTACCGCTTGCGCCAGGACGTACGCGCGGGCACGCCACTGACCGACGCGCTGATGGAGCCCACACCCGAAGTACAGGGCATGCAGAACGTTGAGTTGCAGGTACACCATCGCGGCATCGCGCTCTCCGCACCCGCGGTCGCACTGCAGGATGGCCGCCTGGGTGAGCGTATTCCGGTGCGTCCAAGTTACGCGAGTGAAGCGGTCGTGGCCACGGTGACCGCTCCAGGCAAGGTGCAGATCCATGACTGATCGAACTTGCTACCTTGCCTTTGGCCTGCTGTTGGCCATTGCAGCGCCCGGAGCCAAGGCGGCGCCGGCCCGGCAGACGTTGGTGGATGTGGAGAACTACCGACCGTTGATGGCCGATCATCGCGCCTTCCGCACCGGCGATGTCCTGACCGTGTATGTGGCGGAGGCGACCCGGGCCAAATCGCAGGCCGGCACCGATGCCTCCAGCCAGCTGGCGCTCGGTGCCTCCCTGTCTTCGCCGACGGCCGACTACGCAGCCAAGGCGGGCTTGAGCGGCAGTACCGCCGGTGGCGCGCAGACCACGCGAAGCGGCGAGCTGCGCACGCAGATCTCGGTGCAGGTAGTGGAGGCTCGCTCGGACGGTAGCCTCGCCATCGAGGGTGCCCAGACGTTGCTGGTCAACCGCGAACGCCAGCATATCCGTCTTCGCGGAGTGGTCCGCCCGCAGGACATTGCGGCGGACAACACGGTGTGGTCGCACCGGATCGCCAATGCAGAGATCGAGCTGGACGGCGTGGGCGATGTCAGTGCCTCGCAGCGCCAGAGTCTGATCTATCGCACCTTGAAATGGTTGAGGTTGCTGTGACCGTGAACCGACTTCTGTGCATGGCCTTGTTGGTGGCGATCGGACTGGGCGCCAATGCCATGGCCGCTACCGTTAAGGTCAAGGACATTGCCCGCGTGGCGGGCGTGCGCGAGAACCAGCTCACCGGTTATGGCCTGGTGTTCGGCCTTTCCGGCTCCGGCGACTCCAGCCGCAACCGCGCCACTGTCCAATCGGTGGCCAACACGCTGCGCAACTTTGGCGTAAATGTGAGCGACCAGGACGTGGCGAGCCGCAACGTCGCAGCGGTGATCGTCACCGCCAAGCTGCCGGCGTTCGCCGAGCCCGGCCAGTTGATCGACGTCCAAGTGGCCTCTTCGGGCGACGCCCGCAGCCTGACCGGCGGCACGCTGATGCTGACGCCGCTGCGCGCGGCAGACGGCCGCCTGTACGCCATGGCGCAGGGTGCGCTGTCGGTGGGTGGATACCAGTTCGAAGGCATGACCGCCTCCCTGCAGCGCAACCATCCGACCGTCGGCTGGATTCCTTCTGGTGGCAGCATTGAGCAGGCGTCGCCGCTGCAGATGGACAGCGACGGGCGCTCGCTGGCGATCGTGCTGAACGAACCGGACTTCACCAATGCCACCCGCATTGCCGAGGCCATCCGCAGCATGGGCGAGATACGCTCAGCGCGGGCAGACCACGCCGGCAAGGTGAGCGTGCAGTTCGACGTTCCGCCCGACGACCTCGTAGCACTCATTGCCCGGCTGGAGAACCTCACTCTTGAGCAACAGCGCAAGGCGCGCGTGGTGGTCAACGAGCGTACCGGCACGGTGGTGGCGGGCGGCGATGTCCGCCTGGGCCGAGTGAGCGTGTCTCACGGCGGTCTGAAGGTGGAAATCCGTACCGAGTTCAAGGTATCGCAGCCGGACGGAGTCTACTACCGACCAGGCAGTGGCATCGCCTCGGTGGTTACACCCTCCACGCGAATCGACGCAGAAGAAGGCGTGGCACCGCTGGTGCAGGTGCCGGAAGGTGCATCCGTTGCCGACCTCATCAGTGCACTGCGCACCGCGCGCTTGAGCACCAGGGACGTCATTGCGGTGCTTCAGTCGATCAAAACCGCCGGCGCGCTGGATGGCGAGCTGGTGATCCAATAACAAGGGGACGATTAATGGAAGCGTCAACACTGGACGCCGTGCGGCTGTCGATGGGACTGCAGCAGCTGCGAGCCGAACTGGCCAGCGGCAATATCGCCCGCGCTGGCACGCCGGGAGCACGGGCGCACACCATCGATTTCTCGGGCATCGAGGGGCTGTTGGCCGCTTATGGCGATGGGCGCGCCTCCGGGTCGGAGCTGCGCCTTGGGCTGGCCGAACTGACCGCGTTGGTACCTCGTGAAGGCAACGAAGAAGCCGCGTCGCTCAGTCTGGACACGCAGGTCGCGGAGATGTCGGCTGCATCGATGAACTACCAGACCCTGGGTGAAGCGCTCAGCCGGCAGTTCGGCCTGATGCGCCTGGCCGTGACGGGAAGGAGCTGAGCATGGCGATTGACAGCATTCTAGATACCGTGCGCGCCGGCATGGCGCAGGAACGTATGCGACTGGATGCGGCCAGCCGCAACATCGCCAATGCCAACACCGCACTGCCGGTGGGGGTGGAAGCACAGCGCTGGCAGGTGGACGTGGGCAAAGCATTCTCCACCCATCTGCAGGCGGTGCCGGTACCGAGCCGCGAGGTCAGTGACCCCGGGCATCCCTTGGCCGATGCCGATGGCTTCGTGCGCTATGCGCGAGTGGACACGGTCCAGGAGATGACGACCCTGATGACTGCCAGCCGTGGCTACGAAGCCAACGTGCGTTCTTTCAACCTGCTGCGTGGCATGACCCTGCGCGCGCTTGAGATCGGAGCCAAGTAATGGCCATCGAAGCAATTTCCGGACTGGACACGCTGCGCGCGACGCAGTCGTTGCAAGCAACCGCCATCGCGACCACCGACTTCGGTACGGTTATCGGCCAGGGGCTGGGACATCTGGACGCGCGACTTCAGGCCGCGGACGTAACCACCCAGGCGCTGGCCAGCGGCAAGGATGTGCCGGTGCATGAGGTAATGATCGCCATGGAGCAGGCTCGCATGGAACTGACGTTCGCGGTGGAAGTGCGCAACCGCCTGCTTGAGTCTTATCAGGAACTGGCGCGGATGCAGCTCTGACCATGAACCTGCCGTCTTTCTACAAATCCCTCTCCGCGCCCGCGCGCACCGGCCTGGTCGCCGGTGGCGTCGTGGTGCTGCTTGCCACACTGGCGGCACTCTACTGGCTGCTGGCACCTCGCCAGCAGACCCTGTTCAGCAATCTGCGCCAGGCCGACGCGGCCGAGATCGTGCAGACGCTGGGCGAATGGAAGGTGCCTTACCGCTTGGCCGACGGCGGCACGTCCATCAGCGTGGACGAAAAGGCGGTCTATGACACCCGCATGCGCCTGGTCTCGGCTGGTATTCCCAAGGGTGGGCATGTGGGCTTCGAGCTGTTCAACGAGTCCGACTTCGGAGTGACCGAGTTCGCGCAACAGGTCAACTACCAGCGGGCGCTGCAGGGTGAAATCGAACGCACCATCACAAGCCTGCCAGGCGTGCTGGACGCCCGCGTGCACCTGACCATCCGCCGACAGGGGCTGTTTGCCGAGAAGGAGGATGGGTCCAAGGCCTCGGTGGCGCTCTCGTTGTCGCCCGGGCAAAGCTTGAACCGGCGTCAGATTGATGGCATCCGCAGCCTGGTTGCAGCATCGGTGGAAGGGCTCACGCCTGCACAGGTCTCTGTGCTGGATTCGGAAGGTGCACTGCTCTCCGGTGGCAGCGCCGTGATGGCCGCAGGCGGCGCCGATGAGGACGATCGTGCCGAACACAAGGCCCAGTTGGAGAAGGCGCTCGCCGCGCGCGTGGCTGCGCTGCTCGGCAAGACCATGAATGCTGGTGACTTTGCCATCTCGGTGGACGCCACCTTGAACTACGATGCGGTGCACGAAGTCAGCGAGCGTCCGGTGGCGCTGGGCGAGGGCGGCAACGGCTTGGTGCAACGTCGCCGAACCACAACCCAGGCGCAGGGCGAAGGAACGGGCAGTCCGCGCCAGGACGAGGATACCGAGTATGTGCTGGGCAGCAGCCGGCAGGAAGTCAATCGCGCACCCGGCCGCATGGAGCGTCTGTCGGTGGCGGTCGTCGTGCCGGCCCGGCTGAATGACGTCGAGCTGTTCCGGCTGCGCTCATTGGTGGCCGCCTCGGCAGGCATGGACTTCGAGCGCGGCGACCAGTTGGAGATCTCGCGCCTGGGGCAGGTTGCAGACGCCCTCGAATCACCGCCGGTCGCGGCGCCTGTGGAGCATGAGGCCGCAGCCACCACGTCACCGGCATCGGTTGCTGTGGGCGCGCCCGTCGCCGGATCACGCGCGTATGGCTGGCGAATGCTGGCGGCCACTTTGCTGGGCGTACTGGCCACTACCCTGTGGTTTGCTCTGCGCCGCCGCCAGCCAGCCCGCCTTACCGCGCAGGAGCGTGAGCAGGCACTACAGAAGATGCGTTTGTGGCTACAGGACGGCCGCACGCCATGAACGCCTTGAACGCTAACCCGGCACAACGCCGCTGCGCGCTGCTGATGGCCCCGCTGCACCGACTGGACCAGGAGCAGCTGCTGGCTGCGCTGCCTGTGCCCGACGCGACGGTGGTACGCACGCTGTTGGACGCACTGCGGACATCGAACCTGCCGGTCGATGCGCTTCCTGCCGGCTGGCTGGAAGCCGAAACCCCATCAACGGCGATGCCGTCGCAGCGTCAGTCGCCAATTGACTGGAGTGCGATGGCGGTACAGAACTCGCCAGTCTGGGTGGCGCGCGCGTTGGCGTGCATGGAGGGAGCCGAACGCGAGTTCTGCCTCGCCATGCTGGACCCGGCCGTGCGCGACGCAGTGAGCACCCAGTTGGCACAAGTGCCGACGTTACCGATCGCGCTGCAGGGTGCGGTGCGTCACCAGCTGCTGAACGTTGCGGAGGCTGGCTGAGATGCAGCGCGTTACTGTTTCGCTGGCCACACCTCAGCGCTTGTCACAGGCGCTCGCGGCGGCGCCGATGCCCACTGCGGCTGCTCCCGAGCAGGCACCCCCGCAACTGGCAGCCGCTGGTCCGACCTTGGCGCAGGAGCGCGAGCAGGTGCTTGAGGCCGCGCGCCTGGAAGGGCGACGCGAGGGCGAGGCTGAAGCGGCTTCGACTCTGCAGCAGCGGATACGCGTGGCACGCCAGGCACTGGATGATGCGCACGCAGAGCGGATACAGGCATTGGCACAGCAGCAGCAACAGCTGGCAGACCTGCTGGCGTCCCTGCCAGCGGCCCTGGAAATAGTGCAGGCCCGCGTACTTGAAGATGCTGCCGTGCTGGCTTTCGAGGCGGTCATCCGCCTTCTCGGCGATGCTGCAGCGACCGACATGCAGACGGTGTGCGCGAAGCTGCTGGCAGAACACAGCGAGCGGCCGGTGACGCTGCGCGTGGCACCGTCGCACCTGGCGGCAATCGGCGCGCTGGCTGGATCGCAGGTACGGATCGTGGCCGCCGCCGGATTGGCGGCAGGGCAGGTACAGCTGCAGACCGCTACCGGCGTGATTGATGGCGGGCTGGACGTGCGCTTGGACTCACTCCGCGCGGCTTTCGTCACTGCCCTTGGCATAAGCGACAGATGAGCACGTCACCTTCACTCGCCACCGTGGTCGAACACCTGCGTCGCGCACCGATGACGCGGCGGCTGGGACGCGTGGAGTCGTTCAACGGCCTCGTGGTGGAAGCGCTGGGTCCGGACGTGGTGCTTGGCGAGCGTTGCCTGATTGAGGGAGTTGCGGGACACCAGGTCGACGCGATGGTGGTTGGCTTCCGCGCCGGACTGACCCAGCTCATGCCTTATGGAGAGCTCACCGGGATTGCTCCGGGACACCTGGTCCGCGCACTGGGACGCGGGGTTGACGTGGGAGTGGGCGAGGCGCTTCTGGGCCGGGTTGTCAACGCTCACGGCACGCCACTGGACGATGGCCCGGCGCTGGTGTTGACCGAACGCTATCCATTGGCACGTCCCACAATCAATCCGCTGCACCGTTTGCCGATCGAGCGAGTACTTGAGACGGGCGTGCGCGCCATCGATACCTTGCTGACCCTGGGCGAGGGTCAACGCATGGGCATCATGGCCGGCAGTGGCGTAGGCAAGAGCACCTTGCTGGGCGCGCTGGCACGGCAGGTGGACGCCGACGTAACCGTGCTTGCGCTCATCGGCGAGCGCGGGCGCGAAGTGCATGAATTTCTGCAGCATTCGCTAGGCAAAGAAGGTTTGAAGCGTTCAGTGGTGGTTGTGGCCACGGCCGACGAGCCGGCGTTGATGCGTACGCAAGCTGCGCATGCGGCTCACGCCGTGGCCGAGTACTTCCGCGATCAGGGCAAGGCGGTACTGCTGGTGGTGGATTCGATGACACGCTTTGCGATGGCGCAGCGTGATATTGGCCTGTCCGTTGGCGAACCCCCTACGTTCCGTGGCTACACGCCCTCGGTGTTCGCCCAGTTGCCGCGCATGCTGGAACGCTGCGGGCGGGTCCGCGGGGGGGGCTCCATCACCGGCATCTACAGCGTGCTGGTCGAGGGCGATGACATGAACGAACCGATCACCGATCACATGCGCGCCATTCTTGACGGTCACATCATTCTGGATCGTGCACTGGCAGCACGGGGTCACCATCCGGCTATCGATGTGCTGCACAGCACGAGCCGGCTGATCAGTGCGCTTTCCACTGTGACCGAGCAGGACGTCGCGCGCCAGGCGCGACGCGAGCTGGCAGTTTATGAAGGCGCGCGCGATCTGGTCGATATGGGTGCCCACCAACCTGGTGCCAATCCGGAGTTGGACGGCGTGCTGGAGCGCCGTGCCGTCCTGGAGGCCTTTCTGCAGCAACGGCCAAACGAACGCAGCGCCCGTTCCGCGGCGCTGGCGCAGCTCGGGCGCGCCCTTGCCCGTGAGGACCGCGCATGAGCCGCCGCGAACAGGCGCTGGCGGCCATATGCCGCCTTCGTGATTTCGAGCACAGTCGGCAGGCGCTGGTCCATGCGCAGGCGCAGCAGCAGGCCCATGCAAGCGGTGAGGCGCTGCGCCGTGCCCACGCTACGCTGGCCGAAGGGCTGCGCCTAGCGGGCAGCGCCGCGTCCGGCGAAGTGCTGCAGCTGGAACGCGACCAGGCCGCCAGGAAGCTGCTGGGCCACCTGCATCGCGGTACGCAGGTGCAGCAGGAGGTACACGACGCTGCGCTGAAAGCACGTGTTTTGGCCGCGGCCGGCCACCTGGCCGCGCAGCACCGCTGCGACCACGCGGCTGACCAGCTGGCGGTTGAGCGTACACAGCAGCAGTTTGTCCGCGATGTACGCGACTACGACGCGTGCAGCGATCTGTTGCTGGCACAGCGAATGGCGTGGCCCCGCCCATGATCAACCTGCTGCTGGATCCCAATCAGATTCCGCTGGTACGTGCGCCGGAGCGTCGCGCCGTGTCCGCAGTCGGCACCGACTTTGAACAGGCTGCTGGTCTGCCGTCATCCCCGGACGTCCTGGCCGTCTTCGAGCTCGAGGTGCAGGATGCGCGCGGGACGGAACACCGCATCGCACTGCCATGGGGGCTGGCGGCCAACGACCGTCTTTCGCAGGAAACGTCGGCGGCGGGCTGGGGCACTCAGGTATTCCTGCTGACCCAGCCAGCATCCAGCACCGCCGTACCGCCATCGGGGATGCGTTCGGCCGCTGCGCCGATGCTTGGCTGCTCGCCTGCTTCGCTCGAATTGCCCACGTCAACGACGCAGCAGATACAGCCCGCGCAGAGTGCCGCGCTGCGCCTCTCGGCTGCGGTGATGGAACCAATCGACGCTGCGCCACCTGCGCGGTCGGCCGTCGAAACCGGTTCGCCGTGGCAGGCACGTTGGCAGCAGTGGCTGCGCGGGCAAGGCGAGGACCTGAAGGTCCGCCTTCGCGACTACCGTCTGCAGGAAGACGACTATCCGCAGTTGATCGCGCAGCTGCATCGATTTGCCCGTGACCAAGGACTGACCATGACACGCTTGACGGTCAATGGACGCGAACTATGGCATCTCCCCACTTCAGAATCAGGACATCGACATGGCCGTTGACGCGATCGGCAGCACGCTGGGTACCCAGCAAACCGAGCTGACCAACAACAACACGATCAACCAGGATGACTTCATTCGCCTCTTCCTGGCCCAGCTGCAGTTCCAGGACCCGATGGAACCCGTGGACAACCGTGAATTCCTGGCGCAGTTGGCGCAGTTCTCGGCCCTTGAACAGTCGCGACAGCTCAGCCAGAACACCGCAGATCAGCTGACCATGTCGGCCGCTAGCCAAGCGGTGAGCCTGATCGATCGCGAGGTGGAGATCGTCGGTGCCGGTGGCAACAGTGCGGGCCGGGTGATCGCCGTACAGTTCGGTGCCAACGGTCCGGAACTGAGTGTGCGCGACAGCAGCGGCCAGGTCAGTACCGGCGTGCGTCTTTCGCAGGTGTCGCTCGTTCAACCGACCAACACGCCCTGATCGCAGGAGACATGTATGTTCCAGGCACTATTCACCAGCCTTTCCGGTCTTTTCAGCTTCTCGCGAAGCCTCAATACGGTCTCCAATAACGTCTCCAACATGAACACGCCTGGCTTTCGGGGCAGCGATTCGTTCTTTGCCAACATCGAGGGCAACCTGGGAACAAGGATCGTGGGCGAAGACCTGCGCACTGTTGCCGGCGATGCGCGCCAAACCGGCAACGCCACTGACTTGGCCGTCGATGGCGATGGGTACTTCGTGCTGCGCGACCCACAAGGGGCACTGCACTACACACGTGCTGGCCAGTTCCGCTTCAATGACGACGGTGTGCTGGTTGACAGCGTCAACGGCTACGAGGTGATGGCGCTCGGCAGCAACGGCGCGCTGAACCCTATCTCCATCGAAGGATTGCGCACGGTGGGTGCTGTGGCCACCACTGGCGTTCACATCAGTGGCAACCTGGTACCGGTGAACACATCCGCCACGGTCCCGGCCACGCCGGTGGACCTGAATTCGATCACCGTGTACGACGCCAGCGGCACTGCCCGAGTGCTGAAGATGCAGTTCACCCGCAGTTTGAGCCAGATTCCAGGCAGCTTCGACGTGACGGTCATGGACGACACGGGTGCCTCGCTGGGCACAGGTGAAGTCCGTTTCAGCGTGCAGGGCTTACCCCAGGCTGGCTACAGCACCATGGACGTGGTGCTGAGCAGCGCCGCAGGCGACCAGACCATTACCTTCGACTTCGGTACGCCGGGAGCCTTCAACGGCATGACCTCTCAGTCGGGCACGCCTTCTGGCTTGAGCGCCAAGGTTGACGACGGCCATGGCGTGCTGCCGATCATCAGCATGAAGTTCGATGAGAAGGGCGTCCTGCAGCTGGTTTACTCAACGACGGAAAAGCGCAGCGGCGGACAGGTGGCGTTGGCGCTGTTCGCCAATGAAAGCTCACTCAAGCTCAGTGGTGGACGGCTGGTGTCCGGCGTGGACCCGTCCCAGCGCGAGCTGGGCAATCCAGGATTGGGGCGCTACGGCAAGATCGCCGGGTCCAGTCTGGAGATGTCCAACATCGACCTCACGCGGGAGTTTGCCGACATGATCATCATCCAGCGCGGCTACCAGGCCAGTTCGCGGGTGATGACCGTGAGCAACGAAATGATTGAACAGCTCTACAACAGCACGCGGGGCGGCTGATGACCGGTCTCGTTCTTCGTTGGCAAGGACCCACCCGGCGAGAATTCCTGCGCCTGAAGGTGGAGAGGCTTGTACAGGAGTGGCTGGAGGCTTGGGCTATCTCACCGGGTACTGTTGCCGTGGTACCGCTGGTAGCGGACGCGCCCCGCGATGCAGGCTGGCAATGCGCGATGGGCGCGGCCGGCGGCCAAGTATTGGCCGGGCTTCAACGTGCATCACTGGCACAGCTAGGCGGCCTGCTGGCCGGTGCGCCGCTGCAGGCTGCCGCCGACTTCAATCACGCTCTGGCCGTTGGCACGGCAGCGGGGCAGGCTTTGCTGGGCAGTCTTCTGGGGGGCGCGCCGGCCCACCATCCATGCGATGAGGCGCCACGCGGTGCCTGGTCCGAACGCCACGGCTGGGTGGGCGTAGAGGTGCGATGGGCCGGCCTCACTTTTGAGATATTGCTGGACCCGGTGTTGTGCGATCGACTGGATCCGCCGGACCATGCACCGGTTGCATTGCAGTCGCGTCGCGCTGCGCTTGCCCACTCCACGGTGGCTCTGGACGCGCGCCTTGAACTGGGCCACGTAGATGTTTCGCTAATCAGTGCGTTACGCCCGGGCGACGTGCTGCGCACCGGTATTCCGCTCGATTCGCCAGTGGCGCTTGCCGCCGGCAAGGGCGCGGCGGTCGCCTCCGGCCGTTTGACGATCGTGGACCAGCGCATGGCCATCACGATCGACTCCTCTCGTTGACAGGTAGCTATTCCATGAACTCCCTCGTATCGGCCGTTCCGGCCACTGGTCTGGCCGAAGAATTCTCAGGGCTGGGTACGTCTCATCCCGCACTGGCCCTGGTTGGCCATGTTGAAGTCAAGATGACTGCGCAGATAGGTTCGCTCACGCTCAGCATCGAGCAGCTGCTTGCCATGAAGCGTGGCGATCAGCTCACCCTCGACCAGCTGCTGGATGCGCCTGTCTCGTTGCTCCTCAATGATCGCATGGTCGCCAGTGCAGAACTGATGGCGGTCGACGATCACTACGCCGTGCGCATCCTGGAGCTGCTGTGACCACACCTGCAGAATCGGTGGCGGCCACTGCGCCAATCGCCTTCCGCGAGGAAGGTGGCGGCAGTGGTGCCGACGCTGCGCAGGCACTTGGCATGGCGGTATTGCTGCTTGCTGTGATGATGGTGGGTCTATATGCCGCGCGTCGCAGAGGGTGGTTGCAGCGTTGGCTGGGTGCCGCCGTGCTGGCACGGCCCGCGGGGGAACAGGATCTCCGCCTCGTGCATACCCTGCGGCTTAGCCCACGCACCAGCGTGCACCGTATCCAGAGCGGCCACGAGGCGTTTCTGCTGGTGGAGTCCAACGCACAGGTGCAGCTGCAGCGCGTGGAGGTTGACGATGCAGCACCGTAGTCGCTGCCACGTCGCACTGAAGGGCGTCGCCTGGCTAACGGTGGCGGTGCTGCTGACGTTCGCGCTGCAAGCGCATGCCGGTGCGCTCGACAAGGTTGCGGACGACGTCGCGCGCCAGGACTTTACTCCGGTGCTGCGGAATTTCGTATTGCTGAGCCTGTTGTCGTTGCTGCCAGTGATGATGATCGCGATGACTTCGTTCACGCGCATCGTCATCGTGCTGTCGTTGCTGCGGCATGCGCTGGGACTGCCGCAGACACCGCCCAACAGCGTGATCATTACGCTGTCGCTGTGCCTGACCTGGTTCACCATGGCGCCGGTGGCGGGCAAGATTGACCAGGATGCGCTCACGCCGTACCTCAGCCAGCAGATCACTGCCAGCGAAGCGATCGAGCGTGGCAAGGATCCGTTGCGTCAGTTCATGATTTCACAAACGCGCGAAAGCGATCTGAAAGTCGTGCTTGAGATGGCCAAGGCGCCGATGCCCACGACGGCGAAGGATGTAGCGTTCTCGCAGCTTGTGCCAGCCTTTCTGCTGAGCGAGCTGAAAACCGCATTCCAGATTGGCTTTGTAATCTTCCTTCCATTCCTGCTCATTGATCTGGTCGTCAGCGCCATCCTTATGGCGTTGGGCATGATCATGCTGCCGCCCACCACCATCAGCCTTCCCCTGAAGATATTGCTGTTCATCCTCATCGACGGCTGGGTATTGACGGCCAAGGCGTTGCTCGGGAGCTTCTGGAACTGACCCGCCATGGCGATCGATCACGTGGAACTGGACCTCTGGCGGGCACAACAGCAGGGTGACAAGCTCGCCAAGGCGTCGCTTGTTGGTCGCTATCTGCCATGGTCCGAGGCGCTGGCCGACCGAATCCACCGGCGCGTATTCAGTCTTGGCATTCCACGTGAGGATCTCCGGCAGAGTGCTTCGCTCGGGTTGTTGGAAGCCATGTCCAGGTTCAATCCAGAACGTGGCATTCCGTTTGCAGGGTACGCCATTGCACGAGTGCGCGGTGCGGTGTTCAATGCGGTGCGCGAATCGACTCGCCATCCGAGCGGAGCTGAGGCAACTGAGCGTACCCATGAGCGACTGCATTCGGTGCGAACCCGAGCGATGGATGACTCCGATTCCCTGTTTGATCAGGTGGTCGATGACATTGTTGCACTAGGCATGGGCTTCTTACTGGATATCGAGGCAGCGCAACTGCAGGCGCAGCCGTGCACCGTACAGGAGTACGCCGAGCGGAGCCTGATGAGTCGGCGCCTGCGACAGGCGATGCTACAGTTGCCGGAGCGCTCTCGGCTGTTGATCGAGGCCCACTATTTCGAACACCTGCCATTCAAGACCCTCGTCGAGCGGCTGGGTGTCAGCAAAGGGCGCGTCTCGCAATTGCACCATCGTGCCCTGTCTGATCTTCGCGCAGCCTTGTCGACACAAGCAATCACGCGATCGGAGGGGCAGGGCCCGTCATTGCTCAGGAGTACGCCCGGGCCGGCGGCTGCCGCTTGAGACTCAGATCGCCGCCCCGACGCGGTTTCGCTGCGTCGGATTGCAGCATCCTTAGCCATCTCCTTCATCGCGGTTGTCGTCGTAACCGCGTGAGTTGCGGCACAAGAGAGGCTCGCCCCTGTCTTCACGGAAACTTACGAGAAGTCCGAACTAGGCAAGAGGGACTTTTCATGTCAAAGAGTAGGAAGCTCAGTGCCGAGTTCGAGCGCGTTGCAGTTGAGCAGACGGGCCAGCCCGGCGTTACGCGTTGCCGCGATTAGTTTTCAACCAGTCTGACGTGCCGGGGTGCCAGCTTGAACCGGGTCGCGCGTCTGATGGCGAACGACGGCCTGCAGGGCTGATCCTGGCGGAAGCGTCGCGGGGTGCGTGGCATCCCTAGCGTAACGCCAATGGACGTGGTCAACCTACAAGAAAGAAGGCGAGCAGCACTGTTCTTGCTCTCGCGTCCTCATGGTGGCTAGAGCGATTAGCACTTCATTCAATTTCAGATCGGGGTGGGCGAGTTAGGGGTCATCAGTTAAGCATCGTAAAGAGGCTGGCATGCACAAGGCGCATACCTGGCACACCCTCACGGAGCATGTGCGCCAATGCTGAAGTGCCCGCTAAACGTCCGGACACTTGCGCTCGACCAACCCAAGCGTTGGCCTGGCTTGGGTCACTAAAAACGGTGTGCAACGCTCGGTAAATGCCCAACAGAAATGAAATTCGAATTAGGACCTCGCTGTTAACGAGATCCAGATCACCGCGTCGCCAAAGTGCAAGTGCAGCAGCGTCTGGCTCTCCAAGGAGAATGGACTGATCACGCTCAGAAAGAGACCATTCTTGGGCCAGGCGAAAGAATGTCCGCAGCGCCGGGCCCGCCAGCTCTTCGTAGTCTGTCATACCCATCTCAGCTCTAGTAAGAACGGGCCATCAGCCACGGCGCAAATGCAATTTGGCCGCATTCATACGCAGTCCGCGCAAGCATCTGTCCACCCGCCGCAGCGATCCAAGCGCAATGAAACGGCACCACTGGTGCGCACTGACGCCCGCACAAATTCTGAACAGGGTACTGCTTGTTCAGGGCAATGAATAGCCGATGCCAGGGCGTCAACAGGAAGGGAGGTTTCGCCACACCTGGGGTGTGAGCCTACTGGTACGGCGCAGGCATCCGGCAGGAAAGGGGGCGGTCGTCAGCTCTTGATGCGCCGTTCAAAGTCGGCGATGAGCTTTCCCAATGACAGGCCAGTCAGCCGAGCAATGTCACGTAGCTCCACGACGTCGATCCTGCGCTTGCCCGTCTCCACGTCACTGATGAACGACTGACTGCGCCCTAGCTTCTGTGAAACCTGGACTTGAGTCAGTCCAGCAGCCACGCGAGCTTCCCTGACGGCCTCAATCAGGGCAGCGTATTCCTTGCGATGGATGGACTTGGCCATGGCCGCAACGTCGTTGAGCGGCCTCAGAACCTATATCCAGTTCTCAGATATCTAAAAACCCGATATTCTGAGGGCTTCATACAAGGGGGATCCATGAACCAACAGCAGCAACGCCGCAAGGCGCTAGCCGGAGGCCGACTTGGCCTTCTTCTTGGAGTGGCGGCTCTAACGACAGCCTGCGGCGGCCCGGCAGACAAGAAGATGGTTACCAACGGAACCCAGCAAGAGTACCGAGCGTCAATCGATGCTATTGAGGCAGAACTGACTTCTCACGAGAGAGAGGCCTTTAACTGGGCGGTTGCCGGACTGGACTTGGAGAAGCTCAACCAGAGATATCCCAATGCATCCGTCAGGGACGTAGTACGGAGTCAAGTGAAGGCTACGAGGGAACAAAGCCCCAAGTCGATTCAGTCCTTGCGAGATCAGGCAAAGGCGCAGGAGCCAGTGCTCCTAGAGCTAGGCAAGATCAAGACCAGTGACGAAAAATTCGCGATCGAGAGCAGCTTCTTTGGCCCCACACCGATCATTGAAGCGCGTATCGCCAATGCATCATCACTGCCTTTGAGCGAAGTCAGCTGGCTGGCAAAGCTCTACATAGATGGCCAACCGCAGCCAGTTGCGCAATCGCGGGTGCTAAGTGACTTCCGCACTATTGATGGCCTCAAACCGGGCCACCAAGTGACTGCTCGCTTCAAGGTGGGCTTCGTAAAGGGAGATGAGACCTGGACGACGTTAGCCATCCGCCAGGCAGCTACGACGCGCGTTGAACTCAGTGTAGTTCCTGATTCCGCGTTGGACTTCAGTGATAAGCCCTATCTGAAGGTAGATCATCAGAAGGCAATCGAGCAGCTGGAGAACCAGCTGAAGCAAGCTGACGGATTCGCAGACATCTGAATCAACGGAGCCCGGTCACTGACAGCGCGCAGTGCTACCGGGCCGACTGCTGACAATTCCCCTCACGTGGAATCTGCTACCTATGCAACCGAGCATCCTTGCGCTGGACCTAGAAGGCACGCTGATTTCGAATGCGGTCAGCCAGATTCCCAGGCCCGGACTCTACCCATTTCTTGTGGCGGTCAGGGAACGATTTGAGCGCTTGGTCATCTATACGACCGTTCCCGAACCAGCATTCCGGAAGATTGCTTGGCTTCTTGTGACAGAAGGCTCAGCTCCCGATTGGTTCGCCCAGCTGCCCTATGTCGAGTGGAGAGGGGCGACAAAGGATCTGCGAAACGTCTCTACCAATCCTAGTCAGGTACTTCTCTTGGACGACCATCAAGCGTACGTCCACCCTGGCCAAGAGAAATGCTGGATTGAAGTTGAGTTGTTCGGCGCTCCATACAAGCCGAGCGACCGCGGCCTGGTTGCCGCCCTTGAAAGGATCAAAAAGCGCATGGAAGCGCCACTTAGCTAGCGAGCTTGAACACCTGCAAGAGGGGGAGGGCAGGCGGAGGAGTGACGCGCCGAAGCACCCATCCCAGCCACGGCGTAGAACACACGTACACCCTCAACCGTGTCACGACAAGGTGGCCTTATGAAGCGTCGCAACCTGCCCCCAAAGGACTGGCCACCAGAAGCCAAGGTCGACAGAGGTGTCACTCCTGCAGTCGAAGTCACTTCGGAGCAAGCGGTGCAGATCCTTCGCGACGCAGCCATGCAGCGCGAGGCGCTAGCGGCGCAGGCGCTTAGCGCCGCTCAAATCAACACAATGCTCAGCTCCCTTTCTGTCACTCTACGCGGACGGGTCGGCCAGTTGCGCCGCGAGGGCCGGTTGTTGGGCGTGTACATCACTTACCCGACGCCGAGCTATCGCTACCCACGTTGGCAGTTCCATTCCGATGGCCACCCCGCGGATCACTTAGCCGAGATCCTGGGAATCCTCCGCGACTTTGGACCGTTCCAGCGGGAACCGCATGGCCTGCGCCGCACTACCGGCTGGGGGGAGCTCGAGTGGTTTATGTCCCCGCACGTTCTGCTCGCCGGCCTCCCGCCGGCTGAAATTCTACTCACCGATCCACGACGTGTCTTACACGCTGCCCGTGTTGAGTTTGAAGCGTCTAACTGAGTGGCAGTCGCTTGCCGCTCCGGTTGGGCCTCAAGGAGTGGGCGAACCGTCCTGAGATGGTCTGCCCGCCTTGGGCCCCGCACTGGAGATGGCAGCAACGACGAGCCACACATCTTGTTCTACGCACTAGAGCCGCCAGCTATCGACAGGTTCCAACCAGTACCGTCTGCCCAATGGCAGGAATGTCTCCATCGCAACGTCCAGCATAAGCGGCTGGCGCCAGCCATGGCCTGGCAGGAAGCAAAAGTCGGTGGATGCTAGCGATCCGGACTGGGCTCGACCAAGCAGCCACCAGATCGTCTTGCTGATCTCTCGATCAAGCACACGACGGGCGAACTCTCCGTCCATGTCTGCTTGCAGGAAGTCAGGCGAAGCGTTTCGCATGCTAGCCCACAGGACGTATCTCTTTCGACCGAGGCTCAGCGCCTCCCACTCTGCCAGCCGAGTTGATCGCAAGGTATCGGCCAGTGACGGATCCAGGCGTTGCTTTCGTAGAAGGTTGGCAAGGTAGGCCCGAGCTTCGCTCCTACCAAGGGAAGCGCCCAAGCTGCGCTTTACGGCAGAGTGGCACTCTCCAGCCCATCTCGTGAGCGAACCTGTTATCAGCGCCTCCAGGTTCGCATCTGGTCGGGACCAGGATGACTGATAGCTCCAAGCCAAGGGCTCATACAATGATCGGGCTTCGGACCCAGGATCTTCAACTGGATTGCGGCGCAGCACTTGGAGCGTTGCAAGAGTGTCCAACGCATCGGAAGCCAAGGTTCCTGAAGCGACCGGCGAGCTTATGCTTCGTGAACGCTCCAGCGCACACCAAGCGCATGCGAGGAATGGGCCAATTGAACGAACAAATTCGTCCAGTTCTGGCCAAGGCGCAATGAGGGTCGGTTGGTGAACGACATAGGCCACAGAGCCCTCAAATCGCGCTTCCAGTTGTCAGGATATCAATCTGCCCATAGGCTGTCTATCTGACTTTCAGATATCCGGGGCATCAAATTGACCGCGCTCGGACCTTCCAATTCAGCCTGATTCGTTGGATGACAGGCTTGTCAGGGCGTTCCCAGTGAAGTTGAGCCCACCTAGAGCATTCAGAGCAAGCGCATGCGCATCCTCGTCCTCTCCGATCTTCATCGCGAACTTTGGAGCGCGTCAGACGCGAGCAGGAGGCACTTCCTGGAACACTCTCAGCCAGACCTGGCGACCTGCAAGCCAGACGCAGTAGTCCTTGCAGGCGATATCGACACTGGAGACCGAGCGGTTCAATGGGCAGCCAAGAGCTTTTCTGGCACGCCGGTGATCTACGTGGCAGGCAATCACGAGGGTTACGGTCACAGCATCGACAGGGTCGAGGGGAAGATCAGAGATGCCTGCTCCAAGAACCCTGGCGTCCACTTCTTGAATGGAAACCAGGTAGTCATCGACGACGTTCGCTTTCTAGGGGCCACTCTCTGGACAGACATGATGCTGCACGGCCGCGACCACTACCCAGATGTATTCCGCGCGGCGGGCCAGCAGATGAATGACTACAAGCGCATCCGGATTGGATCAGCCGGCTTCAGGAAGCTCAGGCCAGCCGACACCTGTCTTTGGCACGCCCAACAGCGGAGTTGGATAGAGCAGCGCTTGGCAGAACCGTTCGAGGGAAAGACAGTCGTAGTTACCCATATGGCACCCTCCGCCAAGTCCATCCCGACCACTACCAGCAAGAACTACTGTCTGCCGCATACGCGTCCGACCTAGAGACAACAGTCTCCACCGCAGATCTTTGGATCCACGGGCACGTGCACGACTCGGTCGACTACACCATCGGCAGGTGTCGGGTGATATCCAACCCCTTGGGCTACCCCCTCACCAACGGCCCAAGCGTCACGGCCCAGAACTCTCGCTTCAATCGAAATCTTGTGGTGACCGTCTAGCTCCAGAGCTGACGGACACAGGAGGGTAGGGCGTGGCCAGGTCGAGCCTAGGGCGGACATTAGGACGCCTGTGCTGCCTGGGGCTAAGGTCCTCCTTACCCCCAAAGCACAACCTGGCACTCGGGACTCGCGACTCGCGGAAGCGCGCTGTTGCTGAGACCAGCTGTTGATTTGATCAGTGAGGCGTGGCCGACATAGCGCACGGCGGCGAACTAGCAGGCCGGTCGAGGTACCCAACTGATCCACTTGCGTCGCCCGGATGTCCGCTTATGGCCGGAAGCAGACATCAGCACTGCGTAGGCATTAGTCCGGTGCTATTCTCCGCTTTCGACCTGAAGCGGACATTGGGCAGGGGCGCCAGGGATATCAATGGACACTCTCGTAGTAAAGGCGATCCAACGTTTCGGCGATTCAGCGGAGGTCGGCCGGGCTGGTAGAGGTTCTCGGATTCGTACTGGAACTGGACGAAATGCCCTGCACAGGCTTCGTGGAGTTCGAGTGCGCACGTCTCAGCATCTGGGATTCTTGACTGCGGGAACGTCCGCTCTTGGCCGAAAGCGGACATGCGAGCGCGGTCCATCTTCACGCCGGATCAAGCAATTCGGCGTTGGATTGCTTAGACGTAGCGGTCGAGCACGTCATCCGGTCCTTGGTCTCGTTAAATCAACAGGTTAGCCTGCATGGCCAGCGCGGCTGGACGGGGTGCAGTCGACGCGCGGCTGAGCTAATATTGTGACCGAGCGCACGGATTGCACCTTTGGGAGAGACACATGGCAAGTGCAGTAGAGCCCCGATGGCATGGCGATAGCTACCAATCTCGTTTTTTCTGGACCCATGCCGCGTTGCTGCTGGATCCCTATCAACCCCATGTAGTTGAGGTTACTTTCGAGGCCGATGGCCCCAAGGCCTTTGACGATGTTGTCGTCCGGTACAACCCTGGCCGTTCAAGGCGCTCCGGTCCGGGATACGTCACCGCCGACTATCATCAGATTAAGTGGCATGCCAACAAGGCCGGCCGGTTCGGGTTTTCCGACTTGATCAACCCCAAGTTTATTAATGCCACTGCGCATTCCATCTTAGAGCGGTTGCGAGATGCCCAAAAGATGGCCGGCGAAGGTGCGGCGTTTCACTTGGTAACCACTGATCGCATCGCCGATGGAGATCCATTGGGCAAATTGGTGGGCGGCCACGACAGCTCGTTGCGACTTCAGGCGCTCAAGGAAGGAAAGACCGACAACAGCGAAATGGGAAGGGTGCGCAAGTGCTGGCGTGAGCATCTGGGCTTGGCCAGCGACGAGGAGCTCTATGCCATTTTGGATCGGTTTTACATCCATGATGGTCAGCCTGACTTGGAAAAAATGCGTCATCAAGTAAGCACTCAGTTCCGTCTGGTGGGCTTGGCCGGTCACGAGAACGAAACTGTATTTCTCTACGACGATGCCGCCAAACAGCTGGTGAGCAAAAAAATCAATTGCTTCGACCGGGCTGGTTTCCACCAGTGGTGCACCAACGAGAAGTGGTATCTGGGTTCCAAACCGAAGCCTCGCAGAAGTGTGGCCATTGCAACCTATGACCCACGGTCGACGCCGATGCACATGGCAGACGCGGAGCCGGACAACACCCTGAACTTGGTTGACCGGTTTTCGGGTCGATGGCTAAAAGATGGACACAGCTGGGAGGAGGTGCGGGGGCAGGTGAGCGCATTCCTCAAAACCAAGCTGGCGCAGACCCCGTCCATGCGCTTGTTTCTGGAGACGCATTCGTCCATCGCCTATCTGGCCGGAGCGGCGCTACGTTTCAAGGAAGGCGCCGATGTTGAGATTGTTCAGCGCGGTGACAGGAACCCCGGGATCGTGTGGGATGCGCAAGACGGTACCGCAGGGCCGGAGCCACTAGTAGACGTGCAGATCCTGGGGGAGGGTGGCGACATCGCAGTCGCTGTTGGTCTGAGTCAGGATGTGAGCCAGAAAGTTGGAGACTTCGTCGCCGCCTATCTGCCACAGGTCGGCACGCTGATCGGCGTATCGCTTGTTGACGGCGCTGGCCCCATGACTATTGCCGGTGGCCAGCATGCTGCAGCTATTGCCCAGCACATTGCCGGGCTAGTGAAAGATGCCCGCAAGCCGGGCAACACGACGCACCTTTTCCTAGCCACCCCCAACGCTTTTGCCTTCCTTCTGGGCCAACACATCGACGCGATCGGCCGCTGCATCCCGTATGAGTACGACATGGCTGGCCAGATAGACGGGAGCTACCACTCAACTTTTGCCATTTAAGGATATCGGCATGGAACTTCGTCCCCAGTTTTATGAATTTTTGCAGGACATCCGCCCCAGCGAGAGAAATCGCGAGGAATGGAAGCGTGGCTCGAACACGCTGCGCACCCGCCTGATGGCTGACGCGGAATTGTCGCCGATCATTACGGCTACCTTCCTGCAGGGTAGCGTGCGCCGGTCCACGGCCGTACGCCCGACCGGTGGCAAACGCTCGGATGTGGATGTGGTCATTGTTACGACCATTGACTACAGCCGGGAAACGCCCTTGGTGGCGATGAAGCGATTTGAACCCTTCTTGGAGCGACACTATCACGGGAAGTGGGCGCAGCAGGATCGTTCGTTCGGTATCGAAATGTCCTACGTCGACCTGGACCTGGTAGTGACTGCGCTGCCCGTAGAGAATACCGCTCGCGCCGCATTGGAGTCGTTGTATCGAAGCCAGGCAGTGCAGCTGGATGAGTCCTTGGAAGAGCGCAGCGACTGGGTGCTCAACAAGGGGTGGGACCCTCAGCGTGCCAACGGCGGGTTGATGAATCTTGCTGAAGAAGCCTCTACCTGGCGCGATGAACCTCTGATGCTGCCTGACCGTCCTGTGCAGAAGTGGGGCCCCACCCATCCGCTGGCGCAAATCCAGTGGGCGGCAGTTAAGAACCGCAACTGCAATGGTCATTTCATCAACGTGGTGCGGTCCATCAAGTGGTGGCGGCACGAGCATGCCGACACGCTACCCAAGTATCCGAAGGGCTACCCGCTCGAGCACATGATCGGCGCGGTCTTGCCCGATCGCATCCAGAGTGTTGCGGAAGGCGTCACCTTGGCGCTTGAAGGGATTCGTGACACCTGGGCCGGCCATGCTGAAGCGGGCGTCGTTCCGTTCCTCGCTGACCACGGTGTGCCTACCCATAACGTCTTGCAGCGCCTGGGAAGGGCGGATTTCCTCGCCTTTATGGTCAAGGTAGGTGAGGCGGCCGAGCTTGCCCGACGTGCATTTAACGAAACCGACAAGGATGCAAGCGGGGCACTGTGGCGAGAGCTGCTGGGCAATAGCTTTCCCCTTCCTGGCTCCGGTGGCGGTGATCGTGGACGCGGATTCGCCGCCCCGGCCGCCCCTGCCGTGCCTCGGCAGTCTGGGCGGTTTGCCTGACCCATGCTCACCCGCTTCGAACTGGATACAGCTGTTGCCGGCTTTCCCTACGATGCCCGCCTTCAAGTACTAGGACCATGGCAACAATGGTCTGAGGATGAGTGGTCACTTCCCCTGGAGGCGCAGCTTTGCTGCGCTCCAACCCAAAATCTACCGGAGTGGACCCGATGGCACTTGGTGGTGTCTGGATCGGCGATTGATCCAGCCATTGGAATTTTTCCCGACGTTAACGGCGGCATTCGGGTTACTTTTCCTCACCAGGACCTCAACGTAAAGCTAGCCGAAGGCCGGCCTTGGCGGCTGGGTAAGCCATGTCTGGTTAGGCCCGCCTCCGTGTTTCAGCGAGCTGGATGGGCAGGGGAGCCTGAAGAGCTGCCGCAGCGGCTGAGTTGGCATGTCGGTCGGTTGTTGGAGTGGATCCAAGCGGCCGGGCAGGACACCTTGATGATCAAAGGGGATGCGCTGGAGCTGCCCACGCAGTTCGTCACGCCGCCGAGAACGATGCTGGGGTTTTCTGAGTCCGTCCACGAAATGGGGTGGATTGATGGCCTTTCGCACCCTTGGGGCTTTGCCACGGTCACGCCGGTCCAGGGGGCGTTCGATACCGCCGTTGTCAGCCGCTTCATGGACAAGCGCCTGCGCTCACTGCGGGACATCTGTTGGTCCGAGGCGATTCCCCGTCGCGATCTGGTGCCGGACGCGGTCTGGATCGCATTGCCGTCCCTGATCGTGGTAAAGCCCTGGCAAGCTCCCACAACGTGGGATCAGCTCACCGAGCTGTGCGCGCACGCCGGGCTTGATCTTCCTTCCATTCTTGCCGAGGCCGGCGGGGTGCTTCGGCGTACGCAACGCCCCAATCGCCCCTTGCCGGTCACTCTACTACTCGGTTTTCCGTTAGCCGAACTCGTAGGTGGGCCGCTGCAGCGTCTACACTGGTTGGCAGTGCGAAACATGCAGTTGTGCGGCAGGAACGAGGTCCGAAATGGTTTCCGAGCGACCTTGTCTACCCGAGGAAAATGGGATCGAGAAGCGGCGGGCGCAGATCGGCCGCTGAATTGGCGACGCACCGCAAACTGGGCGCCGGACCAGCTACGCAAGCGTGGCCAGGCCGAGCAGGAAGTTCGCGAAAAATCTATCCTCATTCTGGGGGTGGGAACCCTTGGTGCGGCAGTTGCCGAAAATTTGCTCCGAATGGGGATGAGTCGGATGGCGCTGCTGGATGAGGATACCTTGACGGTCGGCAACCTCAGCCGCCACCTGCTGACACTCTCCGATGTAGGGCAGTCCAAAGCCGAGCGCATGGCAAAGCGCCTCAATGCAGCCATGCCGGATGCGCGCGTGAAGGCGATGAACTTTTCGTTTCCACCGCTCAACGCTGCAGACGCCAGAGAACTGTCCAGCTGGGACGTCGTCGTGGATTGCACCGCATCCGATGCCGTACTTAAGGCGATGGAGGCTTTTGACTGGGGCATGGGCCGGACCTTTGTAAGTCTGGCAATGACCTGGCAGGCACAAGGGCTCTTTGCCTACGCCGCTACTGGCACCAGGTTCCCGGCGGCTGAGGCACTAGCGAAATTTTTGGCGGTAGCGCCCCCTGGAGACTTGGAGGGCTCTGGCGAAATGGAGGGCATTGGGTGCTGGCATCCGGTCTTCCCCGCCACTGCAGGCGATGTCAACCTGTGGGCGGCAGTCGGCACCAATTTCGTAAGGCGTTCCATCGTGGATCGACAAACGGTGGCGGCGCTGTACAAACAGCATGAGGATGGAAGCGTTGAACGTACCGACGCTTGAGCCGCAGGAATTCATCGCTACCGGAGACGAGGGTGCCTCGGTATGGCTAGGGCCTGCGGCCCTTCAGGGCATGATTGCGGCAGCCTCAGCGGCCGGCAAGAAGGAAACCGGTGGCATCCTCATTGGCCGCTATGGACCCATCGGATGGGTCGCTGATGTTCTGGAGGCCACGCCCCAGCCGGAGGGGTCGCTGGCAGGATGGGCATGGTTTCAACGTTCCGGCCAAGGACTGGCCGAGCTCTTGCGCCAGCGGTGGGAGGCTGGCCTGCATTACCTGGGAGAATGGCACTACCACCCTGATGCATCGCCTTCGCCAAGCCATTCGGACCTGCGCGCCATGCAGGCAATCGCAAGAGATAGATCCTATCTCTGTCCTTCGCCACTGCTGGTGATCATCGGCGGATCGCGCGCAGGCTGGCAGATTTCGGTTACTTTGTTCCGAAACGGCGCCACCACGGCATTGGTCAATTCAGGAGGCGCATTGCCTGCGGGTTGAAGCAAACGGGCAGCTTTGCACTTGTTCAAAAAAGCGACGCAAGCTTGGTCGTCCATGAATGCGAACCTCGCCCTCACCCTTCGAAAAGTAAGTAGCCGCTTTCTTTGGAAAGTCGTGTTACGCGGCCACGCGCTCTAGCTCGGCCTTCAGACCCCGGACATCAACTGATGTCGCGATTGCGTGCGTCTGCACTGGAAGATGGAGCGTCGACATTGGCCCTCACGTCTACACCCAGCTGTACATCGTGTTTCGGGATGCCAATGCGCCCCGCCCAACCCACCACCGTGAAGCCGCGCTTGATCACCTGCTTGATTGCCTCGGCCTTGAACTCAGCCGTGTATTGCTTGCTCGCCATAGACACCTCTCTCGTTACCATTGATTATGGCTCTGAGTTGTCTACGAAATCTTGGCAGATCCATCCTGCGGCCAGAAGCGGAGGTTCAACGCCTGAATTAAGCCGAGCCGCGAAGCGGATGCGCCTTGAATGAGTTGTTAGGCGCGTGTCTCATGTGATGGCCCTCAGCGCTGCAATCAGTTCTGGACCAACATCTTGCACAAACGCAATTTGAGCCGAGGTCACTTCTTCGCCGTGGATCGCGGGCGTGCAGACGGAATAGACCTCTCGAATAGCGCTTGCCATCGGAGACTCTAGCAGCTCGGCCTGGATGAGTGCACGAATGAGATGATGCAACGGCATCGGACGACGCGCCTCCGCCGTGAGTTGTCGTGCCTCACTGATACGGCGAAGCTCCTTTTCTAGGTTGTAGCGAGTGGCGAACAAGAGCGCCACATCGTTAGATACAGAAATTTGAGCTGGCGGGGGCGGCTGCCGAATCCCGTGCTCTGCCAACGCATCCGAGACTGCCGACTTGATGCGTCGCTCTATTTCGGGAAGCTGTGCGTCAGCTGCGGGCGCAGGGATGTTGAAGTGTGGACTGAACGTGGCACGGACATCGACTGCGTTCCTAACCTCGCTCTTTACTTCCGTGATCTGGTTTGCGACGTGTTCTTTAAGTTCGTCAATCTGCTGCTTGAGGGTGACCCCGAGTAGCGACACCTCGTTGAACAGCGGAGCTAGCAAAAGCGCGACCCAGATGACAAATACCACGATGTCTGCTGGAACCGCACGACCGAGCGCTAGCTCTGGGTAGCGATGCAACAAGAACGCCGATAGTAGGCCGACTAGCAGCAGCCACCAGGCGATCTTGAACCAATTTGGTAGCTTCAAAGCCTATTCCCCGTTGAGCGCCTAAAACCTGAGTTAAGCCGCGCCGCGAAGCGGGCTCGGCTTGAATGCACTGTCAGCCGCGGCCGCCAATAACTGAAGCATTTGGATTGACCTCGGTGTTCCCGCTGGGCGAGCGCAACGATCCCACGATTGTCCCCAGTACCTGAAGGTATCCTCCGTCATTGACGACATGGCCACTGACCATGCCGTAGATAATGGCCTTCCCGCCTTCTTGCACGGTGAGGTTGCGACCGCAAACGCCGTAAAGGTGCAGCTCGCCACCGTTAGTTACGACAATATTCCCCGACGCCTGTCCGTAGAGAGCGAGACCGTCCGTAAGAGTTAGATCACCCTCGATTTTCTTCTTCTCGGCACGCATATGGTCTCCTTTAGCGACAAACTATTGATTAGATGGTGATCGGACGGATCCGCAGATCCGACTATTCGCCTTACCCACAGACCATAAGATGATGTCGCGTACTGTTGACGCGGCTCGATTTTAGGGTGAGCGGCTCTGGCTAACAAGCTGACGCGTAAACGGACCGAGTGGTGGGCTCGGAGGCCGATCCAGCCATCAGCCAACAGGCGTGCAAATGTCTGCTTTTGGCCGGGAGCGGACATCACCACTGCGTAGTCGTTAGTCCGGTGCTATTCTCTGCTTTCGACCCGAAGCGGTCAGTGGTGCGGCCGCCGAGCCTGGCGCTGGGTCCGGTTATACGCCGGCTTATCAGCCGGACCCAGCGGGCCTAGGATCGAGCTGTATCAAGGACAAAGCCCCACCATAGAGTGCTTTGTGGATAAGTCGTATAACCGGACCCACGGGTCCGTCCATTAGGTAGTTGGACCGCATGACGGATCTCTCCGGCTTCAAGTACATCTGGGATGGGACTGATCCGGGCTGGGTCGTCCATCGCCGCACAGAGGATCGCGAGCACCTTTCGATAGTGTTTCCTGACGGAGCTGATCTCCTGGACCTGAAGGCCATGAGGGCCGTACTGCCGGAGCTGGCTGCTGCTTCCGCAGTCAATGTAATGGCACTGAAGGGGGCGTTGAGTTTTGACCTTGGAGAGCACGAGTCTTCCATTGCACGCCGCCTCAAGGAAATGTGCGCCTCTCGGCAGCTTACGATTCGTTCGGAGGCCCAACGATTCGTCCGTTACGGAGTTCTCAATGAACTGCGGCGGGTCTACTGCCTTATCGAAGACGATGAACTGAACCGAGCAGTGGCTGAGCATGCAATCCACCAAGGAGTGCCGGTTCGCGAGTCAACCGTGTAGGCTGCGTCCTAACAATTCATTCAAGCCGACCTCACTGCGCGAATCGGCATGATTCCGCATGCGCGACCGTCCGCTCCTGGCCGACTGCGGACGTTGATTGCGGGTGGCGCATTATGTCTGGAGGCGAATCATCTTGATCCGGACCTGTAGAGATTGCTTAGAGCCCCTCAATGGCGATCGTTGGCTATTGCAGTAGCATCAGGCGAGCTCTTAATGCGTTCGTGAGGGGGAGGGCTGTAACAGATAGATTTGACCGTAACCGGCACGTGTTACGGTTAAAAATCGATGTTACGGTCGCTTGTATGGACGACTTCCTCGCTACAAGACCATTCCGTCGCTTGACGAACGAGGCCACAGATCCCGGGAACAGGGTAGGGCAGACCCGCTCTCTCCAGACGGGCCGTAGCATTGCCCCCCCCCGCTGATTTTTGTGGCCCGCCTCAGGATAGGCTTACGCGGCGTCGAATCCTCCGTTACATCCGCCCGCTGGGTCTTGGAGCATTCCAAGCAAAGATGCAGCCGTGATCGCCGGCCTTGCGCAGGTCGCACACATCCGCAACCTCGATTTGCCTGCACCGGCGCCTGCAACTGGCAAAGCGAAGGCAGAGGAGGGCACGGTCACGCAAGCCCTCCAGACTTTCATCGCCGGTCCAAAGCATGGTCTCAAGCTTGGCCCGAGTGGTCGCGGACTTCGTGGTTGGTCACTCACCAAGCTTGACCGCCGCAGTCGGAGTCCGGCTGAGCAGGCTACGTACGCTGGGCAGTTCGCACGGGTTGGCCAAGCGCTTGAGCTTTCGAGTGTGGTGTTCCTCGAGGCCCACAGGACTCAGTCTTCACGGGGATGTCCTGAACGTCACGAAGTGGTTTTGCCGTTTGCTGGCTCTCTAGAACCAGGGGCGCCTAGAGCTTCTCTACAAGCTTCTTCATGTAGCTATCGGTAGCTCCAAGACATACCCAGACTGAGGGTTGGCAGGGAATCGTTACGAACACGGCCAGATCTTCGCTAACCGATTGATGGATCGGTGAATTCTACCCTCGGCCGCCCTTGCAGGGTCGGACCTCCCCAAGGAGCTGTGGCACCATTCAATCATGGCCACCACGTACTACTTCTTGGACACCGAATGGGCCGATGTAACGGGCAGTGAGCTAGTGAGTCTGGCGCTGGTGAACGAAGGTGGAGACCGCCTTTTCTATGCTGAGCGAGCCAGCCTGCCCGAGGCTCCCACCGACTTCGTTCGTCAAAGCGTCTACCCGCTGCTAAACCGCGGCGACGCAGCCCTGCCTGATGCCGCCCTGACTACCGAGCTGCGCGCCTTCCTCAGCGAGGTCGACGCGCCGGCAGTGATCGCGGATTTCCCGAACGATCTTCAGCTGCTGCGGTATGCCCTGGATGGGTTTGAGTTACCCGATGACCAGGTTGCCGCGTGCGGGCCCCGGCCGGCCCCGGTCATGACACGCATGTCGAAGGAAGGCCTTCCGGGATTACTGGTGGAAGATTGGTTCGCGGCCCATCCGGAACATAGGGCCAGGCGCCACCATGCCTTGGTGGACGCGCAGGCCTTGCGGATGGCTTGGCTGGTGGCGACCGACCGCATCCCTGCTCCGGCGTGGGCCCACTCCTACCGCCGCGCCCGGGGATAGCGGCATGGCGTCCATCCCCGGTATGCTTGCCCCATGAACCGCCTGAGCCAGCTCGACCCTCGAATACCGGCGTGATCGCATCGATCGATCACGCCCCTGTTGCTCATGTTGGTCAGAGCGCCGGCCTTATACCCCGGTGAGAGCACGCGCCAGATAAGCGCGTACACGTCGGTTCGATTCCGACCAGGGGCACCACCGTCAACGACGGAAGAATGCCTCTACTTGCGCGCCATGACAGCGCTTGTACTTGCTGCCGCTGCCGCACAGGCACGGCGTATGCTCGCGCAGTCCCGCACCGAGTGACTGGCCCAAAAAGTCCCTGGCTTGCAGAAGAGGCTGGATTTCATTGGCCGGCACGCTGACCTCGCCATACTGGGACGCTCGCTCGCCGCGGTTCATCACCTGGACAATCGCTTCGGACATCTGGATGAAGTGCTTGATCAGCAGGTCATCGCGTAATGGCATGCGGACGTTGTCGATGGCCAGGCCCTCGTAGCGTCTTCGTGGATCCGGCAGAAAGAGAATGCGCTTCTCGCCTTCAGGCTTTGGCGTGATGTCGATCATTTCTCCTTCGGGGCTGATCCACACCGCGTGGAATTCCGCTTCCACCAGCACGTGCGGCCATTCCCACAGCTGCCACCCGCATAGCATCTGACCACCGTCGCGCGCGACCTTGGCCTGCACGTTGGGAAAGCATTCGTGCACGATCGCATCGGCTTCCGGCTGCACATCGAGGTACACCGGTTCTGCACCGCGCACGACCGAATCGGTCAAGCGCCGCACCGCACGGCTGATTTCCGGGGGTGTGGTGGTGACTACGCTCATGACAAAGCTCCTTGCGATCGTGGCGGATGTTCCGTTTCTAGGCTATGACCCCGGCGTCTCTTCCGATGAGATCCGCTTGGTGCCTTTGCCGCCGGCACTGGCTGGCTGCAGCTGGGCCAGCAGCGGCTCCAAGGTGCTCAGGCGGACGGTGGCGCGCAGGGTCTCCGCCTCGGCGTGCTCGCGTCGTTCGCGCTCCTGGACCAGCTCGGCCCGGGCTTTCGCGAGCTCTTGTCGAGCATCTTCCAAGGACTGAGTGTCTTGGCCCCAGCGCACCTGCAGCGCCTGGTATTCGGCCGCCGTCAGGCGCAGCGCATCGAGCTCGCCCTGTTGCGTCTGGATGGTTTGGCGCAGCTGCGCCACCTCCCTTTCCAGCCGGGTGTGGCGTTCCAGCCACTGGCCGTTCTCCCGGTTGAGCTGCACCAGGTCGTGGTTCTTGGCGTTCAATACTTCGTTGGCCTGGCGCAGAGCGACCTGCAGTTCCTGCACTTGGTGCTCGTGCCGGCGTTGCTCCTGCTCACGCTGGTCTTTGACCGAGGTGCGGTAGTGCTCAAGTGCTTCCCTGGCATGCTCGTGCTTCTGCTCCAGGGAGCGTGCGTGGCTTTCGTGCTCTGCCAGCCGCGCCGTGAGGCCTACAATGCGCTCCTCCAGCTGAGCCTGTTCGGTGGTGCGGCTGGCCAATTTGCCCCTGGCGGCTTCGCCGGCCTTGCGTTCTGTCTGTAGCAGCGTTTCGGTGTGCTGAAGCTGCACACTGAGGTTGCCGGCCTCTTGCCGGGCCTGTTCCAGGGCTTGGGTGCGCTCGTGCAATTCGACCTGGAAGCGCTCTTGCGCTTGGGCGACCACGGTTTCGGCCTCGGCATGCAGCCGCTCGGCCAGACGAGCCACCAGGTCCTGCAGGGCGTCGCTGACCGCGATCTTCGCGCCCACGCCTTGCCCTTCCTCCTCTTCCAGCTCCTTCAGGTAGCGGTGGATGGTGGTTTTGGACCCGGTATTGCCCAGTGCCACGCGTACCGCGTCAACCGAGGGGTTCTTGCCTTCGGCCCGGAGACTGTCCCGGGCCCGTTGCACATCGCTTTTGTACAAGCCAGAACGCGCCATCTGCCCTCTCCCGTGTACTTCGTAATGTATTACATAACATGTAATTACGTACTACTCAACGGCCGGACAGGCCCGGCCAGGGACACCAGTATCAGGCGGGATAATATTGAATTATCCCGCGTGATCGGCGTTTCGGCCATTTCCAGCCGCCAAAACAGTACGAAACCGCCCAGGGCGGCGATCGCTGGGTAGTATGGCCCAGCGCGGAACGGAGACCTGCCAGTTGGTGCCGGCAGGCCCCCGCCACCGAACTCGTTGGCCATCAAAGGACTGTGCATGCCGATCGAACGTATCGTCATCGACAACTTCAAGTCGTTTCGCCATCTGGACCTGCCCCTCAACGCGCACATGAACCTGGTGGTGGGCGACAACGAGGTCGGCAAGTCCACCCTGCTGGAGGCCATCCACGCGGTGGTCACCGGGCAACTGCATGGGCGCAATCTTGCCTACGAGCTCACGCCCTACCTGTTCCACCAGCCCACGGTGCAGGAATATTTGGCGACCCTTGCTGCAGGCACGCCGGCTTCGCCGCCACGGATCTCCATCGAAGCCTACTTGGGCGCAGACGCCGCGCTGGCGTCGTTGCGTGGCACCAACAACTCCCTGCGCCTGGATACCGCCGGCATCCGTCTGCTGGTCGAGCTCAACGACGACTACCGCGAGGAGTTTAACGCCTACCTGCAGCAGCACCAGGGCGCGGTCAGCCTGCCGGTGGAGTACTACACGGTGCGCTGGTATTCCTTCGCCAACAATGGCGTCACCGCTCGCAGCATTCCGTTCGACTCGACCATCATCGACACGCACGGAATCAAGACCTTGTCCGGTGCTGATCGCTATATCGCCGGCATCATCGAGCAGGCATTGACGCCTGCGCAACGTGTCTCGCTGTCGCTGAGCTTCCGCCGCATGCGGCAGAGTTTTTCCGAAGAAGCGGACGTGGCGGCAATCAATGCGTACCTCACCGAGCACACCGGGGACATCAGCCACCGGGCGCTGACGGTGGGTGTGGACACATCGCCGCGCTCAACGTGGGAAACCAGCTTGTCACCTTACCTGGATGAGCTCCCGTTCACCCAGGCCGGCAAGGGCGAGCAAAGCGCGGTGAAGATGAAGCTGGCGATGCACGCGGCCGGAGCGGCCCACGTGCTTCTGATCGAGGAGCCGGAGAACCATCTGTCCTATTCCAGCATGACCCAGCTGATCGACAAGATTGCGGCCCTCTCCACCGCCCAGCAGGTGATTATCGCCACCCACAGCAGCTTTGTGTTGAACAAGCTGGGCGTGGACAACGTGATCCTGTTCAGTGCGCAGGGCCAGATGAAGCTGGACCAGCTGCCGAGCGACACGCACGACTATTTCATGAAGCTGCCTGGTCACGACACGCTGCGGCTGATCCTAGCCAAACAGGCGATCCTTGTTGAAGGGCCATCTGATGAGCTGATCGTGCAGCGTGCTTACAGCGACCACCACGGCGTGGCACCGATGGCCCATGGCGTGGACATCATCTCGGTCAAATCGCTGGCATTCAAACGCTTCTTGCAGATTGCGGATCGGCTGAAAATTCAGGCCAAGGTGATCACCGACAACGATGGCGACATCGCGGTTGTGCAGGAACGCTATGCCGAGCACCTCACCGCGATCTACTACGATTCCGACGAAAGCGCCCCATCGCTGGAAGAGCAGCTGATCAAAGCCAATTCGCTGGCTGAGCTCAACACCGTGCTCGGCAAGACGTTTGCCGATGAGGTGGCGCTGCTCAAGTACATGAAAGGCCATAAGACCGATACGGCCCTGGCGATCTTCAACAGTCCTCACTCGATCAGGTTCCCGGACTATGTCCAGCGTGCCATCGCCTAACCGGGTACTGCTCTCAGCGGCAGGCTCGGGCAAGACCACGCTGCTGGTCCGGCAGGCCTTGGAGCGACATGGTCGCCGCATCGCGATTGTCACCTACACGCTGGAAAACCTTGAAGAGATCCGGCGCTCGTTTGAGGTCCACGCCGGCGCGGTGCCCGCGCATGTCACCTTGCACAGCTGGTATGGCTTTCTGCTGCGCCAGTGCATCCGCCCGTACCAAGCTGCGCTGTGCCCTGAGCCTCGCATCGAGACCATCCTGTTCGTGGAAGGTGTTACCAACAACCGCGCCCCACGCACCCAGGTAGCGCGCCACTACCTGGCAGGCAACCGGATGTATTCGGACCGGGCGGCCGACTTTGCTGTGCGCTGCGATGAGCTGACCCAAGGTCAGGTCGTGGCACGCTTGGCGGCCATGTACGACGAGCTCTACATCGACGAGGTCCAGGACCTGGCCGGCTACGATCTGGATCTTGTCGAGCGGCTGCTGAAGAGTGATATCGCCATTACGTTGGTAGGTGATACGCGCCAAGCGACGTATGCCACCAACTATGCGCAAAGGCACAGCCAGTATCGTGGCCCCAATCTGGCAGCGCTGTTTCAGATCTGGGAGTCGGATGGCTTATGCCAGCTGGATCACCGCCTCATCAGCCTGCGCTGCATCCAGGCCCTGTGCGATATGGCTGACACGCTCTATCCGCAGATGCCCCGGACTCAATCAGGCAATGGCGAGGTCACCGGGCACGATGGCATCTACCTCGTCGCTCCAGGGGATGTTGCGGCGTACATGCAGGAGTTTGCCCCCACCGTGCTTCGGCATGACCGGCGGCAAGCCTGCGACGGACGGCCTGCGGTGAACTTCGGGCAGTGCAAGGGCCGCACCTATTCCCGGGTCCTAATCTTCCCCAACGGGCCGTTGACGCAGTACCTGCGCACGGCAGATGCGGCGCGTATCACTGCGCCACCGAAATACTACGTGGCCTTTACCCGGGCGCGGCAAAGCGTGGCATTTGTGTACGCCGGCGTGTGTACGCTGCCGGGGCATCAGCTCTATGTCCCCAGCGCAAGCACATAGAGAAGCGTTGGATCTTGTGGCATTCGGGGTTACCGGAGCCTAAGCAATACGTGGCTTGATAGGTGCCGCCACCCGCCATGATTGCATCCTACAAGGATCGTTGTAGAATCGGCGAATGAACGATGACTCTGCCGTCTCAGCGCTGTCTGCGCTTGCCCACTCCGACCGCCTGGCCGCATTCAGGATGCTGGTCCGAGCAGGTCCCAACGGCATGCCGTCGGGTGAAATCGCCGAAGCCCTCGCGATTCCGCCACCGCGCATGAGCTTTCATCTTGCGACCTTGGAGCGGGCGAGCCTATTGCGCTCTTGGCGCGACGGGCGGCGTGTCCTATACGCCGCAAGCTACGAGGACATGCGCCAGCTTCTTGAATTCCTCACCGAGGACTGCTGTTCCGGAAATCCGGACATCTGCGGCGCCCTCAATAACCTCGTCACTCCTTGTACCGCGGAGACCTGCGCATGAGCTTTCCTCAGCCGTTTAACGTCCTATTCCTATGCACCGGCAATTCAGCGCGCTCGATCCTGGCCGAGAGCGTCCTTCGCAAGATCGGCGATGGCCGTTTCAATGCGTTTTCCGCCGGCAGCCATCCAAAGGGTGAGGTCCACCCGCTGGCAATCGAAACGCTGCGTCAGGCCGACTACCCAGTCGAGGGGCTGCGCTCCAAGGCGTGGGACGAGTTCGCAGTGCCAGACGCTCCAGCGATGGATTTCGTTTTTACCGTCTGCGATCAGGCTGCCGGCGAGGCCTGCCCATTGTGGCCAGGACAACCGATTACCGCGCATTGGGGTATCCAAGACCCGAGCCGTGAAGCACGCGGGGACATGTGGCAGCGCGCCGCCTTTCGGCAGGCGCTGGTGTACATGGAAAACCGTATCAAGGCGTTCGTCGCACTTCCGATCCCCACGCTGACCCGGACGAGCTTGGCCGCCCAGGTAGGCGAAATCGGGCAGCTCGACGGCACCTCATCGTCGCGACCCGACGTGGCGTAAGGGGATCATGATGACACTGACGATCTACCATAACCCTGCCTGCGGCACGTCCCGGAATACCTTGGAAATGATGCGCCAGTCCGGTGAACACCCGGTGGTCATCGAATACCTGCAGACGCCCCCAACGCGCGAGAAGCTGGTCGAGCTGATCGTCGCGATGGGCATGGCGCCGCGTGAACTCCTGCGCGAGAAGGGAACGCCGTACGCGGAGCTGGGCTTGGATAATCCCGCGCTCACCAACGAACAACTGGTAGACGCGATGATGGCGCACCCGATTCTTATCAACCGTCCCATCGTTGTTTCCAACCGGGGCGTGGCCCTATGCCGACCGTCCGAGAAGGTGCTCGCGCTGCTGGACAACCCGGTGTCCTCGTTCACCAAGGAAGACGGCGAAACCGTGACGGTAGCCGGAGCGTCGACGTGATCGATCGCATTGCCGCAGATCTGCCGAGCATCGACGCAACGCAACTTGCACCGATCGACGTTGACGCACTAGCTGGGCCCGGCGACCCCAGGCACCCGCCCCGGATCCTCATCCTCTATGGCTCGCTGCGGGAACGCTCTTATTCCCGGCTGCTGGCAGAGGAAGCCGGCCGACTCTTGCGCTGGTACGGCTGCGACGTACGAATCTTCGATCCGCATGACTTGCCACTGCCTGACGGAGCCACCCCGGATCATCCGAAGGTCAGCGAGCTGCGCGAGCTGGCGTACTGGTCGGAAGGCATGGTCTGGGTCAGCCCGGAGCGCCATGGCGCCATGACCGGAATCATGAAGGCACAGATCGACTGGATACCTCTGGCCGACGGTGCCAAGCGCCCGACACAAGGCAAGACCCTGGCCGTCATGCAGGTTTCTGGCGGCTCGCAGAGCTTCAACGCGGTGAACCAGCTGCGCGTACTCGGCCGGTGGATGCGCATGGTCACGATCCCGAACCAATCGTCCGTGGCCAAGGCGTTCCAGGAATTTGATGAGGCGGGGCGCATGAAGCCGTCGGCCTACTATCAGCGGGTCGCTGACGTATGCGAGGAGCTAGTGAAGTTCACCTGGCTGGTGCGTGGCCGCTCAGCCTACCTGACCGATCGCTATTCCGAGCGCGTTGAGAACGCCGAGGAACTGTCTAAGCGCGTGAATCAGCGCTCCATCTAACCCTGTCGGAGCGCTGCATGCTTGCCCTCGCGATCTTTATCGTCACCCTTGTATTCGTCATCTGGCAGCCGCGCGGATTCGGCATCGGTTGGTCGGCACTCGCCGGCGCCGCAGTAGCGTTGCTCACCGGCGTCGTCGGGTGGGGTGACGTCGCCACGGTGTGGGGGATTGTCTGGGATGCGACGTTCACTTTCGTCGCACTCATCATCATCTCGCTCATCCTAGACGCGGCCGGCTTCTTCGAATGGGCTGCCCTGCATGTGGCCCGCTGGGGCGGCGGCAATGGTCGGAAGCTCTTTCCGCTGATCGTCTTGCTTGGCGCTGCGATCGCGGCAGTGTTCGCCAACGATGGCGCGGCTCTCCTGCTGACGCCGATTGTTCTTGCCATTCTGTTGCGCTTGAACTTCCCGCCCGCGAGTGCGCTCGCGTTTACTGTGGCCTGCGGTTTCATCGCTGATACGGCCAGCCTGCCGCTGGTTGTCTCGAACTTGGTCAACATCGTCACCGCGAACTTTTTTGACGTCTCGTTCGGGCGCTACGCAGGGGTCATGGTGCCGGTGAATATGGTGTCGGTCGGCGCCACGCTGATCGTCCTGTGGCTCTGGTTCCGCCGCGACATTCCCCGCAACTACCCGGTCCACGATCTTGAAGCGCCGCATGAGGCGATCCGCGACAAGGCGGTCTTCCGCGCCGCCTTGCCCCTGCTCGCATCACTGCTCCTTGCCTACTTCGTGACCGGGCCTTTGGGCGTCCCGATCGCCTTGGTGACGGGTGTGGCTGCGCTGGTGCTGATGGCAATTGCGGGTCGCTGGGCGACAGGCGGCCGAGGCGCCACCATGGCCGTGACCAAGATTCTGCGTGGTGCGCCCTGGCAGATCGTGCTGTTCTCGGTTGGCATGTATCTGGTGGTTTATGGGCTTGGCAACGCCTGGCTGACAAAGGGTGCAAGTGCGGTGCTTGAGTGGCTGGCGGCGCAGGGAACCTTTGTGGCCACGATCGGCACCGGCTTCGCAGTGGCGGGCCTCGCTTCGATCATGAACAACATGCCGGCGACGCTGGTGGGCGCACTGGCCATCGACGGGGCCAATCTTCCGGCCGCCACCCGCGAATTGATGATCTATGCCAACGTCGTGGGCAATGACCTTGGCCCCAAGCTCACTCCGATTGGGTCGCTCGCGACCCTGCTGTGGCTGCACGTCCTTGCCGGCAAGGGCCAACGGATAACGTGGGGGCAGTACATGAAGGTGGGGCTGATCCTCACGCCCCCCGTTCTGTTGGCCACGCTCGTCGCCCTCTGGATCTGGCTGCCGCTCGCTCAATGACGCTGTCGGCGCACATGGTCGCCGGCAGCGATCACATCTTTTTCAAGGGTGCCGCAGTGGGTGGCGGCGACACCGGTCCTGGGTCGTTGAAGCACAGCATGACTTGATCGATGCCGAATTGGTCGGCCAGCACGCGGGCGGTCACCGCATGCACCAGGTCCAGGTCGACCGAGGGCGCAGCGACGGTGATGGTGGCCGCGATCGCACGGCCATGTTCTTTGCCGGGGACCAGGCGTAGATCGTCTACCGCCTTCACGCCCGGGTCGGTAAACATCGCCGCGCGGACCTGTTCCATGTTGATCTCGTTCATGATGTCGAGGACTCCAAGGCAGTGCGACCGGCACGGGGAGCTCGCTCGCGATGCAGCCAACGATAGAGCACCGGCAGCACCAACAAGGTCAATGCGGTGGATGAGACGATGCCGCCGATGACGACGGTGGCCAGCGGCCGCTGCACCTCCGAGCCAGCACCGACATTCAAGGCCATGGGCAGGAAGCCCAGCGAGGCTACCAGAGCGGTCATCAGCACCGGTCGCAGGCGGCCAAGGGCGCCGTCGCGCACAGCGTCGTCCAGCGGATCGCCTTGCTCACGCAGGCGGCGGATGAAGGCGATCATGACCAGCCCGTTGAGCACGGCCACGCCCGAGAGCGCGATGAAGCCCACGCCGGCAGAGATCGACAGCGGAATCCCGCGCAGGGCCAGTGCCAGCACACCGCCGGTCAGCGCCAGTGGCACGCCACTGAACACGATGGTCGCATCCTTGGCCGACCCGAAGGCCATGAACAGCAGAGCGAAGATCAACGCCAGTGTCACCGGAACGACCACGCCGAGGCGTTGAGTGGCCGAGATCAGCTGCTCGAAGGTACCGCCGTAATCGATCCAGTAACCCTCTGGAAGCGTGACATCCTGGCCGATGCGCGTGCGCAGCTCGCCGACAAACCCACCTAGATCGCGTTCGCGCACGTTGGCTGTGATCACCACGCGCCGCTTGCCGTTCTCGCGATTGATCTGATTGGGCCCGCGCTCCACCTGGATCTTCGCCACTTCCCGCAGTGGCACCGTACGCGGCCCGCCATTGGCGCCGGCGGCCAGACGGCTGGACTCATCGACACTGGTGCTTGCCGGCAGCGGAATGGGCAGATCTGCCAGCACGGCGGGGTCTTGGCGCTGCGATTCCGGCAGGCGCACCACCAGGTCGAAGCGTCGGTCGCCCTCGATCAACTGGCCGGCGACACTGCCGCCAATGGCGGTGGCCACCGTTTCCTGCACATCGCCCGGGTTCAGGCCATACCGTGCCAATGCCGCCGGATCTGGCGTGATGGTCAACAGCGGCAGTCCGGAGACCTGCTCGGCCTTGACGTCTTCGGCGCCGGGGACGCTACGCATGACCCGCTCAACCCTACTGGCAAGGCGCGTCAGCTGGTCCAGGTTGTCGCCGTAGACCTTGACCGCCACGTCCGAACGGACGCCGGAGATCAACTCGTTGGTGCGCATCTGGATGGGCTGGGTGAACTCGTAGTTGCTGCCCGGAATTTCCTTGGCCGCCGCCTCCAGCTCTTCCACCAGCTCGGCCTTGGGCTTGCGCGGATCGGGCCACTGGTCGCGGGGCTTGAGCATGAGGAAGGTGTCGGCCATCGACGGCGACATCGGGTCGGTGGCCACCTCGGCGGTGCCGATCTTGGAGAAGATGTTGGCCACCTCCGGGAACTGGGCCAGGCGCTTCTCCAGCGTTTCCTGCATGGCCACCGACTGCTCCAGGCTGGTGCCGGGGATACGCATGGGCTGCAAGGTGATGTCGCCCTCATCCAGGCTCGGCACGAACTCCGAGCCCAATCGGGTGGCCGCCACGCCACAGCCCACCACCAGCACGGCCGCGCCTGCCAGCACCACGACCCGGCGCCGCAGCGCCCAATCCAGCAGTGGCGTGTATCGGGCGCGCGACCAGCGCATCAGGCGGTTGTCGTGCTCCGCCACGCGGCCGCGCAGGAAGGTGGCAATCGCCGCCGGCACGAAGGTCAGCGACAACACCATGGCACCGGTCAGAGCCAGAACCACCGTGATCGCCATCGGGTGGAACATTTTCCCTTCCACCCCGGACAGGGCGAAGATCGGCAGGTAGACCGCCGCGATGATGCCCAGGCCAAACAGGCTGGGACGGATCACCTCAGCCGTGGCCGAGGCGGTCAGGTCATAGCGCTCTTCATCGTTGAGCTGGCGGCCCAGCGCGTGCTGCGCCTCCCCGAATCGGCGCAGACAGTTCTCGATGATGATCACCGCCCCATCCACGATCAGGCCGAAGTCCAGCGCGCCAAGGCTCATCAGGTTGCCGGACACGCCACCACGCACCATGCCGATGATGGTGAACAGCATCGCCAACGGAATCACCGCCGCAGTGATCAACGAGGCGCGCACATTGCCTAGCAGCAGGAACAGCACCACCACCACCAGCAGCGCGCCCTCGATCAGGTTCTTGGACACCGTGCCGATGGTGCGGTCCACCAGCGCGGTGCGGTCATAGACGGCCTTGGCATGTACACCGGCAGGCAAACTGGCGTTGGCAGCGTCCAGCTTGGCCGCGGCCGCCTGGGAGACTTCCCGGCTGTTGGCGCCAAACAGCATGAAGGCGGTACCCACCACGACCTCATGGCCATTCTGGGTGGCCGCGCCCGTGCGCAACTCCTTGCCTTCGCCCACGCTGGCGACATCGCGCACCCGGATGGGCACGCCGTCGCGGCGGTCCAGCACGATGTTGCCGATCGCCTCCAGATTGGCTAGCTGGCCCGGCACGCGCACCAGGAACTGCTGTCCGTTGCGCTCGATGTAGCCGGCACCAATGTTCTGGTTGTTGCGCATGACCGCCGCGACCACGTCGTTCAACGTGAAGCCCAGCGCCACCAACTGGGCCGGATCGGGAGTGATGTGGATCTGCCGCTCGAAGCCGCCGATGGTGTTGACCTCGGTGACGCCGGGCGTGGTGCGCAGCTGCGGCCGGATCACCCAGTCCTGCAGGGTGCGCAGGTCCGTGGCCGTGTACGGGGTGCCGTCGGGCTTGCGAGCGTTGGGCTCGGCCTCCACGGTGTACATGAAGATCTCGCCCAGCCCGGTGGAGATTGGCCCCATTTCCGGGTCCAACCCTTCGGGCAGCTGGGAGGCGATCTGCTGCAGGCGCTCGGCGACTTGCTGGCGGGCAAAGTACAAGTCGGTGCCGTCCTTGAACACCACGGTGACCTGCGAAAGACCGTAGCGCGACAGCGAGCGGCTGTAGTCCAGCTTGGGTAGGCCGGCCATGGCCGTTTCGATGGCGAAGGTGACCCGTTGCTCGGCCTCCAGCGGCGAGTAACCCGGGGCCTGGGTGTTGATCTGGACCTGGACGTTGGTGATGTCCGGTGTGGCGTCGATGGAAAGGTGACGGTAGCTCCACACGCCCAGCGCAACCAGCGCAGCGGTGAGCACCAGGGTCAGCCAGCGATGGCGAATGGACAGCCCAATGAGGCGTTCGAGCATGGCGGGCCTCATTCCTCTTCCACGGTGGACTTTTCGATGTCGGCCTTGATCAGGAAGCTCTGGGCCACCACCACCTGTTCACCGGCCTTGAGGCCTTCCAGCACTTCGGCGCGTTCGGCGTCGCGGCGCCCCAGCTTGACCGGCCGGGTATGGTAGGTCTCGCCCTGCTGCACGTAGACCACGTCCTGGTCTTCTGCGGTTTGCAGCGCGGTGATCGGCACTACCAGCGCCGCCGATTGGCGATCCACGGTGACCCGCGCTTTGACCGCCGAACCCGGCCGCCACAGGCCATCGGTGTTGGCCACCGTGGCGCGCGCAATGGTGCTTTGGCTGGCGGTGGCAGTGCCGGGCAGGACGCGCTCCAAGGTGGTTTGCGCCGTGACGCCATCGCTCAAGCGGGTGACCGTCACCGGTACGCCGGCACCGATGTGCTGGACGTCGGCGCCGAAGATGTGCAGGTCCACCCACAGCGTGGAAAGATCGGCGACCTCGAACAGCGGTGCGCCCTCAGCGGCCGCCATGCCCACAGCGGCCGTACGCGCCATGACCACGCCATTGATCGGCGCGGTGACGGTGTAGGTGGTCAGACTCAGGTTGCTCTCCACGGTTGCCAGTGCCTGGCCGGCACGCACCTGATCACCCACGCCCGCTCGCACAGAACGGACCGGTCCGGGGAAGCGTGCAGTGACCTGCGCGATGCGCCCATCGATCGGGGTCAGCAGCCCTTGCACCTCATGCTCGTCAGCAATCTCACCTGGACCCGCCGGCGCGACCTGGATACCCGCCGCCTGCGCAGCTTTGGCGGCGATCTTGGTTTCCAGCGGCGCTTCCTCGTGCTCGCCGTGCTCTTCGCCCTCAGCGGCGGCGGCGCCCTCAGAGGCTTCGTTGGGGGCCGACGCGTTGCAGGCGGCCAGCATCAGGGCCATGCCCAGTGCGGTCCAGGAAAAGCGATTCATGGGGTCTCTCCAATGGAAGTGGCCGCCGGCGGCGTTACAAGCGCCTGGCCGGTCAGTCGTTGAATTTCGATCAGGGCGCGCTGCGCATCGAGCGCCACGTCCAGCTGCTGCTGGGCCATGGCCGTGCGTTCGGATTGCAACTGTGCCCATTCCAGGTAGCTGATCGCGCCGGCGCGATAGGCGCGCTCGGCAGCCTGCTCGGCCCGGGCCAGCTTCGGCAGCACGTCGCCTTGCAGCCGCGCCACCTCGGCCTGCGCCACGGTATAGCGGCCGTGGGCCTCGACCAGCGTGGAGTACAGCGACAGGCCCTTGGCCTCACGCTCGATCGTCAGGACCTCCAGTTCGGCTTCGCCGGCGCGGATCTCCGGCTGTGCGCGGCTGCGGCTGCCCAGCGGCATGGACAGGCTGGCCACCAGCGCGGTGTCGTCGGTCTCCTGCAGGCGGCGCACACCGAGCTGCCAGGACAGGTCCGGCGAGGCCGCCGAACGCGCCAGCTGCAGTCGTGCCTGCGCGATCCGGCGGGCATCGACAAACTGCGCCAACTCGGGAGTGCGCTCCAATTCCTCGGCCAGCGACTGCATGGACGCGATCGCCGGCAGGGCCATGGGATCGGCCGCGGCCACCTCGAAGCTCGGAGCACGTTCGCCCCAGAGGGCAGCAAGGTGCTGTCGGGCGGCAATGCGCTGCTGCTCGGCCCGATCACGGGTCAATTCTGCTCGCGCCAGTGCTGCTTGTGCGGTGAGCACCACCGATTCGGGAGACGCGCCAGCCTGCAGGCGCTGCCGGGCAGCGGCGACGGTCCGCTGGCGCTGGCCGACATCCATGTTCGCCAGGCTACGTTGCCGGTCGGCACCGACAACGGCCAAATAGCGCTGCGCCGTCTCGGCGAGCAGGTCCAGCCGCCCGGTCTCGCGCTGCACGGCCAGTGCATCAATCCGGCTTTGGGCCAAGGTGCGGCGGGCGTCGAGCTTGCCGCCGCGCTCCAGGACCGAGCTCAGGCTCAAGGTCAACTCCGCGCTGTCCAGGCCACGGGCCGCGCCCGTGCCCAGCGCATTTTCAACCTCCGCCCCCAACGTCCACGGTGGCCGCTGCACAGCCTGGTCCCGCTCGGCCGCAAGCACGGTGGCCCGCGCATCGACCAGGCGCAGCTCGGGGTGGGTTTGGGCCACGCGTGCAAACGCGTCGTCCAAGGTCATCAGCTCTTCTGCTGTCGCCGGCGTTGCCGCCGCGCTCAACAGTAGCCACGCGGCCAGGGCCGCCAATCGCACATGCATGAAGTACTCCAGAATTTTCGATAGCCAACAGGGATCCGGCGCACGCCGGCGCGCATCACCCTGCGATCGGCGGCCGGAACGGCGCGAGCAGGTGCTCATGCCGATATCTGTCCGCATGGGCTGTCGCCGACGGCCAATGCCGGCCGATATGAGCAATGGCCAACACTATTTCTGGAGCCGGCGCGGCCTGGCTACAGCACAGCACCAGCTGCTGTAGCCGGTGCAGCGCGGCGTCTACGCCACGCTCGGAAGCTGGTGATGCCACTGCCGGGTCATGGTCGGCCGCGGCCAGATGGGTTTGAGCATGGAGCTCGCCAACCACTGCCAGCACCGGCTGCGTCACAAGGCCCACGGCCAAGTGCGCCAGCAGCAGCCAGCGCAGGCCACAGCTCAGCCGGCCAAGCGCTGTCATGCAGGCGTTTTGCGCGCGTCGGCACGCGCCCGGCGAGCATCACCCAAGATCTCGAAAGCCTCCTTGATCACATACAGGCCGATCAGGGCGCCGATCACGAAATCCGGGTAGGGGCTGGCCAGCCACCACACCAACAGGCCGGCCAGAATCACCCCAACGTTGGCCACCACATCGGCGCGGGTAAACAGCCAGGTCGCTCGCAGATGCACTTCGCCGGACTTCAAGGGGGCGAGCATACGGAGCACCTTCAGGTTCACGGCCAGCGAGACCAGAGCGGTACCGATCATCCAACCGCTGACCGGCTCGGCGCCGTACATCACCCGGCGGCCGACTTCGACCAGCACGCCTACGCCCAGCACCAGCAGCACGCTGCCACTGACCCACGCGGCGTTGGCCTTGAAGCGCGCCGTGCGCCCGATAGCGACCAGGCCAATGGCATAGGCGGTGGCGTCAGACAGCATGTCCAGCGCGTCAGCCAGCAGCCCGGTGGAATGGGCAATCCAGCCGGCAATGCCGCCGATCACGGCCATCGCTGCATTCAGCACCAAGGCGATCCAGAGGATGCGCCGCTCCTCCTTGTTCTTGGCTTCGTGGTGGCACCCGCAATCACTCATGTCCTGGTCCTCTGCTGTGTTGTTTCATTGCTTGTTTGCGCCTGGCTGTCTACGCACACCGGAACGGGCATTGGCGAGGAACCCCACGATAGCGGCGGTGCCTACCAGTACCTGCGCCAGCAGCGACTGCCAGGTGGGATACAGGCCGATCCATTCGATGCGCGGCAACGCGAGCGGCGTTTGAGAGATCCAGCCCGCTTCCTGCAACGCGGCCACGCCTTTACCTATCAGGATGACCGCCATCACCGCGATGAGAATCGAGCTGATCGAAAAGAACCGGCCAATCGGCAGTCGCCTGCTCATGCGCAGCATCCAGTACGCCACCGCAGCCAACACCGCGATTCCCGCCACCAGGCCTGCGAGGATGGCGGTGGACGCCTGATCGCTCCACATCGCGATGTAGAACAAGATCGTCTCAAACACCTCGCGGTACACCGCGACAAAGGCCAGCATGAACAGGAAAACAGCCGAGCGCCGTGTCAGCGCAGTCGTCAGCTTGGCGTGCAGGTACTCCTGCCACCGCCCTGCAAGGCTCTTTTGGTGCATCCAGATGCCTACGCTGAGCAGGACAGCGGCAGCGAACAAGGCCGAGACGCCCTCAGTGACTTCCCGGTTCGCACCGCTGATATCAACAAAGTAAGTGGCCACTGCCCAGGTAGCTGCGCCTGCCAACAACGCGCAGATCCAACCCGCATGCACATACGGCAACACATCAGACCGCTCGGCTTTACGCAAGAACGCCACGATACCAATCACGATCAGCAGCGCTTCCAGTCCTTCGCGTACCAAGATGGTAAAGCTGCCTAGAAACGCGGTGCTGGCGCCTATTCGGGTGTCCTGCAGCGCCACGTCCGCGCGATCAAACAGCTGGGCAATTTGCGCTGCCTGCCCGGCAACGTCAGCCGCGGGCGCATGCTGATCCAGCTGCGCGCGGTAGCCTGCCATGGCCGTCTCGATCTCTCGCAGCAATGACGGATTGCGCGTGGCCAGCGTGGGTTCAAGCGGCTCTACACCATCCAGATAGGACGAGAGCGCAAGCTTTTTGGCTTGAGCCAGGTCCTCATCAGCGTAAGCGCGCTGGCTGGCGGCCAGTCGCTGCCGCGCCACCGCAAAGCGATCGGCTCCTGGTACCGCTTCGTTTACTGCCTGTGGCTGCGAACGCAGGTAGGCGATGATCGCGTTTGCCTGATCGGCGGGCATCGTGGTGGCAAGATCGGCCTCTCGCGTGCGTGTCAGCGCTTCGAGCGAGGGAATGTGCGTATGGGCCTCGGCACTGGTGCGCCATAACGCCTCACCTTGAGCCTTGGCTTGCGAGGAGTACCCCAAGCTGCCCACATAGAATGCCAACGCCCAGCGATCACTTTCTGACAGCCCAGAGAAGCTGACCATGCTGGTACCCGGCACACCCTGGGAAATGACCTCGTACAACGACAGCGGCGTTCGCTGCGCGGCGCGAGTGGCATCGGTGAACGCGATCGGCGGCGGACTTAACGCTTGCGCGGCGGGGCCATCACCGTGACCTGTGGGGCCGTGACAGGCCGCGCACTGCTGGCTGTAGATGGACGCGGCCTGGGAGGTCTTCGGCGGGCTCGCCGGAACAGCGCCGATCGGGTAGCGGGCCAACAGCGTCGTGCCGAGCCCGCGCGCCAACGTTGCCACTTGCGCCGGGTCGGCCTTCTCTGCCACCGCCTGGACCAGGCGGTCGGCCTGGGCCGTCAGCTCCTGCTGGTTCTGGCCACCGGGCAATGCTGCCAGCTGACTGCGCACGGCGCCGGCAAACTCGCTCATTTCGGCGTATTCGTTGGGGGCAATTACGCGGCCGGCCTGGACCGCGCCGGGGTAGTCGACCGCGATGTAATCGAGCATCTGCCAGGTTTGGCGCAGGTCTGCTGCGGCAGGCTCCCCCTGAGCAGAAGCGGGCAGAACCCAGCCGATCAGCAAGGCAATCAGGCAGGAGCGAATCAAGGCGATGGGCAGTGGCATGGTCGTCACATGCAGCGCCGCGGCCGGAGTGGCGGCGGATACGGGTTCAGCGTAAAGTCCGTAGCTACTACGGAGTCAAGCGTACTACGAATGAAAATCAGTCAGGCTGCCGACGCCAGCGGATGCCACTTGGAGACGATTCGCTATTACGAGCGAATCGGGCTGCTGCCGCGCCCGGGGCGCACGGGCAACGGCTACCGGGTCTATGGTCCGGCCGACATCGAGCGGCTGCGCTTCATTGCGCGTGGCCGGGACCTGGGCTTCAGCCTAGAGGAGGTCCGCAGCCTGCTGCAGCTGGCCGGCGATGAGGAGCTTTCGTGTGGGGACGTGGACCGGTTGGCCCGCAGCCATCTGGCCGACGTGCGCGCCCGCATGGCCGACCTGCAGCGCATGGCCAGCGAGCTGGAACGGGTGATTGCCAGTTGCCATGGCGGCCAGCGGGCCGAATGCACCATCCTGTCGACCCTGCGCCAGCCGACCTCCGTGGAGGCCACGCGCCAGTGACCGAACTGGACCGCTACCTCGATGCGGCCACGCGCCAGAACACGGTGCGCAGCTATGCGTCGGCGCTGCGGCACTTCGAGGTTGAATGGCAAGGCCACCTCCCAGCGACACCTGACAGCGTGGCCCGGTACCTGGCCGCTTATGCGCAGACCTTGGCGGCCAGCACCCTCCGCCAACGCCTGGCGGCCATCGCCTCTTGGCACCGTGACCACGGATTTGTCGATCCCACCCGGTCGCCGCTGGTGCGCAAGGTCCTCAAAGGCATCCAGACCCTGCACCCGGCCCAGGTCAAGCAGGCCGCGCCGCTCCAGATTCGGCGGCTGGTCGAGCTCGATGACTGGCTGGCCGCGGCGATCGCTGCGGCACATGCCCGGGGCGACGGAGCCGCGGTGCTGCGCCATCAACGCGACCGAGCGCTGGTGCTGCTCGGGTTCTGGCGGGGCTTCCGTGGCGATGAACTGCTGCGCCTGGACGTGGCCCATCTCACGCTGGTGCCGGGACAGGGGATGACCTGCTTCCTGCCACGCAGCAAGGGTGATCGGCAGGCAGCCGGCGTCACCTACAAGGTGCCGGCGCTGTCGCGTTTATGTCCGGTGGAGGCGACCCAAACCTGGCTGCAGGCGGCTGACCTGCAAGAAGGGCCGGTGTTTCGTGCAGTCAACCAATGGGGCCAGGTAAGCGCCGAAGGTCTCCATCCCAACAGCCTGGTGCGCCTGCTGCGCGAGCTGCTGGCCAGTGCGGGCTTTGCGGATGCGGGGCTCCACAGCAGCCATTCGCTGCGCCGCGGCTTTGCCAGCTGGGCCAACGACCAGGGCTGGGACATGAAGGCCTTGATGGAGTACGTGGGCTGGCGCGATGTGCAGTCGGCCATGCGTTACCTGGACGGGCGTGACCCGTTTGCCCGGGACCGCATTGAAGCAAGCCTGCCCAGTCCAACCGTGCCGGTACCGGCGATGGCACTGCCGGCGCCGGAGGGCAAATCGGCCCTGCAGCTGCGCCTGCGCATGGTGCTGACCCCGTTTGCCCGCACGGGCCGCGGCGCGGCCAAGGCCCGAGGCCGAATTGAAGAGATCTGCTTGGCCCCGTTCCAAGCGGTGCGGCTGAACACCGCCAGCAGCGAGTACCAGTTGACTGCTCCCACCGATCCCGAAAGGGATCTGGATGAAATCCTGGCCACGTTGCTCGATGACATGCACCGCATGGCCGATACGCACCAGTGCTTCCTGGAAGCGTCGCTCAGTACAGACGACGGCCGGCACTGGGACTGATCCCCCTCACACCCTCCGGATCCAATGGCTACCCTTCACGAGACCGCCTACCCGCGACTGAAGCCTGATCCCACCGCCAAGGAACTGGAGGAGATCTATACCCCGACCGCCGCTGAGATTGCATTCGCCAAGCAGCTGACCACCCAGCCGGGTCCGCAGCTGGCGGTACTGATTCATCTCAAGCTCTTCCAACGCTTGGGCTACTTCACGGTGTTGGCCGACGTACCCGAGCGGATCAGGAAGCACATCGCCAAGGCCGCCCGACTCGGGCGCGTATTGGACACCGACCAGCTCGAACGCTACGACGCTTCCGGCAGCCAGCGCCGGCATATGCCGCAGCTTCGGCAATTCATCGGGGTACGTCCCCTGGATAAATCGGGCTTGGCTTGGCTGGACACCGTGGCCACCGGAGCAGCCCAGACCAAGCACACCATCCCGGACATCGTGAACGTCCTGCTCGAAGAGCTGGTGCACCATCGCTACGAACTGCCCGGCTTCCGCACCCTGGAGCTGGCCGCCATCGGTGCCCGCGAGCGGGTCAACCTGGGCTACTACCGCAGTATCAGCCACGCGCTGACGCCCGCCACGCGCACGCTCATCGACGAACTGCTGCGCGCACCGGAAGGGTCCAGGTTCACCGGCTGGCAATCACTCAAGCGCGAGCCCGGCCGGCCCACCAACAAGGAAGTTCGGTTCTACCTGCAGCACATCCGCATGCTGCAGCAGTTGGCCGACCAGCTGCCTCCCATTGATGTGCCGGTGCCCAAGCTCAAGCAGTTCCGTGCAATGGCTCGGGCCTATGACGCCAGCGAGCTGGCCGAACTGGCTCCGGACAAGCGCTATGCGCTGGCCACCATCTTCATTCGCGCCCAGCATGCCAAAACACTCGATGATGCAGCCGAGTTGTTCATCAAGCAGGTGCGCGGGCTGGAGAACACGGCCCAGCAGAAGCTGCTGGCCTACCAGCTCGAACATGCCAAGCGGGCCGACTTCCTCATCGGCCAGCTCAAGGAGATCCTGCAGGCCTATCAGCTCGACGGCAGCGATAGTCAGCGCGTGGATGCCATCGACAACAGCCTGGAAGCGGAAGTGTCGACCTTGCTGGCCGAATGCGAAGAACATATGGCCTACGCCGGGAAGAACTACCTGCCATTCATGCTGCAGCCCTATGGCGCGGTCAGGCCGCTGCTGTTCAATGGGCTGGAGCTGATGAAACTTCGGGCGACCAGCCACGATGCCGGCATGGAGCCGCTGATCGCAGCGGTGCTCTCGCTGCGCAACCAGCGCCGTGAGCTGATCGAGGTCGCCTCCCTCGGTTTGGACCCGGAAAAGGACTTTGACTGGATGTCCAAGCTCTGGCGTCAGCACGTGTTCGGCAAGCGGGCCAGTGCAGCCGGCGCCGGCTGGATGCACCGTAAGTACTTCGAGCTGGCCGTGCTGGTGCAGGTCAAGGACGAACTTAAGTCCGGAGATCTCTTCATTCCCAGCAGCGAACGGTTTGATGACTACCGTGAGCAGTTGGTCGATGAAGCCACCTTTGCCCAAGAACTGGAAGCCTATGGCCAGGTCTCAGGCCTGCCCACCGACGCCGAGTCTTTCGTGGCGGGATTGCGCGCACAATTGACCTCCCTGGCCGATGAGGTCGACGCGCGTTTCCCGGAGAACGTACATGCGGACATCCTGGATGGGCGCCTGGTGCTGCGGAAGGGGCAACGCGCCGAAGTCTCCAGCGCGATTACCACGGTGGATCGCCTCATCGCCGAACGGCTTCCAGAATCCAGCATCGTCGATGTCCTGATCGATGCCAGCCAATGGCTGGATCTGCACCGTTTCTTCCGCCCGATCGCCGGCACCGAGAGCCAGGTCGAAGATCTGCCCCGACGTGTGATCACCACGCTATTTTGCTATGGCTGCAACCTGGGGCCGACGCAGACGGCGCGGTCGATCAAGGGCTTCAGCCGGCGCCAAGTCGCTTGGCTCAACCTGAAATACGTGACCGAGGATGTGCTTGAGAAGGCCATCGTGGAGGTCATCAATACCTACAACAAATTCGACCTGCCTGGCTATTGGGGCAGCGGCAAGAGCGCATCAGCTGATGGCACGAAGTGGAGCGTGTACGAGGACAACCTGCTGTCGGAGTATCACATCCGCTACGGCGGCTACGGTGGCATCGGCTACTACCATGTGTCCGATAAATACGTGGCGCTCTTCAGCCACTTCATTCCCTGTGGCGTGCACGAGGGCATCTACATCCTCGACGGTCTGTTGGCCAACACTTCCGACATCCAGCCTGAGATCGTCCATGGCGACACGCAGGCCCAAAGCTACCCGGTCTTCGGCCTGGCCCACATGCTGGGCATCCAGCTGATGCCCCGGATCCGGAACATCAAGGACCTGACATTCTTTCGGCCCGAACCGGGTAGGGCTTATAAGAACATCCAGGCACTGTTCGGGGACAGCATCGACTGGCAACTGATCGCCACCCATCTCCACGACATGCTGCGGGTGGTGATCTCAATCCGATTGGGCAAGATCACCGCGTCCTCGATCCTGCGCCGGCTGGGCACCTACAGCCGGAAGAACAAGCTGTACTTCGCCTTCCGGGAACTTGGCAAGGCCGTTCGAACGCTGTTCTTGCTGCGCTACATTGATGACAATGAGATCCGCAAAACGATCCATGCTGCCACCAACAAGAGCGAGGAATACAACGGCTTCGTGAAATGGGTGTTCTTTGGCAGCCAGGGGATCATTGCTGAGAACGTCCAACACGAGCAGCGCAAGATCATCAAGTACAGCCAGCTGGTGGCCAACATGATCATCCTCCACAACGTGGAAGGCATGAGCCGGACCTTGGCCGAGATGAGGAAGGAGGGGATTGAACTGACGCCCGAGATCCTGGCCGGCCTGTCGCCTTATCGGACCAGCCACATCAATCGCTTCGGCGATTACCACCTGGATCTTGAAAGGGAAGTGGCGCCGCTGAGCTACACAGCCAAGGTGCTTGAACAGACCCCATAGATGGGTAGAACCTGCCCGAGAGACGAGCAATCAACCTGGAAATTCAGTCGCTTAGGCAGCTTTTGGCCCTGTACGTAATGATTCCCTGCCGACCCTCAGACTGCACGCACTAGGGCCTCGCACTGGGGCCGGACCAGCGAAATTGCTGAATGGGGCAGGGTAGCGACCAGGGCCTGTACTGCCATGGCGTGATCAGCAGACATCTGGCACAGTGCCGCCACCGCCGGTGATCGTCGGTCACCTCCATGCTCTATCTCAATCCAAGCGCCTCGAATTTCACCCAAGAGCTCCGAGGAGCCCCCCCCCCAGCAGAGATGCCAGATCTCGGTCAGCCAGTTGAGGCACAAGCCGACTGGGTTGCATCATCCGTGAGTCGATAATCTCTGCGTTGCATCATCCGCGAGTCGGTACTTTCTACGTCGCATCACTCGCAAGTCAAGATTTTCTGCAATGGACCGTGTTGCACTGAAATTTTCTACCTCAGAATCTGAAATCTCTGCAATGGCACACTAAGAATGTCTGCGATGAACACCCGGAGGCAAGAGCCGAGCCAGAGGCCCAGCCGTTGCCATGCGGAGGAGACGAAGGCCGCAACACGGGCCATCCACAATACACGGGCCATCCACAATTTCGCATAATGTATATTATGTTCTCAGCAGCGTGGGCCAAGACAGCACCTACAGCCTCCTGATCCCCTACACATAGATGATGCTCCCCGAACACCCTGAGCCCTCAACCTTCCGGTCCTTGATGTCGATCCACATGAGCCCGGCAACCAACCCCTGAGGCCAGTACATCAATGGCCCACTTACCATCACGCGCGTGTTCTGCCAACTCCGCCGTTGCTTCAACACACTATCTGGCAACGCCAGGTCAAAACACCGGCCATCATCCAGACTTATGGATCCCAGTGTCCGACCGCCCGGAACGATCGCCATGACGCCGACAACTTCGATGCGCTTTTCATCCAGAGCGTAATGAGCCTTCTGCGCCGATCCAGCATTGGAAAACGTCAACGCCATCGCCAGGACCGCAACACGCCACCGGATTGCGCTCCGCATGTCGCCTCCTCATGGACCGTCCAACCAAATGGCCGTGACGCGTCACATAAATAGCCAAAAATTCCTTGGATTCTGAGCGCCCATCCAAGGCCCTGACCTCCAGATTTCAAAACCCAAAACCCAGCAGGCAGACCTCCATTTAGGAATAGTCGCAAAAATCGTACGAATTCGATGACCGCCAGGATGACAGCGCCAGAATGAGCGCCACGCCTCTGGGCGACGATCACCTCCCTGCGCATGAATGGATATCCTGCACCGCGTCGCCTTCGACTGGCACTGCTCGACGATCATGATGTCGTCCGACGAGGGGTCGGCATGCACCTCGGCACCGATACGCGCTTCAGGATCGTCGCCAGCCATGGCCACAGCACGCCACTGCTGCAGTACCTGATGAATCACCCGGTGGACGTGGCCATCATCGACATCACCCTGGGCTTGGACGACCTGACCGGCCCAGAGCTGGTACTGAAGCTACGCGAATGCGCACCGCGGGTGCCGCTGCTCGCGTTTGCCGGGCACTCGTCGAACGCCGGCATCCATGTGCTGTTGGATGCTGGAATCAGCGGCTACGTGAGCAAATGCGAGCCGCTGTCCGAGCTGTCAGACGCAGTGATCCGGGTGTCCCAGGGTCTGTTCCGGCTTCCGCCCGGATGCAAGCTGCCGCCTACGCGTGAACCTCTCAGTCGCAACGAACGCGAGGTGCTGCATCTACTGCTGGACGGCATGACAGTGTCCGAAATCGCAGTGCAGCGCCACCGCAGCATCAAGACCATCAGCACCCAGAAGAAAGCCGCGCTACGCAAGCTGGGCCTGCGTAATGACGCCGAAATCTACGCGCTGCGCACCCAGTTGCAGGCGCTGTGATCGCGGTAATGGGGCTGCGCTTGGCGATTGCGTCACTCGCAGCCTGCCTGCTGACCAGCGCCACAATGGATGGCCCGCAATCATCCGGGCATCCGCAGCGGCCAGTGCGTGTCGCAACTGGACCGATGCTGCGACCATTTCCCGAGCAGGCACAGGCGGACGTGCCGCCCACCATTGCGCATGGTTATGCGAAATTGGTGGCGCAGCAATCCGGCCTATCGTTCGTCGAACAGCCGTATGACAGCACCCTCGCCGCTATCGCGGCCGTCTGCACGCGGCAGGCTGACCTGGTACTGGTGCAAGGTGCGGCAACCGACCTGCATTTGCCCTGTGCCAGTCTCATCCAGTCCCGCCCGTTTCGCGGTGGCGATACCGTATTTGCAGGCCCGCTGGGCACTCCCCTGCCCCACGATGCCAGCGGATTGAACGGCCTGAAGCTGGCCGCGGTAGAAGGCGACCCCTACCCTGACTGGCTGGCCGCGCGCCATTCGCAGGCGCAGGTTCTTGCGACGCCTAACATGCATGCGGCACTGGCGCTGGTCGATGCCGGTACGGCAGATGCAGCCATTGGCCCCAGCAGGCCGCCTCACCCGCGTCGGTCGTCCTGCTTGATATAGAACTGGACGCGATGGATGGCTATACGCTCGCCACGCAGTTGCGCGCGCAGGAGCTCGACCTGGCGAATCGGGCATGCCTGCTCGCACTGTCAGGGCACAGCGGCGATGAGTACCTGCAGCGCTGTCAGCGTGCGGGATTCGATGATGTACTGGTCAAGCCGCTGCAGATCGAGCCACTGCTGAAGGCACTCGACCTGGGCGGCACAGATTCGCTGTCCGCAACCGACGTGACGACGCAGCTGCTTGCGGACTACGATCAGGACATCCGCGCGGAAATGGCGTTGTTGCAGCAGGCCATGGGCGCGCGGGATGCACCGGCGCTGCGTCATCATGCCCACCGCCTGCAGGGCGTCCTGCAGATGCGCGGCGTCGCCGCCATGCGGGACGTGGCGGGTGAACTGTGGAGTGTGGGCAACGCCGCCGCCCCGCACTGGCCCGAAGCGCAGCGGCTGCTGCGGGTGTTGCGTCTCTGGCGCGGCGATCTTCCCGCCGCGCCAGAGTCCTGACTCAGGCTGCGTTGCGCTCGGCCTGGCGACGGGTCAGGTCGTTGAAGCGACCCAGCGACATCAGGTGCTGGTGAATCAGAGCCAGCCAGCCGCTGCGGTGCCATTCGACGACCGTGACGTCCGGCAGCGCGACGAACTTCTCCACGTCCACCACGAAGAAGCCATTGAGGTTGAACTCACGACCATCGGGCAGGCGGATGGTGGCGTTGCGTTCGACCAGCAGATTGTTTTCCAGCAGCGCCTTGGAGAAGGCCTGGGTCTGTTCGTGCTCGCGGGTGAACTGGCCGCAGAATTCCAGCGCCTGCTGCACCATGTCGGTAGCCTTGCCATCAACGAACAGCGGCTGGCCTTCTTCGCCGCCACGCACGATGCGCGGGCTCTCTTCGTCGATGCCCAGCAGGAAGTCATTGTCCTTGCCGGTATCGATGAAGATGAAGGGGTGGCGACGCAGGTAGGCCGGGATGTAGGTCTCATCCGCCCACAGGCCATCGGTGATGAACAGGTTTTCGGTGGTGATGCCGACGGCGGCCATCGGCACGGCGGTCGGGCCGGCGAACAGAATCGGGAAGTGGTGCAGCGCCAGGGAGAATTCGCCGAGCACCAGCGGGATCGAGTTGCTGCCTGCAGCGAACTCCAGCTTGCCCGGCAGGATGCGCACATCGGCATGCACGTCGGCCTGCAGCGGCACCGGACGGGTGTAGAACAGGGGCGCGCCGCTCTGTGCAGCTTCGGTGGTGGTGTCGCTGGTGGTGGTCATCGTCAAAGCCATGTCGAACATGCACGCCTGCCATCCCGGGCGCGCCAGCGGGAACAACCTGAACCCCGCATTATCAACAAGCCGGATGGCAAGAGCCACCCCGACGCGAATTTATTTCAGCTGCAGCGGGTAGCGTTGCCACAGCACGTGGACCAGGAAGCCGGCAAGCTCGGTGTCGCGGGCACTGACGGCCGCGCGGATCTTGTCCAGCAGCACCATGTCGCTGCACGAGCGCACATCGGCGTGGTTGGCCTGCCCTGCCCTGCGCGCACGGTAGCGCGCAGCCCGCTGCGCATCGCTCATTGCGTACCCGAACTTGGGTGGCCGACCGCGCTTGCGCGGCAGGGTCAGCTCCAGGGTTCCGGGGTCGTTGTCATCACGCATGGCGGGTGCGATCGGCAGCAAATCAACAGGGGGTGCGCAATTTATCGTGAGGCATCACTTTAATCCAGCTTTTTCTGCAGTTTTGCTGCATTGCAGCGCGGGCCGGCGCGCATCATCCCACTCGCACATTGTAGATCCACGCCATGCGTGGATGCGCATGACACGCGCAAAACACGCTCAAACAAAAGAGGAAGCCCGCGAACGGACTCCCTCTGCCTTGCATCACGCAGCGCGCACCGGCTCGTACCCGTGCAGATGCGCTTCACTGCTGGCGCGCCCCTGGCTGAGCGAGCGCAGCGATGTGGTGTACCCCACCAGGTTGGCCAGCGGTGCAAAACCACTGACCTCGGCACGACCTTCCTGGTCGTCGATGCGAGCGATGCGGCCGTGGCGACGGTTGAGGTCGCCCACCACATCACCAACCGAGGCCGACGGCGAATGCACCGTCACTGCCATCACCGGCTCCAGCAGCTGCGTACCGCCCGCGACCAGGGCGGCCTTGATCGCCTCGCCGCCGGCACGGTGGAAGGCCATCTCCGAGGAGTCCTTGGCATGGGTTTCCCCATCGACCAGGCTGATCTCGATGCCCACCACCGGATGCCCCTGCGGCCCGGACGTCAGCGCCGCACGCACACCCTTTTCCACCGCAGCGACGAAGCCGCGCGGCACCACGCCACCGACGATGCGGTCGTTGAACACGACCTGGTCGTCGTCGCGCGGCACCACGTCCAGCACCACATGGGCGAACTGGCCCTGGCCACCGTTCTGCTTGGAGACCCGGCCAACCACGCCGGACAACGCGCGCAACGGCGTTTCCTGGTAGGCCACGCGCGGCGCGCCCACGCCGACATCGACCTTCCATTCGCTGCGCAGCCGCTCGACCATCACCTCCAGGTGCAGCTCGCCCATGCCCCAGACCAGGGTTTCACCACTGTCGCGCTCGGTCTCCACCTTGAACGACGGGTCTTCCTGGGCCAGGCTGGCCAGGCCCTGCGCCATACGGATGAGGTCGGCCGCGCGTGCTGGCTCCAGCCGCCAGGCCAGTACCGGCGCCTGCGACTGGATGCTCTCCAGACGCAACGGCTGCCCTCGCCCGCTCAGCGTTTCACCACTGACGGCATCCTTCCAGCCCAGCACCGCGACGATATCGCCGGCCACGGCCTGCTCGATGTCGTGGGTCTGGTCGGCCTGCACGCGCACCAGCCGGCTGACGCGGCGCCCCTGCGGGTGATGCGAACTGGCAATGGCATCGCCCACCTTCAAGGTGCCCGAGTACAGCCGTACGAAGCTCAATGCGCCGTGCTGCTGGTGGGTGATCTTGAACAGCAGGCCCGCCAGCGGACCGTCCGGGTCCGGCGGCAGCGACACCTCAGCGTGTTCCGCTTCGGCAGTGACAGCCGGGCGATCCAGCGGCGACGGCAGGTAATCGACCACCGCGTCCAGCAGCGTTTCGATGCCTTTGTCCTTGAAAGCCGCGCCCGCCAGCACCGGCACGCCGGCACCGGCCAGCGTGGCCCGGCGGATCGCCGCGCGCAGCATCGCCGCATCGATCGCCGCACCCTCCAGCCACGCCGTGGCCAGCACGTCGTCATGGTCGGCCACGGCCTCGATCAGCGCCTGACGCTGCGCCTGCCACTGCACGCGCTCGCCTTCGCCCCAGGGGGTGATGGACGCCGCAGCGCCGTCCTGCCAGCGCAGCACGCGCTCGTCGACCAGGTCGACCCAGCCATGGAAGTCGCTCTCGCTGCCCAACGGCACACCCAGCGCCCACGGCCGCGCCTGCAGCTTGTCCTGCAGCTGCTCCAGCACACGCTCAAACGATGCGCCGACGCGGTCCATCTTGTTGACGAAGGCAATGAGCGGCACGCGATGCCGGCGCGCCTGGCGCCACACGGTTTCCGACTGCGGCTGCACGCCGTCGACGGCCGAGAACACGGCCACGGCACCGTCGAGCACGCGCAGCGAACGCTCGACTTCAATGGCGAAGTCGATGTGACCGGGAGTGTCGATCAGGGTCAGCCGATGCGGCGGCAGATCGCGCGGCGCCCACTGCGCCTGCACGGCGGCCGCGCCGATGGTGATGCCGCGTTCTCGCTCGATCGCCGAGAAATCGGTGGTCGCATTGCCGTCGTGCACTTCGCCGACGCGATGGATCTCGCCGCTTTTCCACAGCAGGCGTTCGGTCAGCGTGGTTTTACCGGCGTCGATGTGGGCAATGATGCCGAGGTTGCGACGGCGGGAAAGGACGTGGGTGTTCATGAGATAGGTTCCTGCAAAGCCAACTTCAGGGGCCGCGCACCCCGGTTGGCGACAGGGCGCGCGGCTAGCGTTCGGTATCGGCGATCTGGTGCATGGCACGTTCTCCTCGGTGTTACGGGTGGAATGAAATGGCGGAAACAAAAAGAGCGCCCCGAAGGGCGCTCTGTGGATGGTCCATCGATGGCCGGATCAACGGCCCCGTGGCACTCCAGGCAGACACGCCCGTTCCGCGCTTGCGCGGGTCAGGGTGAAAAACTTCAGGAGCGGCATCCGGTTCATGGGGCGCATTCTAGACCTGTGGTTCCTGTGCGCAAGTGGCTATTGCACGCATGGATGGAACGATGAGGCTTGATGGGGTCAGAGCCCTTGGCAAAGCCA